>NZ_JBITFA010000002.1:192187-291692 GCF_044455705.1 Kitasatospora sp. NPDC051170 | reverse complement strand
TGGGGGGGGCGGGGGGGGGGGGGGGGGGGGGGGGGGGGGGGGGGGGGGGGGCGGGGGGGGGGCCCCCGCCCCCGGGGGGGGGACGGGGGCCGCCGCCTCGGTGCTGTCAGCCGTTGGTGAGCACCAGCTTGTGCTTGGTGGCCTTCTCGACCGCGTCCGGGCTGTAGGCCCAGGTGAGCAGCTTGCCCTTGAGCCAGAGGTCGGTCTGGTCGTTGTAGTTGGCGTGGAAGGCGTGGCCGGAGGCGCCGCCGACGTTGATCCAGCGCGAGGAGTCGAGGTCGTTCAGGTCGACGACCATGCGCATCGAGGGGATCCAGTCGACCTGGTACCCGGCCGCCGCGTTCCAGCCCGCCGCGTCGACGGCGGCCGAGCCGCCGGAGAGGCGGTACGGGCCGCGGTTGAGCAGCTTGTGGACGACGCCGGAGGCGATCGAGGAGTCGTCGGTGCCCATGGTCTGCTCGCGCAGCTCCAGCTTGTGCAGCCGGCCCCAGCTCCAGGTGGAGACGTCCTTGCTCAGGCGGGTGGTGAGGTCCTGGCGGGCGTTCTTCATGGCCTCCTTGAGGAGGTTGTCCAGGCCCTTCTGCTCCTTGTGCTCGGAGTCGATGTACGTCCACCAGGTGCTGTCGGGCTTGTCGAGCTGCTGGCGCACGACCTCCGTCCAGCGGTCGCCGCCGTCCGGCTGGGCCTTGCCCGGGTCGCGGGTGCCGCACTCGGTGACGATCTTGGCGGGGCTGTCCGGCTTGGTCGGGTCGTCCTGGCGGCGGGCGAGCAGGCAGTTGTCCTTGGCCCGCAGGTCGGCCGGGAACTTCTGGCCGAAGGCGAGGCTGAGCAGGTTGCGCCAGACGCCGTTGTAGTAGGCGGCGGCGGCCGAGTCGGCGTCCTGGTGGTAGTTCCAGTCCTTGAGCAGGTCCTGGGCCTCGCGCACGTACGGGTCGTCGATCTGCTGCTTGAGCAGCAGCGGGACGAGGGTCTTGGCCATGATGCTGGTGTTGTCCAGCTGGAGGGTCTGCAGGTCGTCCGGCGAGATCTTGCCGTTGTTCTTGAGCAGGCCCTCGATCTGGTCGGTGATCTCCTTGGCCCGGGTGCCGTACTCCCAGTCCTTGGTCAGGAGGGGCTTGTAACCCTGGTCCACGACGGCCTGGTTGGCGGTGACGATGTAGCCGGCGGCCGGATCGAGGCTGTACGGAAGGGCGTTGAAGGGGATCGAGCCCTTCCACTGGTACGAGGAGTCCCAGCCGGGGGCGGGCATGGTGCCGTCGCCCTTGCCGCGGACCGGGATGTCGCCGGGGGCCTGGTAGCCGATGTGCTTGGCGTCGGCGTAGATCAGGTTCTGCGCGGGGACGGCGAAGTCCTTGGCGGCGTTGCGGAACTCGTCCCAGTTCTTGGCCCGGTCGAGCTCGAAGACGGCGTCCATGGTCTTGCCGGGGTTGAGCGCCGTCCACTGGAGGGCGACGCCGTAGCCGGTGGTGCCGCGGTCGGGCGCCGAGGGGCCGTTGGGGGCGTACTTGCCGACGTTCTGCTGCTCGGTGCTCTGGTCGGAGATGAGCGGGGCGCCGGTCTTCGTCGTCCGGACGGTGATGGTGCGGTCGTCCCCGCCGGCGACCTTGATGGTCTCCTTGCGGAGCTCGAACTTCTCGTCCTTGCCGTCGACCTGGTAGGTGTCCGGGCCGGTGACCTTCTCCAGGAAGAGGTCGGTGACGTCGGCGCCGAGGTTGGTGAAGCCCCAGGCGATGTCCTTGTTGTGGCCGATCACCACGCCGGGCATGCCGGCGAAGGTGAAGCCGGAGACGTCGTACTGGCAGGCCGGGGAGGCCGTACGGCAGTGCAGGCCCATCTGGTACCAGACCGAGGGCAGGCCCGGGCCGAGGTGCGGGTCGTTGGCCAGCAGCGGCTTGCCGGTGGTGGTGTGGGAGCCCGCGACGACCCAGGAGTTGGAGCCGATGCCCTGACCGGGGCGGCCGAGCAGCTGCGGCATCGCGTCCACGCGGTCGGTCACGCCCTGGAACAGCGCCTTGGTGGCGGCGGCGCCCTGGGTGGTGGCACCGGCCTGCGGGGCGCCGGACTGCGGGGAGCCGTCCGCCGGGCGGTAGGTGTCGCCGACGACGGTGCCGGTCTTCACGATGGTGCCGTTGCGGGCGTACGGGTACTCCGGGTACAGCTCGGCGATCTTGTCCGGGCCGAAGTCCTGGGCCAGCAGCGAGCGGTCGACCTCCTCCTGGAGGTTGCCGGAGAGGTTCCAGGCCATCGCCTTGAGCCAGGCGACGGAGTCCACCGGGGACCACTGCTCGGGCTTGTAGCCGCTGTTGACGACGCCGAGCAGGGAGTACTCCAGGGACGCCTTCTCGCCGCCGGGGTGCTCGGAGAGCCAGGCGTTGACGCCGTCCGCGTACGCCTGGAGGTTCTTCCTGGTGTCGGCCGACAGCTTGGTGTCGAACTCCTTCTGCGCCACCTGCCGCCAGCCCATGGTGCGGATGAACGCGTCGGTGTCGACCTGGGAGTCGCCGAACATCTCGGAGAGGCGGCCGGCGGTGATGTGCCGGCGCACGTCCATCTCCCAGAAGCGGTCCTGGGCCTGGACGTAGCCCTGGGCCCGGAAGAGGTCCTCGGAGGTGTCGCCGTACAGCTGCGGGATGCCGTTGGCGTCGCGCTTGACGTCGACCGACGCGCTCAGGCCCGCGACCTTCACGCTGCCGTCGACCTCCGGGAAGGAGGCGCGGACCGCGGTGACCCCGCGGTAGCCGCCGTAGCCGACTCCGGCCACCAGCAGCACGACCAGCACGATCACGATCAGACGGGCGCGCCGGAACTTCTTCGAGCGGGGCATCTGGGTCCTTGCGGTCCTGACTTCGGGGCGGGCGGGCGTGTCCAGGGCCTGCGGCCGTGACAGGGCACCACATTAGGCCGAGTCGGCCCGGCTCCGTGAACGGGGGACCAAGCTAAAGATATGGCAAAATGTTAGACTGAGTAACGATCCGCAAGGGGAGCATTGACGACTTCTTAACGGGGCGCCCCGCGGCGACCTCGGCGGATCGCCCGCGGCCCCCTTCGACGGGCCGCACCACAGCACCACCAGACACCCCGTCCGCCCATGCCTGCCCGAGGTGCCCCTGCGTGAACGTCTCCCATCTGAACCAGCTGCTCCTCGAGTCCTCCGTGATCCTGCTGTTCGCGGTGGTCGCCGTGCGGTTCTCCACCCGATCAGGACTGCCCAGTCTGCTGATCTACCTGGGGATCGGAGTCGCGCTGGGCCAGAACGGGATCGGTGTCACCTTCAACAACGCCGAGCTCACCCAGGTGCTCGGCTACGCGGCCCTGGTCGTGATCCTGGCCGAGGGCGGCCTCAAGACGAACTGGCGCGAGGTCAAGCCGGTGATGCCGGCGGCCACCGTGCTCGCCACGCTCGGCGTCGGAGTCAGCGTGTTCGTCACCGCCGCCGGGGCGCACTGGCTGGTCGGCCTGGAGTGGCGGACCTCACTGCTGCTGGGCGCCATAGTCTCCTCGACCGACGCCGCGGCCGTCTTCTCCGTCCTGCGGATGGTCCCGCTGCCGCAGCGGCTCACCGGACTGCTGGAGGCCGAGTCCGGCTTCAACGACGCGCCCGTGGTCATCCTGGTCGTCGCCTTCGCCACCGCCGGGGAGATGGACTCCTGGTACGTCCTGCTCGGCACGATCTTCGCGGAGCTGGCGATCGGCGCCGTCATCGGCCTCGCCGTCGGCAAGCTGGGCGCCTACGCCGTCAAGCACGTCGCCCTGCCCTCCTCCGGCCTGTACCCGATCGCCGTGATGGCGCTCACCGTGCTCGCGTACGCGGCCGGCTCGCTGCTGCACGGCTCCGGCTTCCTCGCCGTCTACATCTGCGCGGTGATCCTCGGGAACGCCAAGCTGCCGCACGGCCCGGCCGTGCGCGGCTTCGCGGACGGGCTGGCCTGGATCGGGCAGATCGGGATGTTCGTGCTGCTCGGGCTGCTGTCCGTGCCCGAGACCATGGGCTCCGCGATACTCCCGGCGCTGGTGATCGGCGCGGTGCTGGTCTTCCTGGCGCGGCCGCTGTCGGTGTTCCTCACGCTCACCCCGTTCAAGGTGCCCGCCCGCGAGCAGGCGCTGCTGAGCTGGGCCGGACTGCGCGGCGCGGTGCCCATCGTGCTGGCCACCATCCCGGTGGTCTCGGGCGCGCACCGGGCGGAGGACGTGTTCAACATCGTCTTCATCCTGGTCGTCGTCTTCACCCTGCTCCAGGGGCCGACCCTGCCGTGGGTGGCCAAGTGGCTGCGGATCGGCGACGGGGCGATGGGCCAGGACCTCGACATCGAGTCCGCGCCGCTGGAGAAGCTGCACGGACACCTTCTCTCCGTCACGCTCTCGCCGGACTCGAAGATGTCCGGGGTGGAGATCAGCGAGCTGCGGCTGCCCAAGGGGGCGGCGGTCACGCTGGTCGTGCGGGAGGGGAGCTCCTTCGTGCCGGACAAGGCGACCATGCTGCGCGGCGGGGACGAGCTGCTGGTGGTCACCACCGACGAGGTCGGCGAGGCGGCGGAGCGGCGGCTGCGGGCCGTGGACAAGGGCGGCAAGCTCGCGGGGTGGCTGAACGGGCGGTGACGCCTTCCACCCGGCCGGACCGGCTCCTGTTCAGCTGTTCTTCGACGGGGGCCGGGTCGGTCGACCTGGCGGGTCTACGCGCGTAAATGTATGCTGGGAGGGATCATCCGTACGACAACCGCTAGACCACACCCAGCATCTGCCTGAAGCAGAGTTGGCGCGACCGCTCGGCGGCCGCGGTCCGGACCCCCGCCCACCAGGCCGGGCCGACCCGGTATCTACCCCGGTCGACGCGCGAGAGGACGACTCTCGGCGCCGTCGGGGCCTTTTCATGCCCTGCCGCGCGCTACCAGGCAGCAGGAAGGACCGACCGTGACGGCCAGCCGAACGGTCGACGACCCCACCGCCGTGCTCACGGCTCCCCCGGCCACCTCGGCCACCTCGGCCACTGCCGTACCCACCGCGCCCGACGCCCCGGCGACCCCGGCCCGCGTCGGGTACGGCGAGCTGCTGCGCACTCCGGGCGCCTGGAGGTTCCTGACCCCCGCGCTCGTCGCCCGGCTCCCCTACGCGATGCTCAGCATGGGCATCCTGCTGCTCGTCACCCAGACCCACGGCTCGTACGGCACCGCCGGTACCGTCACCGCCGTCGCCGCCGTGGCGCAGGCGCTGATCGGGCCGCAGACCGGGCGGCTGGCCGACCGGTACGGCCAGGCCGCGGTGCTGGTGCCGGCCGTCCTGGTGCACGCGGTCTCGGTGGGCCTGCTGATCGCGCTGGCGCTCGGCCACGCCCCGGCCTGGAGCCTGTTCCTGGCCGCCGTCCCGGCGGGCGGCAGCGTGCCGCAGGTCGGCGCGATGGTCCGGGCCCGCTGGGTGGCCACCTTCGGCGCGCAGGGCGCGACCGACGGCGCGGCCGCCAAGGTCTCCACCGCCTTCGCCTTCGAGTCCGTGACGGACGAGTTCACCTTCGTGATCGGCCCGATCCTGGCCTCCGGCATCGCGGCCTTCGCCAACCCGGCCGCCGCGCTGATCGCCGAAGCCTCGCTGACGCTCGTCGGCGGCCTGGCCTTCGCCGCCCAGCGGCGCACCGCCCCCGCCCGGATCCTCCCCGAGCCCGGGGTGCGGCGCGCCTCCGCGCTGGCCTCGCCGGGCGTGCGGCTGCTGGCCGGGGCCTTCCTCGGGGTCGGCACCGTGTTCGGCGGCATGCAGGTCTCGGTCAACGCCTTCGCGGACTCCGTCGGGCAGCACGACGCCGGCGGCACCGTGTACGGGATCTTCGCCGGCGGCTCGATGCTGGCCGGTGTGCTGTACGGCGTGATCGCCTGGCGGCGGCCGGTGGCGCAGCGGATGGTCGTCAGCTACTCGATGCTGGTGCTCGGCGCCTCGGTGCTGTGGGCGATGCCCGACCTGGTCGCGCTGACCGTGGCCGGGCTGGTCTGCGGCCTGGCCATCGCTCCGACGCTGATCAGCGGCTACACCCTGGTCGAGACGCTGGTCCCGGACGGCGCCAAGACGGAGGCCTTCACCTGGCTGACCGGGGCCATCGGACTGGGGCTGGCGATCGGCTCGATGGTGGCCGGCAAGCTGATCGACGGGCACGGGCCCTCGGTCGGGTTCCTGGTGCCGGTGATCGGCGCCGGGCTGGGGCTGGCGGCGCTGGTGTCGATGCGGCACCTGCTGACCCCGGGCGCCGTGCGGCCCCGTCGAATCCTTGTGCAGGGCCCATCTCACACCTGAGTCGCTGGACTGATCCTGCGGAATACCGCATCATTGACCATCGTTAGCACTCATCAGGCGAGAGTGCCAGGAGGAAGACAAGTGCCCACGTACCAGTACCAGTGCACCGAGTGCGGCAACGGCCTGGAGGCGGTGCAGAAGTTCACCGACGAGGCGCTGACCACGTGCCCCGACTGCCAGGGACGGCTCCGCAAGGTCTTCTCCGCGGTGGGCGTCGTGTTCAAGGGCTCCGGTTTCTACCGGACCGACAGCCGCTCGTCCTCGAGCAGCGCGGTGGGGTCCTCGTCGTCGTCTTCGACGTCGTCCACCACTTCCTCGTCCTCGACCTCCAGCCCGTCGACGAGTTCCTCGTCCTCCGCGCCCTCCTCGCCGGCTCCGGCCGCGAGCTGAGGACTTCGGGAACACTTCGAAAGGCCCGTTCACCCCGCTTCGTGCGGGGTGGGCGGGCCTTTTCGCGTATCGGGGGTATCGGGGGTATCGGGGCTGCCGGGGTTATCCGGGTTCTATGCCTTCGGGGCGGCGGATTACCCCGTTCGGGGGGATGAGGTTTCGGGTGGGGGCGGGTTATCCACAGGCGGTGGGAAAGGACTGTCGCCGGGCGGGATTCGCGCACATCGTGTGGGCACCAGCCCGTCGAACCCGTCGAACCCGGAGGTACCCCCGTGACCGCCATGAGCTTCACCGTCCCCCTGCCCGCTCCCGCCGTGCCGCCCCGGCGGGAGGTGCCGAGTTTTCCGCCGATCCGGCGGGGCTGCGGCGGCCGGCACCGCTGGCGAAGCGTCCTGCGGCGGCGGGGCTGCGTGCCCGCGCTGGTGCTGCTCGCGGTGGCTGCGGCGCTCGCCTCCGGGGCGGCGCGGGCCGGTCTGCCGCCGCCCGCGGGCGGGGAGGTGGGCCGAACGGGTTGTCAATCGGCGGCTTCCGAAGATCACCCGTGACGCGGGAACGACTTCGTCGTTCGAGGCGGCATGAAAGGCTTCAAGGAATTCCTGCTGCGTGGAAACGTCGTCGATCTCGCCGTCGCCGTGGTCATCGGCGCCGCATTCACCAACATCGTCAACGCCTTCGTCAAAGGCGTGATCAATCCGATCGTCGGCGTGTTCGGGACGAAGGACCTCGCGTCCTACAGTTCCTGCCTCAAGGGGCCCTGTGAGGTGAGCGCCACCGGGGAGGTCACGCACGGAATCCTCATCCTGTGGGGGTCGGTGCTCAGTGCCGCGCTGTCGTTCCTCATCACCGCGGCCGTCGTCTACTTCATCCTGATCGTTCCCATGAACCGCCTGGCCGCCAAGCGCAAGACCCTCGCCGAGGTGGCGGCCGAGGCCGAGGCCAAGGAGGTCCAACTGCTCACCGAGATCCGGGACGCGCTGGTCGCGCAGCGCTGACCGCCCGTCCTCGTCATTCGCCGTGATGGGGCGGGCGCTGGCTCAGGTACCAGTCCAGCCCCCGCCCGCTGCTCTCCCCCGCACCGGGGCGGCCGCCCCAGCCGGCGTCGGTGTCGTCCCGGGAGGGCTGGTCCAGCGGGTCGCCGAAGATCAGGCGGGCCTTGGCCCGGGCCCTGGCCTGCGCGTCCTGGTCCGTCTCCGGTTCCTGTCCCTGTCCCTGTCCCTGTTCGCTCACTCTGTTCTCCCCGTCTCTCCCCGTCGGTCTGCCTGCTGTCCTTCCAGCCTAAGAGTTCCGCGGCAGGCCGCGGCCCCGGTGCGGAGCGCTCCGTACCGGGGCCGGCGGGAAGGGTGCTAGGCGGCTTCGAAGCCCGCGTGGTCGGCGATCTTCTTGAGTTCGGCCAGGGCGTGCTTCTCGATCTGGCGGATGCGCTCGCGCGTGAGGCCGTGCTGCTTGCCCACCTCGGTGAGGGTGCGCTCGCGGCCGTCCTCCATCCCGTAGCGGGAGCGGATGATCGAGGCGGTGCGGTCGTCCAGCCGGCCGATGAGGCCGTCCAGCTCCTCGCGGCGGAGCATGACCATCACGGCGTCCTCGGGGGAGGTGGCGCCGGTGTCCTCGACGAGGTCGCCGAACTGGGTCTCGCCCTCGTCGTCGACCGACATGTTGAGGCTGACCGGGTCCCGGGCCCAGTCCAGCACGTCCTTGATCCGGGCCTCGGTGGTGTCCAGTTCGGCCGCGATCTCGGCCGGCTCGGCCTCGCGGCCCAGCTCCTTGGACTTCTCGCGCTGCACCCGGCGGATGCGGCCGAGCTCCTCGACCAGGTGGACGGGCAGGCGGATCGTGCGGGACTGGTCGGCGATCGAGCGGGTGATCGCCTGCCGGATCCACCACGTCGCGTAGGTGGAGAACTTGAAGCCCTTGGCGTAGTCGAACTTCTCGACCGCGCGGACCAGGCCGGCGTTGCCCTCCTGGATGAGGTCCAGCAGCGGGAGGCCGCTGCGCGGGTACCGGCGGGCGACCGCCACGACGAGACGGAGGTTGGACCGGATGAAGACGTCCTTGGCGCGCTCGGCGTCCGCGGCTATCGTCTCGAGCTCCTCGCGCGTGACGCCGCTGGGGAGTTCGTCCTGCTCCAGCAGGTGCTGGGCGTACACTCCGGCCTCGATCCGCAGCGAGAGCTCGACCTCCTCGGCGGCATCGAGCAGGGGCGTCCTGGCGATCTCGTCGAGGTACATGCCGACAAGGTCGCGGTCGGCTTCGAGGTTGGTCGGGCGGGCCGCGCGAGTCCGGTCGGCCCTGTCGCGAACGACGGCACGGGTGGCCATGCTTGCTCCCTTTGCTGGTGTTGCCGAGGTCTGCCTGCCTGCCCCGGGAGGACAAGAAGTGTGGGCCCTCGGGCCCTCACACGTAACGATCCAACGAACAGAATCCGGACAACATTCCCAAGTCACTCAGATTCTTCCGCTTCATGGAGTATCCTGCCGGTTTTCACCGCATCCATGGACACTGAGTGACCGGTCGGGCACCTTCTGCGACCGTCGCCCTGGCGGGAGTTCGAACCGTGAGGCGAACGCCGGGCCCCTTTCCGGTGAACCCCCGTGGGGTCGCGTACGTTCCCGCGCGCCCGGGCTTCCGCCCGCTCGCACACCCCGGCGCACGCAGGTCCTCCCCAGAACCGATGCCGAATCGCTATCCCCCGGGCCCCTGTGGGGGTCAGGACACTGGGAAGGTGTCAGACATGCACCTGACCAACAGCTGGACGTCCGTCACCGCGCGTCACCGTCGCCTCCTCCGGGACGCGGCGCTCGCGCTGGGATGTACCGGGCTGTTCGGCCTCCTCGCGGCTCTGGTCACCCGGCACTGGCACCCGCTCGAGCGCTTCGACCAGGTCTGGTCCGGGGAGTTGCACGTCTACGCCCGGGACCACCGGATCTGGACGGCCGCGGTGCAGACGCTCTCCGACATCGGCGGCACGGTGACGATGCGCGTCCTGCTCGCCATCGCGGCGGGCTGGCTCTGGCTGGTCGGCGCCCGGGTGCTGGCCGGCTGGGTGGCCGCGTGTGCACTGGCCGGCTGGGGTGCCCAGTGGGCGCTCAAGGCGGCCGTCGACCGGCCGCGGCCCTCCTTCAACGACCCGGTCTCGCACGCGGACGGCTCCTCCTTCCCGTCCGGGCACGCGATGGCCTCGGCGATCACCTGCGCGGTGCTGGTGGGCCTGCTCTGGTACCGGGTCCAGCGGCGGGGGCGGATCGCCGCGTGCTCCGTGGCCGGCGCGACGGTGCTGACCATCGGCTGGACCAGGATCGCGCTCGGGGTGCACTGGCCCAGCGACGTGGTGGCCGGCTGGCTGGCGGCGGGGATCGTGCTGGGCGCCGTCACCGCGCTCACCGAGCTCTGGCGGCCCCGGGCGCTGGCCCGGGACGTACGGAGGGTCAACTGGCTGACCAGGCCCAGGGTCCAGCGGGTCTTCGTGCCGCCCGTCGGGCAACCACTGGGCGAGGACGAGCGGTTCGACGGGTCGGTGCACTAGGTGCGCTAGGTGCGCTAGGTGCGCCAGGTGGGCGGCCGGGCGGCGCAGTTGCGGCCCTCGTGTTCAGGAGCGCCCGGGAACGCCTGGAGCCCGGCGGGGTCCGCCGGGCTCCGGTGTGTCGTCTTCCGCTTCCCCCGTGACCGGGTGGGTCACCTGGGCGCCAGCCCGTCCAGTACCGCGTCGACCAGTTCCGCCGGGTCCAGCTCCGAGTAGCTCGGATCGGTCGGATCCGCTCCCGAGGACCGGAAGGAGCGGATCAGCACCGGCCCGAGGAGCAGGTCCATCGCGAGGCGCAGGTTCGCGTCCTTGCGGATCGACCCCTCGGCCACTCCCTGCTGGAGGACCTGGAGGACGATGTCCCGCCGGGGGGCGATGGCCTGGTTGACGTACTGGCGGTAGAGCTCCGGATGGAGGTCGGCCACCCCGTACAGACGGGGCACCAGCCGGAGGTACCGCGGGTCGTCGTGCATCTGCTGCATGCCCTTGACGCATTCCAGCAGGGCCTCGCGCAGGTCCGTCGAGGTCGGAAGTCCGGGCATCTCGCCCCGGAGCGAACAGATCGCGGCGACCAGGAGTTCGTCCTTGGTCTTCCATCGCCGGTAGATGGTGGTCTTGGCGACGGCCGCGCGAGTCGCTACGGTCTCCATCGAGAGGACTTCCGAGCCGACCTCGGCGAGCAGGGAGAGCGTGGCGTCGAGGATCGCCCGCTCGGCCTCCTCACTCCGAGGCCGGCCCGCACGGACCTTGGTGGTTCGCTGGGTTGACGCACTCGTGGTTGGGATGGTGGGGCCTCCTATTCGGTGCGAGGGTTCCGACTGGGCATCGCCAGGAAGACCGCCAACGCGCCGAGGAGCGCGAATCCGCCGGCGACGATCGACGTGACGTGCATCGACGAGATGAAGGCGTCCTGGGCCTTGTCGAACAGTCCGTGCAGATTGGCGAGCGCGGACTGGGGAACGCTACCCGACTGTACCTGGGCGACCAGGCGTTCGGCCTCGGATCCGGTCCCGACGATCGACTCGGCCGCGTTGTGCCGCATGGGCTCCGGGAAGGCCGCGTCGACGGCGTCGGTGATCTCGTCGCGGTAGGCCGCCGAGAGGACGGAACCGAGGGCCGCGATGCCGAGCGCACCGGCCATCTGCCGGACGGTGTTGGTGACGGCCGAGCCCGCGCCGGCCTTGGTGACCGGGACGGCGGACATGGCGAGCGAGGTGGCCGGGGCGAACACGTTGCCCATGCCCAGGCCGAAGACCAGGCTGAAGAAGACCATGTACCAGACGGTGGTGTCCTGGTCGACGACCACCCAGGCGATCAGCGAGACGCCCATCATGGCCAGACCGGTGGAGACCGGGCCGCGGTGGCCGAACCTGGCCGTCAGGCCGGAGCTCTTGCCCGCACCGATCATCATGCCGACGGCGACCGGCACCGCGAACAGGCCCGCCTTGAGGGCGTCGTAGCCGCGGGCGGCCTGCCAGTAGTAGGCCATGAAGACCAGCGCGCCCATCAGCGCGAACATCGTCACGGACAGGGCCAGGGTGCCGCTGGAGAAGAGCCGGTTGCGGAACAGGTTGACGTCCAGGGCCGGCGCGGAGCTGCGCGTCTGCATCCAGACGAAGAGCGCGAGGACGGCGATGCCGGCGGCCGTGGGGGCCAGCACGGCGGCCGAGAACCATTCGTTGGTCTCACCGCCCTTGATGATCCCGTAGACCACGCCGATGACGCCCGCAGTGCTGAGGACGACGCCGAGCGGGTCGAGCCGGCTGGGCTTCGGGTCACGCGACTCGGGCACGACCATGAGCACCGCGACGGCGCCGATGATCACGACCGGGATGTTGACCAGGAAGAGCGAGCCCCACCAGAAGCCCTTGAGCAGCGCGCCGCCGGTGACGGGGCCGATGGCGATGGCGATGCCGGAGAAGGAGGACCAGATCGCGATCGCCTTGCCGCGCTCGCTCGGCGGGAAGACGTTCTGGATGATCGAGAGCGTCTGCGGCTGGACCATCGCGGCGCCCAGGCCCATCCCGGCGCGGGCGAGGATCAGCGGCACGGACTCGGAGGACACGGCGGCGACCACCGAGGTGACGCCGAACAGGACCAGACCGATGATCAGCAGCAGCTTGCGGCCGAAGCGGTCGCCGAGGACGCCGAAGGTGAACATCAGGCCGGCGAAGATCAGGATGTAGGAGTCGAGCACCCACTCCATCTCGCTCTGCGTGGCGTTCAGGTCGTGCTGGATGGTCCGGAGACCGACGTTGAGGATCGTGTTGTCGATGAGGATCACCAGCAGGCTGGTGACGAGAACGCCGAGGATCAGCCAGCGGCGCGGATGTCCAGCCTGGGGCTGGACTTCGGGGATCGTGGTCTGCGTCATGGCCCTGGACTGTAGGGGATTTCGATACGCAACGGGAGCGTATCGCTATCAACTTGATTTGTGATCTGTGCCACACTTTTCGGTACTGACACACGAGGGCGTACGGGGGCTGCACGACCGGCCGGTCGGGGCTGTCCGACAGCCCCGACCGGCCACTCGCGAAACGCCCGGATTTCACCGGCCGGGCGCGCCGGATTCACTTGACTCCGGCCAGCTCCCGATTCGCCCCGATGAATTCGGCGATCGCCGGGATGATCGCCAGCGCGTGGTCGTTCAGGAAGAAATGGCCGCCCGAGAAAACCCGCCGGGAGAAATCCCCGGAGGTGTGTTCCGACCAGGCCGCCGCCTCCGAATCCGTGACATGGGGATCGGCATCGCCGGTGAGCACCAGAATGGGTGCCTGAATGGAATCCGCGCCCGGCCGGGAACGGTAGAGTTCCGCAGCCTTGTAGTCGCTGCGGATGTACGGAAGGATCATCGCGAGGATTTCCGGATCGCGCAGCATCTTCGGGTCCGTCCCGCTCAGCCGCTCCAGGTCCCGGATCAGCGCGCGGTCGTCCAGCAGGTGCACCCGCTCCTCGCGGTGGCGCGAGGGCGCCCGCCGTCCGGAGGCGACCACGCCCCGCACCTCGATGCCCGCCCGCTCCAGCCGTACGGCCGCCTCGAAGGCGAGCGAGGCGCCCAGGCTGTGGCCGAAGAACGCGAACGGCCTGTCCGCCCAGGGCTCCAGCTCGCGCACCAGGAGGTCGGCGAGCTCGTGCAGGTCCTCCACGCAGGGCTCGCCCGAGCGGTCCTGGCGGCCCGGGTACTGCACCGCCAGCACGTCCACCGAGGTCGGCATCGCCCGGGCGACCGGCAGGAAGTACCCGGCCGAGCCGCCCGCGTGCGACAGGCAGACCAGCTGGGAGGGCGCCGCCGGAGCCGGCTGGAAACGCCGGATCCACAGATTGCTCCGGTCCCGGGCCGTTGACTCGTACATTCTGAATCCCGTCCTCTCCGACGATTCCGGTCGTTAGCATTCAAGCGGCGGCGGCCCCCGGGCGGCCACCCGCAGAACCCCCCTCATGGCCACCCCGACACCCCTACCCGCAATAGGGGGCTCCCCCTGACCTCAGGCTGCCCCGGCCGGTGCGCAAAGGGCCCGCAGGCGCCGCATTAGGGGGCCGTCGGGGGTTGAGCCGGAATTGCGTGAATGGCTAGGGTCGGCGCGTCCCGCCCGCTGCCCTGCGCGGGAATTCACCGGGCCGTCCGTTCTTCACGACGAGGAGAAAGACGTTCGCATGTCCACGAACGAGGAAAAGCTCCGGGAATACCTGAGGCGGACCACCACGGCCCTGCACCAGGCGCAGCAGCGGCTCACCGAGCTGGCCGAGCGGGAACAGGAGCCGATCGCGATCGTCGGGATGGCCTGCCGCTACCCCGGGGACGTCTCCTCCCCCGAGGACCTGTGGCGCCTGGTCGCCGAGGGCACGGACGCCATCGGCGAGTTCCCCGAGGACCGCGGCTGGCCCGTGGCCGACCTGTACGACCCGGATCCGCGGGCGAGCGGCAGGACCTACTCGACGCTCGGCGGATTCCTGTACGGCGCGGGCGAGTTCGACGCCGGGTTCTTCGGCCTGCCGCCGCGCGAGGCCGTGGCGATCGACCCGCAGCAGCGGCTGCTGCTGGAGACCTCCTGGGAGGCGTTCGAGCGGGCCGGGATCGTGCCCGACACCCTGCGCGGGGAGCGGGTCGGCGTCTTCACCGGCGTCATGTACCAGGACTACGCCTACAGTTGCACCCCCACGCCGGCCGAGGTCGAGGGCCTGATCGGGATCGGCAGCGCCGGCAGCGTCGCCTCCGGCCGCCTCTCCTACACCTTCGGCTTCGAGGGCCCGGCGATCACCGTGGACACCGCCTGCTCCTCCTCCCTCGTCACCCTGCACCTCGCCGCGCAGTCGCTGCGGCGCGGCGAGTGCACCCTGGCCCTCGCCGGCGGGGCCACGGTGATGGCCACCCCGGGCGTCTTCGTCGAGTTCAGCCGCCAGCGCGGCCTCGCCCCGGACGGGCGCTGCAAGGCGTTCGCGCAGTCCGCCGACGGCACCGGCTGGTCGGAGGGCGTCGGGCTGCTGGTGCTGGAGCGCCTCTCCGACGCGCGGGCCAACGGGCACCCCGTCCTCGCCCTGATCCGCGGCTCGGCCGTCAACCAGGACGGCGCCAGCAACGGCATGACCGCCCCCAACGGCCCCTCCCAGGAGCGGGTCATCCGCCAGGCCCTCGCCGAGGCGGGCCTCTCCCCCGCCGAGGTCGACGCCGTCGAGGCGCACGGCACCGGCACGGCGCTCGGCGACCCGATCGAGGCGCAGGCGCTGCTCGCCGTCTACGGGCAGGAGCGCGAGGAACCGCTCTGGCTGGGCTCGCTGAAGTCCAACATCGGCCACGCGCAGGCCGCCGCCGGCGTCGGCGGGGTCATCAAGACCGTGCAGGCCCTGCGGCACGGCGTGCTGCCGAAGACCCTGCACGTGGACGAGCCCACCCGGCACGTGGACTGGACGGCGGGCTCCGTGCGGCTGCTCACCGAGCAGCGGGACTGGCCGGCCGTGGACCGGCCGCGCCGGGCGGCGGTGTCCTCCTTCGGGATCAGCGGCACCAACGCCCACGTGATCCTCGAACAGGCGGAGCAGGCCGAACAGGCCGAACAGCAGGCCGCCGAACCGCCCGGCGCGGCGGCGGGGCCGGTGCCGCTGGCGCTGAGCGCCCGCAGCCCCCGGGCGCTGCGCGGGCAGGCGCAGCGGCTGCACGCCCACCTCAGCGCCCGTCCGGAGGCCGACCCGGGCGCCGTGGCCGCCGCGCTGCTCGTCGGCCGGGCCGGCCTCGAACACCGCGCCGTCGTCCTCGGCGCCGACCGGGAGGCGACCCTGGCCGGGCTCGCCGCGCTGGCCTCCGGGGGCGGCGACCCCTCCGTGGTGCAGGGCCGCGCCGCCGCACCGGGGCCGATCGCCGTCCTGTTCACCGGGCAGGGCGCCCAGCGGGTGGGCATGGGGCGGGAGTTGTGCGCCGCGTTCCCGGTGTTCGCGGCCGCCTTCGAGGAGGTGTGCGCGGCCTTCGACCCGCTGCTGGGGCGCTCGCTGCGCGACCTCTGCTTCGACTCGGACTCGGACTCGGACTCGGACTCGGACTCGGACGATCTGGACCGGACGGAGTACACCCAGCCGGCGCTGTTCGCCGTGGAGGTGGCGCTCTACCGGCTGTTGGAGGACTTCGGCGTCCGCCCCGACTACCTGCTCGGGCACTCCATCGGCGAGCTGGCCGCCGCCCACGTCGCCGGGGTGTTCGACCTGGCGGACGCGGCCGTGCTGGTCACCGCCCGGGCCCGGCTGATGCAGAGCGTGCCCGCCGGCGGCGCCATGGTGGCCGTCCAGGCCGGCGAGGAGGAGGTGCTCGCCGCGCTGCGGCCGTACGGCGACCGGGTCTGCGTCGCCGCCGTCAACGGCCCCGCCGCCGTCGTCCTCTCGGGCGACGAGGACGCCGTCACCGAGGCCGCCGCCGCGCTGGCCGCCGCCGGACGCCGCACCAAGCGCCTCCAGGTCAGCCACGCCTTCCACTCCTCCCACATGGATCCGGTGCTCGCCGAGTTCGCGGCCGTCGCCGAGGGCATCACCTACCGGGAGCCCGCCGTCCCCGTGGTCTCCGACGTCACCGGCGCGCTCGCCGAGCCCGGGCGGCTCACCGACCCCAAGTACTGGGTGCGCCAGATCCGCGAGGCCGTCCGCTTCGCCGACGGCGTCGCCGCGCTGCGGGCCCAGGGCGTCGGCGTCTTCGTCGAGGTCGGGCCGGACGCGATCCTGACCGCGATGGCCCGCGAGAGCCTCGCCGCCCACACCGCCGACGCCACCGTGCTCCCCGCGCTGCGCCGCGACCGGCCCGAGGCCACCGCCCTGCTCGGCGCGCTCGCCGGGCTGTACGTCGGCGGCCACCGCGTCGACCTGGCCCGGGCCGTCACCGCCGCCCCGGCCGCACCGGGCGAGCTGCCGACGTACGCCTTCCAGCGCAAGCGCTACTGGCTGGAGGGCACCGGGCAGGCGCCCGCGGCCGCCGCCCGGGCCGGCACCGTCGAGGGCCGGTTCTGGCAGGCCGTCGACACCGGGGACAGCGCCGAGCTGCTCGCCCTGCTCGGCGGCGCCACCGAGCACCAGGAGCCCCTGGACCGGCTGCTGCCGCTGCTCACCGCCTGGTGGCGCGGGCAGCGGCCCGCCGGCGCCGAGGACGCGGAGGAGGAGCAGGAGAGCGCGCCCACCCTCCTCGACCGGCTGCGCGGACTGGACGAGGCCGCCCTCGTCGAGGAGCTGTGCCGCTTCGTGCGCGACGAATGCGCCGGCGCCCTCGGTCACAGCTCCGGCGCCGAGATCGAGCCCGACGCCGACTTCCTCGACCTGGGCTTCACCTCGCTGTCCGCCGTCGACTTCGGAAACCGGCTGCGCGACGAGACCGCTCTGGAGCTGTCCCTCAGCGCCGTCTACGAGTACCCGACTCCCCTGGCTCTGGCCGAGTTCCTGGCCGCCGAGCTGCTGACCACCGCTCCCGAACTCTCCTGAAAGTGGATGGGGTTATGTCCAAGCGCGCCATGAACCACCACACCACCGACGAGCCGGTCGGCGAGCCGGTCGCGGTCATCGGCCTGGCCTGCCGACTGCCTCGGGCCACCGGCCCGGACGCCTTCTGGCACCTGCTGCGCGAGGGCCGCGACGCCGTCACCGAGGCGCCCGCCGGCCGCTGGTCCGACGAGCACGGCCCCCGCACCTCCTGGCCGCGCGGCGCCTTCCTCGACTCCGTCGACGAGTTCGACGCCGCGTTCTTCGGCATCTCGCCCCGCGAGGCCGTCGCGATGGACCCGCACCAGCGGCTCGCCCTCGAACTCGGCTGGCACGCCCTGGAGGACGCCCGCCTCGCCGCCGACCGGCTCACCGGCCGGCCCGCCGGCGTCTTCCTCGGCGTCATCACCGACGACTACGCCGCCCTCACCGGGCAGCTCGGCCCCGAGGCCGTCACCCCGCACACCATGACCGGGCTGCACCGCAGCCTCATCGCCAACCGCCTCTCGTACGTGCTCGGGCTGCGCGGCCCCAGCCTCACCGTGGACACCGGGCAGTCCTCCTCCCTGGTCTCCGTCCACCTCGCCTGCGAGAGCCTGCGCCGCGGCGAGAGCGACCTCGCGCTGGCCGGCGGCGTCAACCTCAACCTGGTCCCGGAGACCACCGAGCGCATCGGCGCCTTCGGCGCGCTCTCCCCGGACGGGCGCTGCCACACCTTCGACGCCCGCGCCAACGGGTACGTGCGCGGCGAGGGCGGCGCGGTCGTCGTCCTCAAGCTCCTCTCGAAGGCCGTCGCGGACGGCGACCCGATCCGGGGCCTGCTGCTCGGCAGCGCCGTCAACAACGACGGAGGCGGCGCCACCCTCACCTCCCCGGACCGCGAGGCCCAGGAGCAGGTCGTCCGGCTCGCCCACCGGCGGGCGGGGACGGACGCCGCCTACGTCCAGTACGTCGAGATGCACGGCACCGGCACCCCGGTCGGCGACCCGATCGAGGCGGCGGCCCTCGGCGGCGCGCTCGGCACGGCGGACGGGCGGCTGCGCCCGCTGGTCGTCGGCTCGGTGAAGACCAACGTGGGCCACCTGGAGGGCGCGGCCGGGATCACGGGCCTGCTCAAGGTGCTGCTGAGCGTGCAGCACCGGGAGCTGCCCGGCACGCTCCACCACGAGACGCCCAACCCGGACATCCCGCTCGCCGAGCTGGGCCTGGAGGTCCGCACGGAGCTCGGGCCCTGGCCGCAGGCGGACCGGCCGCTGCTGGCGGGCGTGTCCGCGTTCGGCATGGGCGGCACCAACTGCCATGTGGTGGTGGCGGAGTGGACGGGCCGGGCGGCGGGCGAGCCCGTCGGGCGTACCGGGCCCGCGCTGCTGACCGGTGAGGTGCCGGTGCCGCTGCCGGTCTCCGCCGCCGACCGGGCCGGGCTGCGGGCGCAGGCCGGGCAGGTGGCCGTGGCCGCCGCTGCCTCCGGGCTCGGACACGGACTGGCCGACCTGGGCCGCTCGCTGGCGCTGACCCGCTCGGCGCTCGAGGAGCGCGCGGTGGTCGTGGCCGCCGACCGCGTCGGGGCGCTGGCCGGGCTGGCCGCGCTGGCCGACCGGCAGCCCGCGCCCGCGCTGGTGACCGGGCGGGCGGACGTGAGCGGCAAGGTCGCCTTCGTCTTCCCCGGCCAGGGTTCGCAGTGGGCCGGAATGGCCGCCGGACTCCTGGACTCCTCCCCCGTGTTCGCCGCCCGGCTGGCCGAGTGCGACGCGGCACTGGGCGAGCACGTCGACTGGTCGGTGGTGGACGTCGTGCGCGGCGGCCCGGACGCGGCCCCGCTGGAGGACGTGGTCGTCGTCCAGTGCTCCCTGTGGGCGGTGATGGTCTCGCTGGCCGCCGTCTGGCGGGCCGCCGGGGTCGAGCCGGACGCCGTGGTCGGCCACAGCCAGGGCGAGATCGCCGCCGCGACCGTCGCCGGGGCGCTGAGCGTGCGCGACGGCGCCCGGGTGGTCGCGCTGCGCGCCCGGGCCATCAAGGAGCGGCTGTCCGGCCTGGGTGGCATGGTCTCGCTGGCCCTGCCCGCCGAGCGGACGGTCGAGCTGCTGGCCCGCTGGGGCGAGCGGATCTCGCTGGCCTCCGTCAACGGCGCCGCCTCCAGCGTCGTCTCCGGGGAGCCGGAGGCGCTGGAGGAACTGCTCGCCGTCTGCGAGGCGGACGGCGTGCGGGCCCGCCGGATCGCCGTGGACTACGCCTCGCACGGCGCGCAGGTGGAGCTCATCGAGCGCGAGGTGATCGAGGCGCTGACCGGCATCGAGCCGCGCGGCAGCGAGATCCCGTTCTACTCCTCCGTCACCGGCGCCCCCTTCGACACCGCCGGGCTGGACGCCGCGTACTGGTACACCAACCTGCGCCGCACCGTCCGGTTCGCCGACGCCGTACGGGCGCTGCTCGACGACGGCCACGCCTTCTTCGTCGAGTCCAGCGCGCACCCGGTGCTCGCCGTCTCCGTGCAGGAGAGCGCCGAGGCCGCCGGGGCGAACGCGCTGGCCCTCGGCACGCTGCGCCGCGAGGAGGGCGGCGCCGGACGCTTCCTGACCTCGCTCGCCGAGGGGCACGTACGGGGCCTGCCGGTGGACTGGTCGGCGGTGTTCGCGCCGCTGGGCGGCGAGCTGATCGCCCTGCCCGGGTACCCGTTCCAGCGGCAGCGGTACTGGCTGGACGGCGAGGCGGCCACGGCCCGTCCGAGACTGCGGGCGAGCGCGGCGGACGGGACCCGCGGGGCTGGCGGGACCGACAGGGCCGAGGAGCCCGGGCAGGCCCCCGCCTCGGCGCTGCGGCGGGAGCTGGAGCCGCTGTCCGAGGAGGACCGGCGGGCGGCGCTGCTGCGGCTGGTGGTCGCCCACACGGCCGCCGCGCTGGGGCACGCCGATCCGCAGGCCGTCCAGGAGGACCGGACGTTCAAGGATCTCGGGGTGGACTCCCACCTGTCGGTGCAGATCCGCAACACGCTCGGCGGCGAGTGCGAACTCGCCCTGCCCGCCACGGTGTTGTTCGAGCACCCGACGCCGGCGGCGCTGGCCCGGCACCTGCGGGAGGCCGTCCTCGGGGCCGCGGACGGCTCCCGTGACGGCTCCCGTGACGGCTCCCGTGACAGCGGCGTCACCGCGCTCACGGCCGTGGACGAGGACCCGATCGCCATCGTCGGCATGGCCTGCCGCTACCCCGGGGACGTCTCCTCCCCCGAGGACCTGTGGCGCCTCGTCGCCGAGGGCCGCGACGGCATCACCGGCTTCCCCGAGGACCGTGGCTGGGACCTGGAGGGCCTCTACCACCCGGACCCGGAGCACTCCGGCACCAGCTACGTCACCCGGGGCGGCTTCCTGCACGACGCGGGCCGCTTCGACGCCGCGTTCTTCGGCATCTCCCCGCGCGAGGCCGCCGCCACCGACCCGCAGCAGCGACTGCTGCTGGAGACCTCCTGGGAGGCCGTCGAGCAGGCGGGCATCGACCCGACCGCGCTGCGCGGCTCCCGCACCGGCGTCTTCGCCGGCGTCATGGCCCCCGACTACGGGCCCCGGCTGCACGAGGCGCCCGAGGGCGCCGAGGGCTACCTGCTGACCGGCATGGCGGGCAGCGTGGTGTCCGGCCGGATCGCCTACTCCCTCGGCTTCGAGGGCCCGGCGGTGACGGTGGACACCGCCTGCTCCTCCTCCCTGGTCGCCCTGCACCTGGCCGCGCAGTCGCTGCGGCTCGGCGAGTGCGACCTCGCCCTCGCGGGCGGTGTGACGGTGATGGCCACGCCCGGCATGTTCCTGGAGTTCAGCCGCCAGCGCGGACTGGCGACCGACGGGCGCTGCAAGTCCTTCTCCTCCTCCGCCGACGGCACCTCCTGGGCCGAGGGCGTGGGCGTCCTGGTGCTGGAGCGACTCTCCGCCGCCCGGGCCAAGGGGCACCGGGTGCTGGCGCTCGTGCGCGGCTCGGCGGTCAACCAGGACGGCGCCAGCAACGGGCTCACCGCCCCCAACGGGCTCTCCCAGGAACGCGTCATCCGCCAGGCCCTCGGCCGGGCCGGACTGGCCGGCTCCGAGGTGGACGCCGTGGAGGCGCACGGCACGGGCACCGCGCTCGGCGACCCGATCGAGGCGCGGGCGCTGCTGGCCACGTACGGGCAGGAGCGCGAGGAACCGCTCTGGCTGGGCTCGTTGAAGTCCAACCTGGGGCACACCCAGGCGGCGGCGGGTGTCGGCGGCGTCATCAAGATGGTCATGGCGATGCGGCACGGCCTGCTGCCGCGCACGCTGAACGTGGACGAGCCGACGCCGCACGTGGACTGGACGGCGGGCTCGATGGAGCTGCTGACCGAGCAGCGGGACTGGCCGGCCGTGGACCGTCCGCGTCGGGCGGCCGTTTCGTCCTTCGGGATCAGCGGGACCAACGCGCACGTGGTGCTCGAGCAGGCCGAGCCCTCCGAGGAACTCTCGGAGGAGCAGGCCGGGCCGGTGGTGTGGCCGCTCTCCGCCCGGACGGCGGACGGGCTGCGCGGGCAGGCGGCGCGGCTGGCCGCGTTCGTGGAGCGGCGGCCGGAGGCCGAACCGGCGGCCGTCGCCGCCGCGCTGAGCCGGCGGACGGCGTTCGAGCACCGGGCCGTGGTCGTCGGGGCCTCCTCGGAGGAACTGGCGGGCGCCCTGGCCGATCCGGCCGTGACCGGGGTGGCGCACGGACTGCCCACGGTGGGCGTGCTGTTCACCGGGCAGGGAGCCCAGCGTTCCGGCATGGGCCGGGAGTTGAGCGCCGCGTTCCCGGTGTTCGCCGCCGCCTTCGAGGAGGTGTGCGCGGCCTTCGACCCGCTGCTGGGGCGGTCGCTGCGCGAACTGTGCTTTGAATCCGATGAGTTGGACCGGACGCGCTACACCCAGCCCGCCCTGTTCGCCTTCGAGGTGGCCTCGTTCCGGCTGCTGGAGGCGTTCGGCGTCAAGCCCTCGGTGCTGGTCGGCCACTCCATCGGCGAGCTGGCCGCCGCCCACGTCGCCGGGGTGTTCTCGCTCGCGGACGCGGCGCGGCTGGTCGAGGCACGCGGCCGGCTGATGCAGGAGCTGCCCGAGGGCGGCGCGATGGCCGCCGTCCAGGCGGGCGAGGCGGAGGTGCTGCCGCTGCTCGCCGGGCTGGAATCCCGGGCGGCGGTGGCAGCCGTCAACGCGCCCACCTCGGTGGTGATTTCGGGCGAGGAGGAGGTCGTCGAGGCGATCGCCGGGCAGCTGGCCGCCGAGGGGCGCAAGACGCAGCGGCTGCGCGTCAGCCACGCCTTCCACTCGCCGCTGATGGACGCGATGCTGGCCGAGTTCCGCAAGGTCGCCGCCACCGTCGCGTACGGCGGGCCGACGATCCCGATCGTCTCCAACGTGACCGGGGCGATGGCGACTTCGGCGCAGCTCACCGACCCCGAGTACTGGGTGCGCCACGTCCGCGAGGCCGTCCGCTTCGCCGACGGCCTGGCCGCCGCCCGGGAGCAGGGCGTCACCGCCTTCGTCGAGACCGGCCCGGACGGGATCCTTACCGCGCTGACCCGGCAGATCCTCGCCGAGGATGCGCAGGTCACCGCCGTCCCCCTCGCCCGGAGGAACCGGGACGAGGCGCGCACCGCCGTCGAGGCGCTGGCCGCGCTGTGGACGCGCGGCGCGGCGATCGACTGGCCCGCGCTGCTCCCCGCCGCCGCCCCGGCGGACCTGCCCACGTACGCCTTCGAGCGGCAGCACTACTGGATGCGGGCCCGGCCCGCCGCTTCCGGGGACCTGAGCGCCACGGGCCTGGCCGCCGTCGGGCACCCGCTGCTCGCCGCCGCCACCGAACTGGCGGGCACCGAGCAGCTGGTGCTCTCCGGCCGCCTCTCCCTGGCCACCCACCCGTGGCTGGCCGACCACGCCGTGCACGGCACGGTGATCGTCCCAGGCACGGCCTTCGTGGAGCTGGCGCTCCAGGCCGCCGCCCGTACCGAGACCACGGGCCTGGGCGAACTCACCCTCCAGGCACCGCTGGTGCTCACCGAGCAGGGCGCCCGGCTGCTCCAGGTGAGCGCCGCCGCCCCGGAGGAGGACGGCTCGCGGGCCGTCACCGTCCACTCCCGCCCGGAGGACGCGGACCTCGGCGCCTGGACCCTGCACGCCGCCGGGCGCCTGTCCGCCCAGCCCGCCGCCCCGGCCGCCGACCTGACGGCCTGGCCGCCGCCCGGCGCGCAGCCGGCCGCACTGGAGGAGGCGTACCGGCTGCTGGCCGAGCGCGGCTACGACTACGGCCCGGCGTTCCAGGGCCTGCGCGCCGCCTGGCGCTCGGGCGACAGCGTGTACGCCGAGGTCCAGCTGCCCGAGGAGGCGGGGGCGGAGGGCTTCGCCCTGCACCCGGCGCTGTTCGACGCCGCCCTGCACATGGTGCTGGAGCCGGACCGCATGGACACCGCCGAGGCGCCGGTGCTGCTGCCCTTCGCCTGGTCGGGCGTCGCCCTGCACGCCTCCGCCGCCACCGCGCTGCGGGTGCGGATCACCGTCCGCGGCCCGCAGGAGGTCGCGCTGCACCTGGCGGACGCGGCCGGGGCGCCCGTGCTGACCGTGGACGCGCTCGACCTGCGCCCGGCCTCCCCCGAGCAGCTGGCGGCCGCCCTCGCCGGGGCCTCGGCGGGCTCGCTGCTGACCGTGGAGTGGAGCGAGGTACCGGGCCCTGACGCCCCCGTGCACGTGGCCGCGCTGGGCACCGGGCTGCCCTCCGGCTGGACGGGCTTCGCCGGCCTGGCGGCGCTGCGGGCCGCGAAGCCCGTACCGGACACCGTGGCGACGCTGTTCGCGCCCGCCGGGGGCGAGGCCCGGGAGACCGTCCTCCGGGCGCTGGAGCTGGTGCGGGAGTGGCTGGCCGAGCCCGCCTTCGAGGGCTCGCGGCTGGCGCTGGTGACCAGGGGCGCGGTGGCCGCCGAGCCGGGGTCCGCCCCCGACCCGGCGCTGGCCGCCGCCTGGGGCCTGGTCCGCTCGGCGCGGGCCGAGCACCCCGGCCGGTTCGTCCTGGTCGACCTGGACGGGGCGCCGGAGAGCGTCGAGGCCCTGCCCGCCGCCCTCGCCACGGACGAGCCGGAGCTGGCCGTGCGGCGGGGCCGCCTGCTGGCGCCCCGGCTCGAACGGGCCACGGTCTCCGGCTCGGCGGCGAGCGTCTGGGACCCGGACGGCACGGTGCTGGTCACCGGCGGCACCGGGGGCCTCGGCGCGCTGGCGGCCCGCCGGCTGGTCGCCGAGCACGGCGTCCGCCGCCTGGTGCTGGCGGGCCGCCGGGGCGCGGACGCGCCGGGCGCCGAGAAGCTCGCCGCCGAACTCGCCGAGCTGGGCGCCGAGACCGTCCTCGCCGCCTGCGACGTCACCGACCGGGCGGCCCTGGCCGCGCTGATCGCCGCACACCCCCCGACCGCCGTCGTCCACCTGGCCGGGGTGCTGGCGGACGGCCCGGTCGACGCGCTGACCGAGGACCGCCTCGACCGGGTGTTCCGCCCCAAGGCGGACGCCGCCCGGCACCTGCACGAGCTGACCCGCGAGCTGCCGCTGACGGCCTTCGTCACCTACTCCTCGATCGCCGGCACCCTCGGCACCGCCGGCCAGGCCAACTACGCCGCCGCCAACGCCTACCTCGACGCGCTCGCCGAACTGCGCCGCTCGCAGGGCCTGCCGGGCACCTCGCTGGCCTGGGGCCTGTGGGACCTGGGGGCGGCGGCGGGCGGCGGCATGGGCGACGGGCTCGGCCAGGCGGACCTGGCCCGGTTCCGCCGCCTGGGCGTCGCCCCGCTCACCGAGGCGGACGGCATGCCGCTGTTCGACCTGGCGCTCGGCCTCGGCCGGGCCGTGACCGTGCCCGCCCGCCTCGACCTGGCCGCGCTGCGCGAGCGCGACGAGGTGCCCGCGCTGCTGCGCCGGCTCGTCCGGCCGAAGGCCCGGCAGGCGGCGCGGGCGGCCGCCGCGCCGACCCAGAACGGACGACCCGCCCTGTCGGCCTTCGCGGCGCGCCTGGCCGCTCTGCCGGCGGCGGAGCAGGAACGGGAGCTGCTGGAGATCATCCGCGACACCATCGCGGACGTCCTGGACTACCCGTCGCCCGACGAGGTGGACACCGACTACACCTTCAAGGAGCTGGGCTTCGACTCGCTGAGCGGCGTCGAGTTCCGCAACCGGCTCAACAAGGTGGTCGGCGTCCAGGTCCCGACGACGGTGGTCTTCGACTACCCGACGCCGGACGCCCTCTCCGGTCACGTCCGGGACCTGCTGTTCCCCGAGGAGGAGGCCCCCGAGGAGGACCGGGGCCCCAGCGACGAGGAGGTGCGGCGGATGCTCGCCGCCGTACCCGTCGGGCAGCTGCGCGAGGCCGGGCTGCTGGACGCCCTGCTGCGGCTCACCGAGGGCGGCGGCCCTGCGGCGGACGGCCAGGACGGCGAGGACGGCCAGGACGGCGGCGACCGTCCGGACGACCAGGACATCGACAGCATGCAGATCGACGACCTCATCCAGCTCGCCATGCAGAGCGACTCGTAACCCCCGCCCGTACTCACACCCAGATACCGAGAAAGAGGAGCACCGCATGGTGGCGCCCGACCTCAGGAAGGCCGTCCGCGGCTTCGTCGCCCAGGAGTTGAAGGACCGGCACGCCCAGCTCGACACCCGGGACGAGATGCCGCTGCCCCTGTACGGGAGGTTCGCGGAGACCGGGCTCGCCAACTGGTGGCTGCCCAAGGAGAGCGGCGGCCAGGGCCTGCCGCTGGCCGACGGCGTGGACCTGGTCAACGAACTCGCCTACGGCGACGCCGGGGTGGCGTTCACCCTGTTCATCTCCGTGCTCGGCACCAGCATCGTGTCCCTGTACGGCTCGGAGGAGCTCAAGGAGCGCCACCTGCGCCCGATGGCCGAGCGCGGCGGCTACTGCGCCACGCTCGGCAGCGAGCGCGAGGCGGGCAGCGAGCTGGGCCGCACCTCGACCACCGCGGCCCGCGAGGGCGACGAACTCGTGCTCAGCGGCGAGAAGTTCTTCTCCACCAACTCCGGCTTCGCCGACTTCCTGGTGGTCGTGGCCCGCTCCGCCGAGGACCCGAGCGACCACATGGCCGTCGTCGTGCCCCGGGACACGCCCGGGCTGACGGTCGTGCGGCGCTGGGAGATGATCGGGCTGCGCGCCTCCGGCACGTACGAGGTGCACTTCGACGGCTGCCGGGTGCCCGCCGCCAACCGGCTGGAGGGCAACGGGCTCCGGCTGCTGGAGATCGGCCTCAACGCCAGCCGCATCCTGATCGCCACCACCGCCCTCGGCATCGCCCGGCGCATCCGCGACCTGTGCATGGAGTACGCGAAGACCAAGCGCTTCCGGGACGGCACGCTGACCGACAGCCCGGTGTTCGCGGCCAAGCTCGGGCAGATGGAGATGCTGATCGACGTCATGAAGAGCCAGTGCCGCCAGGCGGCGCGGGACTACGACGAGATCATGGAGGGCGCGGACCCGGCCGCCGTCTTCAACCGGCAGGGCACCCTCAAGTCCGCGCTGACGGCCAAGATGTTCTGCGGCCAGGCCGGCTGGGAGGTGGCCACGGCGGGCTCCGAGATGTTCGGCGGCCTCGGCTACACCGACGACCTGCCCATCGGAAAGCTGATGCGCGACATGCGCTACGTGTCGATCGTCGAGGGCGGCGACGACGTGCTGCGCGACCTCGTCTTCAGCCGGTACGTGATCCCCGTGCCGAGGCGCTCCTGACACCCCCGGGCGCCTCATGAGGACCCCGTACGGCACACCCCCTGCCGTACGGGGTCCGCGTCGTACCCGAACCGGGACAGGGCCCCCCACCTCGCCCTTTAGGGGTCCTTAGGGGTGGGTCGGGGTGGTCCGGGCCGACTAGCGTCACCGGCGACCGGTCACCGCACCAGCCGTCACACCCGTGCCCACGCGCATCTCCGAGGGGGAACCATGAGCGTCCCGACGCCCAGCTGGACGAAGATCACCGAGGGGACGACCGGAGAGGTCCTCCTCGCCGTCGACTTCCCGGCCACCGGTCGCCTCCAGGCGGACTTCTCCGAGCTCGCCGCCCGCCTCACCGGCGGCCACGCGTTCTGGCGCAGCATCGTCGCCCCCGCCGAGATCGGCGTCACCGACCACGACGCCTACCTCCGGCCCTGGCTGGACGACGTGCGCGCGGCCGGGCTGCCGGTGCGGGCCGTGTTCGGCTTCTGCGTCGGCGGCGTGCACGCGGCCCTGCTGGCCGAGAAGATCGGCGAACTCCAGGGCAGCAAGCCCGCGTTGATCCTCTTCGACCCGGAGCTGGTCGACGCCGGCACGGTGTACTGGCAGTTCGCGATGTTCGTGGAGAGCCTTCACCAGTTCCTCGCCGCCGGGGAGATCGAGGAGCTGCGCGAGGCCGGCCGCGAGGCCCACGAGCGGATCACCGACCCGGGCGAGCTGGCCCTGGTGCTGATCGAGCGCTTCCGCGCCGCGATCGCCCTGGCCTGCGAACGCACCGGGCTGGACGAGGAGTTCGTGGTCGAGGTGGTCGAGGCGTTCACCTCCTTCATGGCCTACCTGGCGATCGCCGACGAAGCCGAGCCGCTGCCGCGCTGGGCCGCCGCGACCGCCCTGTCCTCCTCCAGCGCGGAGAACGGCCTCAGCCGGGTGCGCAACGACATCCTGCACCGCGACGGGCCGTTCGTCGCCGAGGAGATCCCCTTCCCCGGCCTGGTCCACGCCGATCTGCTGCGCGGCGACGCGGTGGCCAAGACCGTCGACGGGCTGCTGGCCTCCCGGTAGGCGCGAGGGCCAAGACGCGAAGGACGACGAGGGACGACGAGGGATCCGATGACGATGACGACCGGAGGCACCGAGATGGAACACACCGACCGCGCCGTCGCCGACGGCACGCCCGCCAGCAGCAAGGAGCGGGCGCTCTGGCTGCTGGAGGACCTCGTCCCCGGCGCCGGGGTGAACAACCTGACCTTCACCTTCCAGGCGGACGGCCCGCTCGACCACGAGGTGCTGCGCCAGGCGCTGACCGCGCTGGTGCGCCGCCACGAGGTGCTCCGGACCGTCTTCCGGGCCACCGAGGGCGAGGCCGGCTCCGAACTGCTGCGCACGACCGTCCCCGCCGAGCGGGCGGCCGTCCCGCTGTCGCACAGCCGCCCCGAGCCGGGCGCCGACGTGCTGGCGGAGCTGACGGCCTTCACCGCCACGCCGTTCCGCGCCGACGGCAGCCCGCTGCTGCGCGCCCGTCACGTCCAACTGCCGCCCGGCTCCGGCCCGGTGGGCGACCAGTCCGACGGCGGGCAGGTCGGCGGAGACGTGTTCTGCCTGGTGCTGCACCACAGCGTCTACGACGGCATGTCGACCGGCGTGGTGGTGGAGGAGTTCCGCGACCTCTACGACGCCTTCGACTCCGGGGAGCCCACCCCGGAGGAGCTGGCCGGCGAGGCGCCGCGCTGGACGGAGCCCCGACCGAACGACCGCAGCCGGGAGTTCTGGCAGCGGCAGGTCGCGGGCCTGAGCACCTCCGGGCTCGACCTCGGCAACGACCGCCCGCTGCCCGCCCGCACCACCCTGGAGGGCGACTGGGTCACCCGCCGGCTCGACCCGGCCGCGGCCGCCGCCGCCAAGCGCCTCCAGCGCGAGCTGCGCGCCCCCGAGGTGGTCGTCCTGCTGGCCGGCTACTTCGCCCTGCTGACCTCGCACGGCGCGGGCCCCGACCTCACCGTGGGCTCGCCGATCAGCGTGCGCGGACGCGAGCAGAGCAGGACCGTCGGCTACCACATCAACGTGCTGACGCTGCGTCAGTCCGTCGCTCCCGAGCGGACGTTCCGCGAGTTGACCACGGGCCTGCGGAGCACCTTCCTGGACGCCGTCGGCCACGCCGGCTTCCCCGTCGACGAGTTGCTGGAGATCGTCCCCCGGGCCGACGCCTCCTGGCGCAACACACTCTTCCGCCACGTCTTCAACTACGTGCCGCAGAGCGACCCGCGCTTCACCATCGGCGGCGGCAAGGCCCGGCTGGTGACCGTCGAGAACGGCTACAGCAAGTTCGACCTGGAGTTCTTCGTCACCGAGTCCGGCGACACGCTGCAGATCCGGGCCGCCTTCTACCGCGACGCCTACGACCGGGCCGACGTCGAGCTGATGATCGACCGCTACGAAGCGCTGCTGCTCGCCGTCGGCGAAGACCCGGACGTCACCCTCGGCGAGCTCAACGCCTGGTCCCGGTGCGACCGGACGGTGATCGACGGCGCCAACGCCACCGAGCAGGAGGTGCCGTACCCGTCCGTGCTGCACGCCGTCGCCGAGCGGGCCGCCGCCACGCCCGGGGCCCCGGCCGTCCGCACGGACGAGACCACCCTGGCCTACGGCGAGCTGTGGGCCGACGCGCAGGCCGTCGCCGCCCGGCTGCGGGAGGCCGGCGCCGGTCCGAACGCCGTGGTCGCCCTGCTCGGCCGCCGCGGCGCCGAGCTGGCCGCCGCCGTCCTCGGCGTCTGGCTGGCCGGCGGCGTCTACCTGCCGCTCGACCCGGAGCACCCGCGGCAGCGGATCGCCTACCAGCTCGACGACGCCGACGCCCGGTTCGTCCTCGCCGCCGAAGGCGTGGCCGTCCCCGAGGGCGGCGAGCGGACGGTCCTGCCGCTGGGCGGCCCCGGCCCCGAACGGGCCCTCGAGCTGTCCCTGCCCGAGATCGACCCGGACGCCTGCGCGTACCTGATCTACACCTCCGGCTCCACCGGCCGCCCCAAGGGCACTCTGATCAGCCACCGCAACCTCGCCAACCTCGCCTCCCACTTCGCCGAGGAGCTGGCCTGCGCGCCGGAGACCTCGACGCTGTGGATGACCACCTTCAGCTTCGACATCTCCGCCCTGGAGCTGTTCGTCCCGCTCGCCACCGGCGGCCTGATCGTCGTCGCCCCCGACGACGCCCGGGTGGACGGCGGCCGGCTGCTGGAGGTGCTCGACCGGCACGCCGTCGACCTCGTCCAGGCCACGCCGACCACCTGGCGGCTCGTCGTCCAGCAGGCCGGCGCCCGGCTGGAGGGCCGCAAGCTGCTCTCCGGCGGCGAACCGCTGCCGCCCGCCCTGGCCCGCCAGCTGCTGGCCACCGGCGGCGAGTTGCGCAACGTCTACGGGCCGACGGAGACGACCGTCTGGTCCGCCTCCGGCCGGCTGGACGACCTGGAGGAGGGCGGCCGGCTGCACGTCGGCGGCCCGATCGCCAACACCCGGATCTTCGTGGCCGACCCCCGTGGCCGCGAACTGCCCGTCGGTCTCCGCGGTGAGCTCTGCATCGCGGGGACCGGGGTGGGCATCGGCTACCACGAGCGGCCCGACCTGACCGCCGAGCGCTTCGCCGACCACCCCCGCTACGGGCGCCACTACCGCACGGGCGACCTCGCCCGCTGGCTGCCGGACGGCACCCTGGAGGTGCTGGGCCGCATGGACCGGCAGGTGAAGCTGCGCGGAAACCGGATCGAGCTGAGCGAGGTCGAATCCGTGCTGCTGGAGCACCCGGCGGTGCGGGCGGCGGCCGTCGTCCCGGTCGGGGACCCGACCACGGACGGGGCGCTGGTGGGCTTCGTCGTCCCGGCCGGCGAGAGTTCTGACGCCGACCTCTCGGACGGGCTGTGGGCGCACAGCCGGGCGCTGCTCCAGGGGGCGGCCGTGCCGCAGGACTTCCACGTGGTCGAGGCGTTCCCGATGACCGGCAACGACAAGGTCGACTACCCCGCGCTGGTGCGCGCCGCGATCGCCCGCCGGGCCGAGCGGGCGCGCGGCGGGGAGGGCGCGGCGGCCGGCGGCACCGGGGACGAGGTGGTCGACGCCCTCACCGCGATGTGGAACGACCTGCTGGAGACCACGGGCCTCGACGCCGACACCCACTTCTTCACCAGCGGCGGCCACTCGCTGCTGGGGGCGAAGCTGCTCCAGCGCATCAGCAAGGAGATCGGGGTCCGGCTGAAGCTGGCCGACCTCTTCGCCAACCCGACCCCGAGGACGCTGGCCGACCAGGTCAGGGCCCACCAGGGCTGACCCTTCAAGGTCCCCCGCCGTCCGGGCCCGCCCTCACCGGCCCGGACGGCCCCTGTACGCCGTCCGTGCCCGCGCCCGCCCTGGTGGTCGCGCTCCGGTGCCGTGGGCACGGACGGTCCGCTTCGCCCTGCCCTTGTCTTTTGTCCTTGTCCTTGTCCTTGTCCTTCCGCCCGGCCGCGAGGAGCGAGTAGCAGAGATGGCTGCCAACGACACCAAGCTGATCGATGCGTTGCGCGCGTCGCTGAAGGAGACCGAACGGCTGCGCGAGCAGAACCGCCGGCTGGCCTCCGCCGCGCGCGAACCGATCGCGATCGTCGGCATGGCCTGCCGGTACCCCGGCGGGGTCACCTCGCCCGAGGAGCTGTGGCAGCTGGTCGCCGAAGGGCGGGACGCCATCGGCGAGTTCCCGCAGGACCGGGGCTGGCCGCTCGACCGGCTCTTCGACGAGGACCCGGACCACCACGGCACCAGCTACACCCGCACCGGCGGATTCCTGTACGACGCCGCCGAGTTCGACCCCGCCTTCTTCGGCATCTCGCCCCGCGAGGCCATGGTCGTCGACCCGCAGCAACGGCTGCTGCTGGAGGTCTCCTGGGAGGCCCTGGAGCGCGCGGGCCTCGACCCGCGTGACCTGCGCGGCTCCCGCACCGGCGTCTACACCGGCCTGATGCACCACGACTACGCGACGCCGTTCCCCGCCGTACCCGGCGACCTGGAGGGCATGGCCAGCACCGGCAAGGCCGCGAGCGTCGCCTCCGGCCGGGTCTCGTACGAACTCGGCTTCGAGGGCCCCGCGGTGACGGTCGACACCGCCTGCTCCTCCTCGCTGGTCGCCCTGCACTTCGCCGCGCACGCGCTGCGCCAGGGCGAGTGCGAGCTGGCGCTGGCGGGCGGGGTCACGGTCATGGCGACCCCGGCCTCCTTCGTGGAGTTCAGCCGCCAGCGCGGGCTGGCCCCGGACGGGCGCTGCAAGTCCTTCTCCACCACGGCGGACGGCACCTCCTGGGGCGAGGGCGTGGGCGTCCTGGTGCTGGAGCGCCTGTCGGTCGCCCAGGCGAAGGGCCACCGGGTACTGGCGCTGCTGCGCGGCTCGGCCATCAACCAGGACGGCGCCAGCAACGGGCTGACCGCCCCCAACGGCCCCTCCCAGGAGCGGGTGATCCGGCAGGCGCTCGCCCAGGCCGGACTGGCCTCGGCCGACGTCGACGCGGTGGACGCGCACGGCACCGGCACCGCGCTCGGGGACCCGATCGAGGCGCAGGCGCTGCTGGCCGCGTACGGGCAGGGGCGTGAGGAGCCGCTCTGGCTGGGCTCGCTGAAGTCCAACATCGGGCACGCGCAGGCGGCGGCGGGTGTCGGCAGCGTGATCAAGATGGTGATGGCGATGCGGCACGGCCTGCTGCCGCGGACCCTGCACGTGGAGGAGCCGACGCACCACGTGGACTGGTCGGCGGGCGCGGTGCGGCTGCTCACCGAGCAGCGGGAGTGGCCCGCGCTGGACCGGCCGCGCCGGGCCGGGGTGTCCTCCTTCGGGATCAGCGGGACCAATGCGCACGTGGTGCTGGAGCAGGCGGAGCCCGTCGAGGCGCCGTCGGCTGTCGTGCCGGCTTCTGCTCCGACGTCTGTGCAGGGTTCTGTGCAGGGTTCTGTGCAGGCCGGGCCGCACGCCTGGCTGCTGTCGGGGGCGAGCCCCGAGGCGCTGCGGGCGCAGGCGGCGCGGCTGGCGGCCTTCGTGTCGCAGCCGGGCGAGCCCGGCCCGGCTGCCGTCGCCGCCGCGCTGCGGGGGCGGACGGCGTTCGAGCACCGGGGTGTGGCCGTCGGGTCCTCCTCGGCCGAACTGGCGGGCAGGCTGGCGGAGTTCTCCGTGACGGGCGTGGCGCACGGGCTGCCGAAGGCGGGCGTGCTGTTCACCGGGCAGGGCGCCCAGCGTTCCGGCATGGGACGGGAGTTGTGCGCCGCGTTCCCGGCGTTCGAGGCCGCCTTCGAGGAGGTGTGCGCGGCCTTCGACCCGCTGCTCGGGCGCTCGCTGCGCGCCCTCTGCTTCGACTCGGACTCGGACGAACTGGACCGGACGCAGTACACCCAGCCCGCACTGTTCGCGTTCGAAGTCGCCGCGTACCGACTGCTGGAGGCGTTCGGGGTACGGCCGGCCGTGCTGGTCGGGCACTCGATCGGCGAGCTGGCGGCCGCGCACGTCGCCGGGGTGTTCTCGCTGGCGGACGCGGCGCGGCTGGTCGAGGCACGTGGGCGGCTGATGCAGGAGCTGCCCGAGGGCGGGGCGATGGTCGCCGTCCGGGCGAGTGAGGCGGAGGTGCTGCCGCTGCTCGCCGGGCTGGAGTCCCGGGCGGCGGTGGCGGCGGTGAACGCGCCCCTGTCGGTGGTGGTTTCGGGCGAGGAGGAGGCCGTCACGGCGGTCGCCGAGAAGCTGGCCGCCGAGGGCCGGAAGACCCAGCGGCTGCGGGTGAGCCACGCGTTCCACTCGCCGCTGATGGACGGGATGCTGGAGGAGTTCCGCGCCGTCGCCGCCACGGTCGCGTACAGCGAGCCGACGGTTCCCGTGGTCTCCAACGTCACCGGTGAGTTGGCCGGTTCGGGGCAGCTCACCGATCCCGAGTACTGGGTGCGCCACGCCCGCGAGGCCGTCCGCTTCACCGACGGGCTCGCCGCCGCGCACGCCGCCGGGGCCCGCGCCCTGGTGGAGGCCGGTCCAGACGCGATCCTCACCGCGCTGGCCCGGCAGGTCTTCGCCGAGGACGAGCGGGTGGTCGCCCTCCCCGTCGCCCGGCGCGAGCACGAGGAGGCGACCACGCTGGTCACGGCCCTCGGCGGGCTCTGGGCGCGCGGGGTCGACGTCGACTGGTCGCCGCTGGGATCGGGCGCCTCGGGCCCGGTGGACCTGCCGACGTACGCCTTCGACCACCAGCACTACTGGCTGCGCACCCACGTCACCGCCGGGGACCCGAGCACCGTCGGACTCGACGCCGTCGCGCACCCGCTGCTCGGCGCCGCCACCGAACTCGCCACCGGGGACCGGCTCGTCCTCTCCGGACGGGTCTCCCTCGCCGACCAGCCGTGGCTGGCCGACCACGCCGTCCACGGCTCCGTCGTCCTCCCCGGCGCGGCCTTCGTCGAACTCGCCCTCCAGGCCGGCGCCCGGACGGGGGCACCCGGCCTGCACGAACTCACCCTCCAGGCACCGCTGGTGATCGCCGAGGGAGAGTCCCTCCGGTTGCAGGTGGTCGTGGAGGCGCCCGGCGAGGACGGGCGGCGCGAGGCCGGCGTGTACTCCCGCGCCGAGGGGGACGCCGAGGACGGCGGGTGGGTCGTGCACGCCACCGGGCTGCTGGGCGAGCCCACTCCGGCGGATCCCTCGACGGCGGATCCCTCGACGGCGGAGCCCGCTCCGGCCGCATGGCCGCCCGCCGAGGCCGAGCCCGTCGAACTGGACGACGCCCATGGGCGGTTGGCGGCCGTCGGCCTGGAGTACGGACCGGCGTTCCGGGGCCTGCGCGCCGCGTGGCGCACAGAGGGCGCGCTGTACGCCGAGGTCGAACTGCCCGAGGCGGCCGGGGCGGACGGCTTCGCGCTGCACCCCGCGTTGCTGGACTCCGCCCTACACCCCATCGCCCTGCACTCGGTGGCCTCGGGCCGGTCGGACACCCTGCTGCCGTTCACCTGGTCGGGCGTCACCCTGCACGCCTCGACCGCGACCGTACTGCGGGTGCACCTGGCCGTCCGGGGCCCGCAGGAGTACGCGCTGCACCTGACGGACCCGGCCGGCGCGCCCGTCCTGAGCGTCGATGCCCTCACCCTGCGCCCGCTGGCCGCCGGGCAGTTGGGCGCCGCGACGGACGCGCTCCTACACGTCGCGTGGGAGCCGGTGGCCGGCGCCGGGGAGCACGCCCCCGAGTCGTACGCGCTGGCGGAGATCGCCACCGACCCCGCCGACGACCCGCTCACCCGGCTGCGCAGCGCCACCCGGCAGACCCTCGCCCATGTGCAACTGCACCTGGCGCAGAGCGGGGAACCCCGGCTGGTGGTGGTCACCCGCAGTGAGTCGCCCGACCCGGCGCTCGCCGCCGCCCGGGGACTGCTGCGGGCCGCGCAGGCCGAGCACCCCGACCGCTTCGTGGTCGTCGACGCCGACGGGGAGAGCCTGCCGCTGCTCCCCGCCGCCCTGGCCACGGGCGAGCCCGAACTCGCGCTGCGCGGTGGGACGGTGAGCGCTCCGCGCCTGGTCCGGCTGCGGGAGGCGGAGGGCGCCGCCGTGGCGCTCGACGGCACCGTGCTGATCACCGGCGGGACGGGCGGGATCGGCGCGCTGGCCGCCCGGCACCTGGTCACCGCCCACGGGGTGCGCAGCCTGGTGCTGGTCAGCCGGCGCGGCCCCGGCGCCCCCGGGGCCGCCGAGCTGCGGGAGGAGCTGGTCGCGGCGGGCGCGGAGGTCGTCGTCGCCGCCTGCGACGTCTCCGACCGCGAGGCGCTCGCCGCGGTGATCGCCTCGGTACCGGCCGAGCACCCGCTCACCGCCGTCCTCCACACGGCCGGTGTCCTGAACGACGGCCTGGTCGAGGGGCTGACGGCGGAGGACCTCGACACTGTGCTCCGGCCGAAGGCCGACGCCGCCCGGCACCTGCACGAACTGACCCGGGATCTGCCGCTCACGGCCTTCGTCGTCCTCTCCTCGCTCGCCGGAGTCTGGGGCAACCCCGGGCAGGCCAACTACGGCGCCGCGAACGCCTACCTGGACGCCCTGATCGCCGAGCGGCGGGACGCCGGCCTGCCGGGTTCGGCGCTCGCGTACGGGCTCTGGAACGCGGGCGGGATGGCGGGTGAGCTGGACGACGCGCAGGTGCGCCGCCTCGCCGCCTCCGGCGTGCTGCCGCTGACCGACGCCCAGGGGCTCGCCGCCCTCGACCTCGCGCTCGGCGACGCCGGGCTGCTCGTCCCCGCGCGGCTCGACCTGCGGGGGCTGGCCGAGCGGACGCCGGTGCGGCCGCTGCTGCGGCGCCTGATCACCGCGCGGCCGCCGCGGGCCGCCGCCGGCCCCGCCTCCGCTTCCAGCGGCGCCGGCGCCTCGGGCCCCTCGGATCGGGAGGCGCTCACCGCCCGGCTCACCGGGCTGGACGCCTCCGGGCAGCTCAACCTGCTGCTGGACGTCGTCCGGCGCCGGATCGCCGCCGTGCTCGGGTTCGCCGGGCCGGAGGCCGTCCACGTGGACCGGCTCTTCCAGGACCTCGGGCTCGACTCGCTCACCGCCCTCGAACTGCGCAACCAGCTCAACCAGGCCACCGGCCTGCGTCTGCCCGCCACGCTCGTGTTCGACCACCCCACCCCCACCGCCCTCGCCCGGCACCTGCTCGCCGAGCTGGCCCCGGCCGAGGCACCCAACCCGCTGCTCGCCGACCTCGACCGGATCGAGGCGGCGATGGCGGCGCTCTCCCCCGACGACGAGTTGCGTCACGAGGTGGCCGCCAGGCTGCGCGAGCTGGCGCGGTCGACGGCGGACACCGAGCTGGCCGAGGCGTCCGAGGACGACCTGCTGGCGGCGCTGGAGAGCGAGCTGCACAACTTCTGATCCTGACCGGGTTCGGAGCCTTCCCGGGTTCCGGACCTGACCGGGTTTCTGGATTAACCGGGTTCCAGGACTGACCGGGTTTCTGGATTGACCGGGTTCCGGATCTGACTGGGTCAGAGTTGCGACCTTCTGATCTTCCGACCTTCTGAATCTCTGAGCTAGGGCTAGGGGACTGGCGATGTCGAACAACGAGAGCGGTCTGCGCGAGTATCTGCGTCGCGCCACGGCAGAGCTGCGGGACGTCAACCGCCGGATGCGGGAGATGGAGGAGCGGCAGCAGGAGCCGATCGCGATCGTGGGCATGGCCTGCCGGTTCCCCGGCGGGGTCGCCTCGCCCGAGGACCTGTGGCGGCTCGTCGCGGACGGCCGGGACGGCGTCAGCCCGTTCCCGACCGACCGTGGCTGGGACCTCGACACCCTGTTCGACGACGACCCGGAGAAGGCCGGCACCTCCTACTGCCGGGAGGCCGGGTTCCTGCACGACGCGGGCCGGTTCGACCCGGCGTTCTTCGGCATCTCCCCCCGCGAGGCCGTCGCCATCGACCCGCAGCAGCGGCTGCTGCTGGAGACCTCCTGGGAGGCGATCGAGCGCGCCGGCCTCGACCCCCGTGCCCTGCACGGCTCCCGCACCGGCGTCTTCGCGGGCGTGATGTACCACGACTACCAGCCGCCCGTGGCCGCCGTCCCGGAGGAACTGGAGGGCATGGTCGGCACCGGCAGCGCGGGCAGCATCGCCTCCGGCCGCATCGCCTACACCCTCGGCCTGGAGGGCCCGGCGGTGACGGTCGACACCGCCTGCTCCTCCTCCCTGGTCGCCCTGCACCTCGCCGCGCACGCCCTGCGCCAGGGCGAGTGCGAGCTGGCGCTGGCGGGCGGCGTGACGGTGATGGCCACGCCCTCGTCGTTCGTCGAGTTCAGCCGCCAGCGGGGGCTGGCCCCGGACGGGCGCTGCAAGTCCTTCTCCACCGGCGCGGACGGCACCTCCTGGGCCGAGGGCGTCGGCGTCCTCGTACTGGAGCGGCTGTCGGTCGCGCAGGCCAAGGGCCACCGGGTGCTGGCCGTGGTGCGTGGCTCGGCGATCAACCAGGACGGTGCCAGCAACGGGCTGACCGCCCCCAACGGCCCCTCCCAGGAGCGCGTCATCCGGCAGGCACTCGCCCAGGCCGGACTGGCCTCGGCCGACGTCGACGCGGTCGAGGCGCACGGGACGGGCACGGCCCTCGGGGACCCGATCGAGGCGCAGGCGCTGCTGGCGACGTACGGGCAGGAGCGCGAGGAACCGCTCTGGCTCGGGTCGCTGAAGTCCAACATCGGGCACTCCCAGGCGGCGGCCGGTGTCGGCGGCGTCATCAAGATGGTCATGGCGATGCGGCACGGTGTGCTGCCGCAGACGCTCAACGTGGACGAGCCGACCCGGCACGTGGACTGGTCGGCGGGCGCGGTGGAGCTGCTGACCGAGCAGCGGGACTGGCCGGCGGTGGACCGTCCGCGCCGGGCGGCCGTCTCCTCCTTCGGCATCAGCGGCACCAACGCGCACGTCATCCTGGAACAGGCCGAGAGCGTCGAAGAGGTGGAGACGCCCACCGGGCTCGTCCCGCTGCTGGTCTCCGCCGCGAACCCCGAAGCGCTGCGCGGGCAGGCGGCACGGCTGGCCGCGTTCCTGGAGCAGCGGCCGGAGGCCGAACCGGCGGCGGTCGCGGCCGCGCTCGCGCGACGGACGGTGTTCGGGCACCGGGCGGTGGTCACCGGGTCGGAGGTCGGCGAACTGGTCGACGGGCTCAGGGCTTTGGTCGGTGGCGAGGCCGTGTCCGACGCGCCGAAGGTGGGGGTGCTGTTCACTGGGCAGGGGGCTCAGCGGGCGGGGATGGGGCGGGAGTTGTGTGCCGCGTTCCCGGTGTTCGAGGCGGCCTTCGAGGAGGTGTGCGCGGCGTTCGATCCGCTGCTCGGGCGGTCGCTGCGCGAACTGTGCTTCGAGTCGGACTCGGATGAGTTGGACCGGACGCAGTACACCCAGCCCGCTCTGTTCGCGTTCGAGGTCGCCGCCTACCGCCTGCTGGAGAGCCACGGGCTGCGACCCGCCGCCCTGATCGGCCACTCCATCGGTGAGCTGGCGGCCGCGCACGTCGCCGGGGTCTTCTCCCTGACGGACGCGGCCCGGCTGGTCGCCGCGCGCGGTCGCCTGATGCAGGCGCTGCCTGAGGGCGGCGTGATGATCGCCGTCCAGGCCACCGAGGCCGACGTCCTCCCGTTCCTGGCCGGACACGAGCACACCGCAGCCATTGCCGCCGTCAACGCGCCCACCTCCGTGGTGATCTCGGGCGAGGACGCCACGGTCGCCGCCATCGCCGAGCAGCTCGCCGCCGAAGGCCGCAAGACCCAGCGCCTGCGCGTCAGCCACGCCTTCCACTCCCCGCTCATGGACCCGATGCTCGACGAGTTCCGCACGGTCGCCACCACCGTCACCTACCGGGAACCGACGATCCCCGTCGTCTCCAACGTCACCGGCCAGATGGCGACTTCGGCGCAACTCACCGACCCCGAGTACTGGGTCCGCCACGTCCGCGAAGCCGTCCGCTTCGCCGACGCCCTCACCACCGCCCACGCCCAGGGCATCACCACCTACATCGAAACCGGCCCCGACGCCATCCTCACCGCCCTCACCCGCCAGATCCTCGCCGACGCCCCCCAGACCACCGCCGCACCCCTCACCCGCCGCAACCACGACGAAGCCCGCACCACCCTCGAAGCCCTCGGCACCCTCTGGACACGCGGCGCAACCATCGACTGGACCCCGCTGCTCCCCGCCCAGACAGCCCCCGTCGACCTGCCCACCTACGCCTTCGACCACCAGCACTACTGGATCAAGCCCCAGCCCACGACCGGTGGCCTCACCACCGCCGGCCTGAGCGCCGTCGAGCACCCGCTCCTGGGCGCGGTGACCGAGCTGGCCGCCGGTAACCAGTTCGTCCTCTCCGGCCGCCTCTCCCTCACCACCCACCCCTGGCTCGCCGACCACACCGTCCACGGCACCCCCATCCTCCCCGGCACCGCCTTCGTCGAACTCGCCCTCCAGGCCGCCCACCGCACCGACACCACCCACCTGCACGAACTCACCCTCCAGGCCCCACTGGTGCTCACCGAGCAGGGCGCCCGCCAGCTCCAGGTGACCGTCTCCGAGCCGGAAGGGACCGGCCACCGCGCCGTCACCATCCACTCGCGCCCGGCCGACGGGGACTCCGAGGAGCCCTGGACCCTCCACGCGGACGGCCTGCTCGCCGGCCGGGACGTCCCGCCCGCCCAGGAGTTCACGGCCTGGCCCCCGGCCGGTGCCCAGCCGATCGCCGTCGAGGGCCTCTACGACCGCCTCGCGGACCTCGGGCTCGGCTACGGCCCGCTGTTCCAGGGCGTCACCGCCGCCTGGTCGCTGGACGGCGAGATCCTCGCCGCCGTCGAACTGCCCGAGCAGACGCACGCCGACGCCGCCCGCTTCGGCCTCCACCCGGCGCTGCTCGACTCCGCCCTCCACACCATCGCGCTGGGCGGCGGCGAGGAGGAGTCCGAGACCCGCCTGCCGTTCTCCTGGTCGGGCGTAACCCTGTGGTCGGCGGGCGCGACCGAGCTGCGGGTCCGGGTCGCCCGCGCGGACGGCCCGTCCGTCCGCCTCCAGGTCGCGGACGGCGCCGGGGCGCCCGTGCTGTCCGTGGACGAGCTGGTCCTGCGGGCGGTCACCGCCGGGCAGTTGACGGGCGGCGCGTCCGGCGCGCTGCTCGGCGTGGAGTGGGTCGAGCTGCCCGTCCCCACCGCCGATCAGGCCCCGCGCCTGGCAGCCGTCCGTACCTCCGCGCTCGGCGTCGACCCGTACGAGGGCCTCGACGCGCTGGCCGCCGCCGGGCCGCTGCCCGAGGTCGTGCTGGCCGAGGTCCGCAGCGGTGAGGGCCCGGAGGCCGTCCGGACCGTCACCCGGGAGGTACTGGCCCTCGCGCAGGAGTGGCTGGCCGAGGAGCGGTTCGCCGGTTGCCGCCTGGCCGTGGTCACCCGGGGCGCCGTGGTCACCCGAGGCGCCGTCGCCCCCGCCGTGTCCGACCCGGCGCTCGCCGCCGCCTGGGGCCTGATCCGGGCCGCGCAGGCCGAGCACCCGGGCCGGTTCGTCCTGGTCGACCTCGACGAGGAGAGCCTGCCGCTGCTCCCCGCCGCCCTCGCCACCGACGAGACCGAACTCGCCCTCCACGCGGGCACGCTGAGCGCGCCGCGCCTCGTCCGGCTGCGCGAGACGGCCGCCGCCCCGGCACTCGACGGCACCGTGCTGATCACCGGCGGCACCAGTGGCCTCGGCGCTCTCGCAGCCCGGCACCTGGCCGTCACCCACGGCGTGCGTCACCTGCTGCTCGCCAGCCGACGCGGCCTCGAAGCACCCGGAGCAGCTGAACTCCGTGACGAGCTGGGCGCGTTGGGCGCGAGCGTCACCGTCGCCGCCTGCGACGTCTCCGACCGCGAAGCCCTGGCCGCGCTGATCGGCTCCGTCCCGGCCGAGCACCCCCTCGCCGCCGTGATCCACGCCGCCGGCACCCTCGCCGACGCCCCCGTCACCGCGCTCACCGAGGCGCAGCTCGACCACGTCCTCGCCCCGAAGGCCGAAGCCGCCCGGCACCTCCACGAGTTGACCCGCGAGCTGCCGCTCACCGCCTTCGTCCTCCTCTCCTCCCTCGCCGGCACCTGGGGCAACGCGGGCCAGGCCAACTACGCGGCCGCCAACGCCTACCTCGACGCCCTCGCCGCCGCCCGCCGCGCCGAGGGCCTGCCCGGCACCGCCCTCGCCTACGGCCTCTGGGACACCCGCACCGGCCTGAGCGAGGCCCTCACCGAGGCCGACCTGGAGCGCATGCGCCGCCAGGGCCTGCGCCCGCTGACCGTCGAGCAGGGCCTCGCCGCCCTCGACGCCGCCCTCGGCACGGACCGCCCGCTCCTCGTCTCCACGGGCCTCGCCCTGCGCGCCCTCGCCGACCAGGACCGAGTGCGGCCGCTGCTGCGCCGCCTGGCCGCCAACCAGGTGACCGGCGGCCGGCTGCGCCGCGCCTCCGCCGGGCGCGCCCGCACCGGTTCACCGCTGTACGAGCAGCTGCTCGGGCTGGACGAGCCCGGCCGCCAGGCGTTCCTGCTGGACGTGGTGCGCGGGCAGGTCGCGGCCGTTCTGGGCTTCGCCGGTCCGGAGGCCGTCCACGCCGACCGGCTGTTCCAGGAGCTGGGCTTCGACTCGCTCACCGCCCTGGAACTGCGCAACCAGCTGAACGCCGCCACCGGGCTGGTCCTGCCCGCGACGCTCGTCTTCGACCACCCGACCCCCGTCGCGCTCGCCCGCCACCTCACCACCGCGCTCCTCGGCACGGCGGCCACCGTGAGCGTCGCCCGTACGGTCGGCGCGGACGAGGACCCGATCGCGATCGTCGGCATGGCCTGCCGCTTCCCCGGCGGGGTCACCTCGCCCGAGGACCTGTGGCGCCTGGTCGCGGACGGCCGGGACGGCATCACCGGGTTCCCGACGGACCGTGGCTGGGACCTCGACGGGCTCTTCGACGACGACCCCGAGCACGCGGGCACCTCGTACTGCCGGGAGGCCGGATTCCTGCACGGGGCCGGGGAGTTCGACGCCGCCTTCTTCGGCATCTCGCCCCGCGAGGCCGTGGCGATCGACCCCCAGCAGCGGCTGCTGCTGGAGACCTCCTGGGAGGCGATCGAGCGCGCCGGGCTGGACCCGCGCGGGCTGCACGGTACGCGGACCGGCGTCTTCGCCGGTGTGATGTACCACGACTACCAGCCGGCGGTCGGGGCCGTTCCCGAGGAGTTGGAGGGGATGGTCGGCACGGGCAGCCTGGGCAGCGTCGCCTCCGGGCGCGTCGCGTACGCCCTGGGGCTGGAGGGCCCGGCGCTCACCGTCGACACCGCCTGCTCCTCCTCCCTCGTCGCCCTGCACCTGGCCGCGCAGGCGCTCCGGCAGGGCGAGTGCGATCTCGCGCTGGCGGGCGGCGTCACCGTGATGGCCACCCCGGCGGCCTTCGTGGAGTTCAGCCGCCAGCGGGGCCTCGCGCCGAACGGGCGCTGCAAGTCCTTCTCCACCGGCGCGGACGGCACCTCCTGGGCCGAGGGCGTCGGCGTCCTCGTACTGGAGCGGCTGTCGGTCGCGCGGGAGAACGGGCACCGGGTGCTGGCGGTCGTCCGGGGCTCGGCGATCAACCAGGACGGTGCCAGCAACGGACTGACCGCGCCGAACGGGCCCTCGCAGGAGCGGGTGATCCGGCAGGCGCTCGCCCAGGCCGGGCTGGTGTCGGCCGACGTCGACGCGGTCGAAGCGCACGGCACCGGGACCAGCCTCGGCGACCCCATCGAGGCACAGGCCCTGCTGGCGACGTACGGGCAGGAGCGCGAAGAACCGCTCTGGCTCGGCTCGTTGAAGTCCAACATCGGCCACGCGCAGGCCGCCGCCGGCGTCGGCGGCGTCATCAAGATGGTCATGGCGATGCGCCACGGCGTGCTCCCGCAGACCCTCAACGTGGACGAACCCACCACCCACGTCGACTGGTCGACGGGCTCCGTCGAGCTGCTCACCTCGCAGCGGGAGTGGCCGGAGGTCGACCGTCCGCGCCGGGCGGCCGTCTCCTCCTTCGGCATCAGCGGCACCAACGCCCACGTCATCCTCGAGCAGGCCGAGAGCGTCGAGGAGCCGGAGGCGCCCGCCGGGCTCGTCCCTCTGCTGGTCTCAGCGGCGAGCCCCGAGGCGCTGCGCGCCCAGGCTGCCCGCCTCGCGGCTCACCTGGAGGAGCAGCAGGGCGAGTTGGGCGCGGGTGCGGTCGCGGCCGCGCTCCTGCGGCGGACGGTCTTCGAGCACCGGGCGGTGGTCGTCGGCGGCGAGACGGACGAACTGGCCGCCGGGCTGGCCTCGTTGGCGAACGATCCCCGCGGTTTCGAGGGGGCCTTCGCGGCGCCGAAGGTGGGGGTGCTGTTCACCGGGCAGGGGGCTCAGCGGGCGGGCATGGGAAGGGAGTTGTGCGCCGCGTTCCCGGTGTTCGAGGCGGCCTTCGAGGAGGTGTGCGCGGCGTTCGATCCGCTGCTCGGGCGGTCGCTGCGCCAACTGTGCTTCGAGTCGGGCTCGGACTCGGATGAGTTGGACCGGACGCAATACACGCAGCCCGCGCTGTTCGCGTTCGAGGTGGCCGCCTACCGGCTGTTGGAGAGCCACGGGCTGCGGCCCGCCGTCCTGGTCGGCCACTCCATCGGCGAGCTGGCCGCCGCACATGTCGCCGGGGTCTTCTCCCTGACGGACGCGGCCCGGCTGGTCGCCGCACGTGGCCGTCTGATGCAGGCGCTGCCTGAGGGCGGCGCCATGATCGCCGTCCAGGCCACCGAGGCCGACGTCCTCCCGCTCCTCGCCGGACACCAGGGCAAGGCGGCCATCGCGGCCGTGAACGCGCCCCGGTCCACCGTCGTCTCAGGCGAGCAGGCCAGCGTCGCCGCCATCGCCGAGCAGCTCGCCGCCGAAGGCCGCAAGACCCAGCGCCTGCGCGTCAGCCACGCCTTCCACTCCCCGCTCATGGACCCGATGCTCGACGAGTTCCGCACAGTCGCCGCCAGTATCACCTACCTGGAACCGACGATCCCCGTCGTCTCCAACGTCACCGGCCAGATGGCGACTTCGGCGCAACTCACCGACCCCGAGTACTGGGTCCGCCACGTCCGCGAAGCCGTCCGCTTCGCCGACGGACTCACCACCGCCCACGCCCAGGGCATCACCACCTACGTCGAGACCGGCCCCGACGCCATCCTCACCGCCCTCACCCGCCAGATCCTCGCCGACGACGCCCAGGCCACCGCCGCGCCCCTCGCCCGCCGCAACCGCGACGAAGCCCGTACCGCCCTCGATGCCCTCGGCACTCTCTGGACGCGCGGCGCAACCATCGACTGGACCCCGCTCATCCCGGCCGCCGCCACCCCGGCGGAGCTGCCCACCTACGCCTTCGACCACCAGCACTACTGGATCAAGCCCCAGCCCACGACCGGTGGCCTCACCACCGCCGGCCTGCACACCCTCGACCACCCCCTCCTCGGGGCCGTCACCCGCGTCGCGGGCACCGAGCAGCTGATCCTCTCCGGCCGCCTCTCCCTCACCACCCACCCCTGGCTCGCCGACCACACCGTCCACGGCACCACCGTCGTACCGGGCGCGGCGCTCGTCGAGCTGGTCCTCCAGGCTGCTCTCCGCACCGGCAGCGGCCGCGTCGGCGAACTGGTCCTCCAGGCCCCGCTGGTGCTCGCCGACCAGGGCGCCCGCCAGCTCCAGGTGACCGTCGCCGAGCCGGACGGGACGGGCCACCGCGCCGTCGCCGTCCACTCCCGCCCCGAGGAGTCGGCCGACTCGGCCGAGCCGTGGACCCTGCACGCCGAGGGCCACCTCTCCCCCGCCGCCGACCGGGCGCCCAGCGATCTCACCGCCTGGCCCCCGGCCGGCGCCGAGGCCACCGACCCCGCCGAGCTCTACGCCCGACTGGCCGACCTCGGCCTCGACTACGGCCCGGCCTTCCAGGGCCTGCGCGCCGCCTGGCGGACCGAGGAGGCCCTGTACGCCGAGGTCGAACTGCCCGAGGACGTACGGGCGGAGGCCGACCGCTACGCCCTGCACCCGGCACTGCTGGACGCCGCCCTGCACACCCTGGCCGTCAACCAGGACACCCACGAGGCCGAAGGGCAGGCGCAGACCCTGCTCCCCTTCACCTGGTCCGGCCTGACCCTGCACGCGCACGCCGCGACCGCCCTGCGCGTCCGGATCACCGCCGAGGGCCCGCACGAGGCTTCGCTCCAGCTCGCCGACGCGACCGGCGCGCCCGTCCTCACCCTCGACGCGCTCGCCCTGCGCCCGCTGGCCGCCGACCGCCTCACGGCCGCCCTCGCCTCGACCGCCTCCACCGCCGACGTCTCCTTCCACGTCGAGTGGCCCCCGGTGGCCACCGGCAAGGCCGAGACCGAAACCGAGACCGGGACCGAGACCGAGCCCGGCCCGTACACCGTCGTCGAGATCACCGCCGCGCCCGCCGAGGCCGAGGATCCGCTGCGCGACACCCTGCGCCAGGCGCTGGCCGCCGTCCAGGAGCACCTGGCCGACCCCGAGGCCCCCCGGCTCGTCCTCCTCACCCGGGGCGCGGTGGCCACGGCCGCCCCCGACCCGGTGCAGGCGGCCGTCCGGGGCCTGGTCCGCAGCGCGCAGGCGGAGCACCCGGACCGGTTCGTCCTGGTCGACGCCGACGAGGAGAGCCTGCCGCTGCTGCCCGCCGCGCTGGCCACCGGCGAGCCCGCACTCGCCCTCCACCAGGGCACGGTGAGCGCCCCGCGCCTCGTGCGGCACACCCCTTCCCCTTCGGAGCTCCCCTCCCTGGAGGGCACCGTCCTGATCACCGGCGGCACCACGGGCCTCGGCGCCCTCATCGCCCGCCACCTGGTCACCGCGCACGGCGCCCGCAGCCTCCTGCTCACCAGCCGGCGCGGCTCCGAGGCGCCCGGAGCCTCCGAACTCGCGCTGGACCTCGCCGAGTTGGGTGCGGAGGTGACCGTCGCCGCCTGCGACGTCTCCGACCGCGAGGCCCTGGCCGCACTGCTCGCCACCATCCCGGCCGACCACCCGCTCACCGCCGTGGTCCACGCCGCCGGCACCCTCGCGGACGCCCCCGTGAGCGCCCTGACCGAGGAGGGCCTCGACCACGTCCTCGCCCCCAAGGCCGATGCCGCCCGCCACCTGCACGAGCTGACCCGCGACCTGCCGCTCACCGCCTTCGTCCTCCTCTCCTCCCTGGCCGGCACCTGGGGCAACCCCGGCCAGGCCAACTACGGCGCCGCCAACGCCTACCTCGACGCCCTCGCCGCCGCCCGCCGCGCCGAGGGCCTGCCCGGCACCGCCCTCGCCTACGGCCTGTGGAACGCGGGCGGCATGACCGCCCACCTCACCGAGGCCGACCTGCGCCGCATGGGCCGCTCCGGCGTCCTGCCGCTGACCGACGCCCAGGGCCTCGCCGCCTTCGACGCCGCGCTCACCGCCGACCGCCCGGCCGTCCTCTCCGCCCGCCTCGACCTGCGGGCGCTCGCCGACGGCGAGCAGGTGCACCCGCTGCTGCGCCGCCTCGCCGCCGGTCGCCCGGGCGGCCGTCTGCGCCGCGCCGCCGCCCGGCCCGGCGCCCAGGGCGCCCTCGCCGAGCGCCTCGCGGGACTCGACGGGCCCGCCCGGCAGGAGCTGCTGCTGGGGATCGTCCGGGGCCAGGTCGCCGCCGTCCTGGGCTTCGCCGGGCCGGAGGCCGTCCACAGCGACCGGCTGTTCCAGGAGCTGGGCTTCGACTCGCTCACCGCCCTGGAACTGCGCAACCAGCTGAACACCGCCACGGACCTCCAGCTGCCCGCGACCCTGATCTTCGACCACCCCACCCCCGTCGCGCTCGCCCGCCACCTCGCCACCGCGCTCCTCGGCACGGCCACCGCCGTGACCGTCACCCGCACCGGCGGCACGGACGCGGACGACCCGATCGCGATCGTCGGCATGGCCTGCCGCTTCCCCGGCGGGGTCGCCTCGCCCGAGGACCTGTGGCAGCTCGTCGCGGACGGCCGGGACGGCATCACGCCGTTCCCCACCGACCGCGGCTGGAACCTCGACACGCTCTTCGACGACGACCCGCACCGCACCGGCACCTCCTACTGCCGGGAGGCCGGATTCCTGCACGAGGCCGGGGAGTTCGACGCCGCCTTCTTCGGCATCTCACCCCGCGAGGCCCTCGCCACCGACCCGCAGCAGCGCCTCCTGCTGGAGACCTCCTGGGAGGCCGTCGAGCGCGCCGGGCTCGACCCGCGCAGCCTGCACGGCTCCCGCACCGGCGTCTTCGCGGGCGTGATGTACCACGACTACCTGCCCGCGGTGGGCACCACGCCCGGCGAGCTGGAGGGCCTGATCGGCACCGGCGTCGCGGGCAGCGTCGCCTCCGGCCGCATCGCCTACACCCTCGGCCTGGAGGGCCCCGCCCTCACCGTCGACACCGCCTGCTCCTCCTCCCTCGTCGCCCTGCACCTCGCCGCGCAGGCCCTCCACCAGGGCGAATGCGAGCTGGCGCTGGCCGGAGGCGTGACCGTCATGGCCACCCCCGGCGCCTTCATCGACTTCAGCCGCCAGCAGGGCCTCGCCCCGGACGGACGCTGCAAGTCCTTCTCCACCGGCGCGGACGGCACCTCCTGGGCCGAGGGCGTCGGCATGCTGCTGCTGGAGCGGCTGTCCGACGCGCAGCGCAACGGGCACCGGGTGCTGGCCGTGGTGCGTGGCTCGGCGATCAACCAGGACGGCGCCAGCAACGGGCTCACCGCCCCCAACGGCCCCTCGCAGGAGCGCGTCATCCGGCAGGCACTCGCCCAGGCGGGCCTGTCCGCCGCCGAGGTCGACACCGTCGAAGCACACGGCACCGGGACCAGCCTCGGCGACCCCATCGAGGCACAGGCCCTGCTGGCGACGTACGGGCAGGAGCGCGAAGAACCGCTCTGGCTCGGCTCGTTGAAGTCCAACATCGGCCACGCGCAGGCCGCCGCCGGCGTCGGCGGGATCATCAAGATGGTCATGGCGATGCGCCACGGCGTCCTGCCGAGGACCCTGCACGTCGAGGAGCCGACCACCCACGTGGACTGGACGGCGGGCGCGGTACGGCTGCTCACCGAGCAGCGGGACTGGCCAGCCGTGGACCGCCCGCGCCGCGCGGGCGTCTCCTCCTTCGGCATCAGCGGCACCAATGCGCACGTCATCCTCGAACAGCCGGTGCAGGCTGCGGAGTTCAGCTCGGACAATCCTTCGACCCCGGCTCCCTGGCTCGTCTCGGCCCGCAGCCCGCAGGCCCTGCGCGGCCAGGCGGCGCGGCTGACCGCGTTCCTGGAGCAGCGGCCTGAGGTCGCCCCGGCAGCCGTCGCGGCGGCGCTGGCCGCCCGTACGGCCTTCGAGTACCGCGCGGTCGTGCTCGGCGGCGAGGAACTGCCCGCCGCGCTGGGCGCGTTGGCACAGGACGCGTCGACACAGGGCGGCACGGCTCCCGGCCTGGTCCAGGGCGCGGCGCTGACCGAATCGCCCCGGGTCGGCGTCCTCTTCACCGGGCAGGGTGCCCAGCGGGCGGGGATGGGACGGGAGTTGTCCGCGGCGTTCCCGGTGTTCGCCGCGGCCTTCGAGGAGGTGTGCGCGGCCTTCGATCCGCTGCTCGGGCGGTCGCTGCGCGAACTGTGCTTCGAGTCGGACGAGTTGGACCAGACGCAGTACACGCAGCCCGCACTGTTCGCGTTCGAGGTCGCCGCCTACCGACTGCTGGAGAGCCACGGGCTGCGGCCCGCCGTCCTGGTCGGTCACTCCATCGGCGAGCTGGCCGCCGCCCATGTCGCGGGCGTGCTCGATCTGCCCGACGCCGCCCACCTGGTCGCCTCGCGCGGCCGGCTGATGCAGCAACTCCCCTCCGGTGGCGCGATGATCGCCGTCCAGGCCACCGAGGACGACGTCCTGCCGCTCCTCGCCGGACAGGAGGGCCGGGCAGCCGTCGCCGCCGTGAACGCACCCGGGTCCACCGTCGTCTCGGGCGAGGAGGAGGCCGTCACGGCGATCGCCGAGCAGCTCGCCGCCGCCGGACGCAAGACACAGCGCCTGCGCGTCAGCCACGCCTTCCACTCCCCGCTCATGGACCCGATGCTCGACGAGTTCCGCGAGATCGCCGCCTCCCTCCACTACCACGAGCCGACGATCCCGATCGTCTCCAACGTGACCGGGGATATGGCGGCTTCGGCCCAGCTCACCGACCCCGAGTACTGGGTGCGCCACGTCCGCGAAGCCGTCCGCTTCGCCGACGGCCTGGGCACCGCCCACGCACAGGGCATCACCACCTACGTCGAAACCGGCCCCGACGCCATCCTCACCGCGCTGACCCGCCAGATCCTCGCCGACGCCCCCGAGGTCACCGCCGCCCCCGTCGCCCGTCGCAACCACGACGAAGCCCGTACCGCCCTCGAAGCGCTCGCCACCCTCTGGACGCGCGGCGCCCGCATCGACTGGACCCCGCTCGTCCCGGCCGCCGGCCCGGTCGAGCTGCCCACCTACGCCTTCGACCACCAGCACTTCTGGATCAAGCCGCAGGCCGCCACCGGCGACCTGAGCACCGCCGGACTGAACGCCCTCGACCACCCCTTCCTCACCGCCGTCACCGAACTCGCCACCGGCGAGCAGCTCGCGCTCTCCGGCCGCCTCTCCCTCACCACCCACCCCTGGCTCGCCGACCACACCGTCCACGGCACCACCCTCGTCCCCGGCACGGGCTTGGCCGAGCTGGCCATCCGGGCCGGTGACGAGGCCGGCTGCCCGGTGCTGGAGGACCTCACGCTGCAGGCGCCGCTGGTCCTGCCCGAGCAGGGCGGGCTCCAGGTGCAGGTGACGGTCGGCGCCCCGGACGCCCAGGGGCTGCGGCCGGTCGCCATCCACTCGCGGCCCGAGGCCCGGCCCGACGGTGAGGACCAGGAGCCGTGGACCGTCCACGCGGACGGCCTGCTCGCCCCTGCCACCCGTCCCGCCGCCGACACCGGCCCCGACCTGGCGGACCTGGCCGCCTGGCCGCCCGCCGACGCCCAGTCCGTCGACACCGCCGACGCCTACCCCTACCTGGTCGGCCGCGGCTACGGCTACGGCCCGGTGTTCCAGGGCATGAGGGCGGTCTGGCGGCGCGGCGAGGAGGTGTTCGCCGAGGTCGAGCTGCCCGAGCAGGCGCACGCCGACGCCGCCCGCTTCGGCCTCCACCCGGCACTGTTCGACGCGGCGATGCACATGATGCTGCTGATCGGCCGCGAGGACGGCACCGAGCAGACGCTCCTGCCGTTCTCCTGGTCCGGGGTCACCCTGCACTCGGCGGGTGCCACCACCGTCCGCGTCCGGATCGCGCCCCAGGGCAGCGGCGGCGTGAGCATCGCCATGGCGGACGCCACCGGCGCGCCCGTCCTCACCGTCGAGACCCTCGGCATCCGGCCCGTCTCCGCCGAGCAACTGGCGGGGGCCGGGCAGGCGTCCGGCGTGCTGTACGCGCTGGACTGGGTGCCCGCCACCCTCGCGGCCTCCGAATCCTCCGCCGCCATCGCCGTCCTGGGCGCCGGCCCCGCCGGCCTCGCCGACCTCCCCGGCGTCGTCCGTAGCGCCGACTGGACGGCGCTCACGGGCCCCGCCCCCGAGCACCTGCTGGCCGAACTCCCCGTGCCCGCGCCCGGCGAGGCGCCGCAGCGGCTACGCGAGGCCACCCGCCACGCGCTCGGGCTGGTCCAGGGCTTCCTCGCCCAGGACGGGCTGGCGGAGACCCGCCTCACCCTGGTCATCCGCACCGACTCCACCGCCTCCGGCCCGGACCTCGCACTCGCCCCCGTCCGGGGCCTGATCCGGGCCGCCCAGGCCGAGCACCCCGGCCGCTTCGCGCTCCTGTCCACCGACGAGGAGAGCGTGCCGCTCATCCCGGCCGCCCTCGCCACCGAGGAGCCCGAACTCGACCTCCGGCAGGGCGCGATGACCGTCCCGCGCCTCGTCCGCCACACGCCCGGCCCGGCCCCGGAGTTCCCCGCGCTGGAGGGCACCGTCCTGATCACCGGCGGCACCGGGGGCCTCGGCGCGCTCGTCGCCCGCCACCTGGTCGCGACGCACGGCGTCCGGCACCTGCTCCTCACCAGCCGCCGCGGCCTCGCCGCCCCCGGAGCGTCCGAACTCCACGACGAGCTGACCGCGTTGGGCGCGAGCGTCACCATCGCCGCCTGCGATGTCTCCGACCGCACCGCGCTGGCCGCGCTCATCGCCGAGCACCCGCCGACGGCCGTCGTCCACACCGCCGGGGTCGCCGACAACGGGCTCGTGGACGCCCTCACCGAGGAGCAGTTCGACCGCGTCCTCGCCCCCAAGGCCGACGCGGCCTGGCACCTGCACGAACTGACCCGCGACCTCCCGCTCACCGCCTTCGTCCTCTTCTCCTCCGCCGGCGGCATGGTCCTCGCCGCAGGCCAGGCCAACTACGCCACCGCCAACCTGTTCCTCGACACCCTCGCCGCCCACCGCCGCGCCGAGGGCCGGGTGGCCACCTCCCTCGCCTACGGCCTCTGGGACACCCGCACCGGCCTGAGCGAGGGCCTGACCGAGGCCGACCTGGAGCGCATGCGCCGCCAGGGCCTGCCCCCGCTCACCGAGGCCCAGGGCCTCGCCGCCCTCGACGCCGCACTCACCGCCGAGCGGCCCGTCCTCGTCCCCCTCAAGGTCGACCCGGCCGCCCTGCGCCACCGCACCGACGACCTGCCCGCCCTGCTGCGCGGCCTTCGCCCCGCCGGCGCCCGCCGTACGGCCCGGGGCGGAGCGGGCACCGGCCCGGTGGAGCTGGAGCGCCGGCTCACGGGCCTCGCAGGGGCCGAACGGGAGGCCGCCGTCCTGCTCTTCGTCCAGGAGAAGGCGGCCGGAGTCCTCGGCCACGCCTCGGCCGACGCGGTGGAGCCCGAACGGGCCTTCCAGGACCTCGGGTTCGACTCGCTGACCGCCGTCGAGCTGCGCAACCAGCTCAACGCCGCGACCGGACTGCGCCTGCCGGCCACCCTGGTCTTCGACTACCCGAGCCCCGTCGCCCTCTGCGCCCACCTGCTCGGCGCCCTCGCCCCGGCTCCCGCACCCACTCCCGGACGCGGCCTGAGCGCCGAACTCGACGCCGTCGAAGCCTCGTTGGCCGTCCAGAGCGCCGCCCCGGACACCGACCGCGAGGCGATCACCGTCCGCCTCGAACAGCTGCTCGCCGACTGGAAGAAGGCGACCAGGCCCGCCGAGACCGAGGACCTGGCCGAACGGTTGGAGGCCGCCAGCGCCGCCGACCTGCTCAGTTTCATCGACAACGAACTCGGGCTCTCCTGAGCCGGTCCCGCTGAGGAAGGACACGAAACCGTGCCCAGTGAAGAGCAGTTGGTCGAGTACCTCAAGCGCGTCACCGCCGAGCTGCACAGCACCCGGCAGCGCCTCCAGGAGGTCCGCGACAAGGACCGCGAGCCGATCGCCGTCGTCGGCATGGCCTGCCGCTACCCCGGTGGCGTCACCACCCCCGAACAGCTCTGGGACCTGGTGATCGAGGGCCGCGACGCCGTCTCCGAGCTGCCCGAGGACCGGGGCTGGGACATCGAGGGTCTCTTCCACGACGACCCCGGGAACCCCGGCACCTCCTACTGCCGCCGCGCCGGATTCCTGTACGACGCCGCCGAGTTCGACCCGAAGTTCTTCGGCATCTCCCCGCGCGAGGCCGTCGGCATCGACCCGCAGCAGCGCCTCCTACTCGAAGCCTCCTGGGAGGCGATCGAGCGGATCGGCCTCGACCCGCGCACCCTGCGCGGCTCCCGCACCGGCGTCTTCGCGGGCGTGATGTACCACGACTACGGCATGAACGCCCTGCTCGCCTCCACCAGCGGCGGCAGCCTGATCTCCGGCCGCGTCGCCTACGCCCTCGGCCTGGAGGGCCCGGCCGTCACCCTCGACACCGCCTGCTCCTCCTCCCTCGTCGCCCTGCACCTCGCCGCCCAGGCCTTGCGCAACGGCGACTGCGAGCTCGCCCTCGCGGGCGGCGTCACCGTGATGGCCACGCCCGGCATGTTCCTGGAGTTCAGCCGCCAGCGGGGCCTCGCCCCCGACGGGCGCTGCAAGTCCTTCTCCTCCTCCGCCGACGGCACCTCCTGGGCCGAGGGCGTGGGCGTCCTCGCGCTCGAACGGCTCTCCGTCGCCCAGGCCAAGGGCCACCGGGTCCTCGCCGTGGTGCGCGGTTCGGCGGTCAACCAGGACGGCGCCAGCAACGGCATCACCGCACCCAACGGCCCCTCCCAGGAGCGCGTCATCCGCCAGGCCCTCGACAACGCCGGGCTGACGCCCGCAGACGTCGACGCCGTCGAGGCGCACGGCACCGGCACCACCCTCGGCGACCCGATCGAGGCACAGGCGCTCCTCGCCACGTACGGGCAGGAGCGCGGCCCGGGGGGTGTGCCGCTGCTGCTGGGCTCGTTCAAGTCCAACATCGGGCACGCGCAGGCGGCCGCCGGGGTCGGTGGCGTCATCAAGATGGTCATGGCGCTGCGGCACGGCGTCCTGCCCCGGACACTCCACGTGGAGGCGCCGAGCCCGCACGTCGAGTGGGACACGGGCGCGGTGGAGCTGCTGACCTCGCAGCGGGACTGGCCGTCGGTGGACCGCCCGCGCCGGGCGGCCGTCTCCTCCTTCGGCATCAGCGGGACCAACGCGCACGTGGTGCTGGAGCAGGCCGAGCCCGTCGAGGCGCCGGAGACTGTCGCGCAGGCCGGGCCGCACGCCTGGCTGCTGTCCGCCGCCAGCCCCGAGGCGCTGCGCGGGCAGGCGGGCAAGCTCGCCGAACTCGTCGCGCGGCAGCCCGAGTTGCACCCGGGGGCCGTCGCCAAGGCGTTGCACGGGCGGACGGTCTTCGAGCACCGGTCCGTGGCGGTCGGCGCCGATCTGGAGGAACTCCGGGGCGAGCTCGGGCGGTTGGCGGTCACCGGGGCGGCGCAGGGGGCGCCGAAGGTGGGTGTGCTGTTCACCGGGCAGGGGGCTCAGCGGGCGGGGATGGGGCGGGAGTTGTGTGCCGCGTTCCCGGTGTTCGCGGCGGCCTTCGAGGAGGTGTGTGCGGCCTTCGACCCGGTGCTCGGGCGGTCGCTGCGCGAACTGTGCTTCTCGTCAGATGAGTTGGACCAGACGCAGTACACGCAGCCTGCGCTGTTCGCGTTCGAGGTGGCGGCCTACCGGCTGCTGGAGAGCCACGGGCTGCGGCCCGCTGCCCTGATCGGGCACTCGATCGGTGAGCTGGCGGCCGCGCATATCGCCGGGGTGTTCTCCCTGGCGGACGCGGCCCGGCTGGTCGCCGCGCGCGGTCGCCTGATGCAGGCACTCCCGGCCGGTGGCGCCATGATCGCCGCCCAGGCCACCGAGGCCGACGTCCTCCCGCTCCTCGCCGGACACGAGCACACCGCAGCCATTGCCGCCGTCAACGCGCCCACCTCCGTGGTGATCTCCGGCGAGGACGTCACCGTTACCCAGATCGCCGAACGGCTGGCCTCGAAAGGTCGCAAGACGCAGCGCCTGCGCGTCAGCCACGCATTCCACTCGCCGCTCATGGACCCGATGCTGGACGAGTTCCGCACGGTCGCCGCCTCCGTCACTTACCGCGAGCCGACGATCCCCGTCGTCTCCAACGTCACCGGCCAGATGGCGACTTCGGCGCAGCTCACCGACCCCGAGTACTGGGTCCGCCACGTCCGCGAAGCCGTCCGCTTCGCCGACGGACTCACCACCGCCCACGCGCAGGGCATCACCACCTACGTCGAGACCGGCCCCGACGCCATCCTCACCGCCCTCACCCGCCAGATCCTCGCCGACGCCCCCGAGGTCACCGCCGCCCCCGTCGCCCGCCGCAACCACCCCGAAGCCCGCACCGCCCTCGAAGCCCTCGGCACCCTCTGGACACGCGGCGCCCGCATCGACTGGACCCCGCTCATCCCGGCCGCCGCCGCCCCCGTCGACCTGCCCACCTACGCCTTCGACCGGCAGCGCTACTGGGTCGCCGCCGCCGAAGCCGGTACGGACGTGAGCGGCGCCGGTCTCGGCGCGCTCGACCACCCGCTGCTCACCGCCGTCACCGAACTCGCCGCCGGCGACCAGTTCGTGCTCTCCGGCCGCCTCTCGCTCACCACCCACCCCTGGCTCGCCGACCACACCGTCCACGGCACCCCCATCCTCCCCGGCACCGCGTTCATCGAACTCGCCCTCCAGGCCGCCCACCGCACCGACACCACCCACCTCCACGAACTCACCCTCCAGGCCCCGCTGCCGCTCGCCACGCCCGTCCAGCTCCAGGTCGCGGTCGGCGCCCCGGCCGAGGACGGCCACCGCGCCGTCACCGTCCACTCCCGCCCGGCCGACGGGGACTCCGAGGAGCCCTGGACCCTCCACGCCGAGGGCCACCTCTCCCCCGCCGCGTCCGACCAGCCGACCCCGCTCACCACCTGGCCCCCGACCGGAGCGCAGCCCGTCGCCGTCGAGGACCTGTACGACCGCATGGCCGAACTCGGCCTCGACTACGGCCCGCTGTTCCAGGGCGTCACCGCCGCCTGGTCCCTCGACAGCGAGGTCCACGCCGCCGTCGAACTCCCCGAGCCCGCCCACCCGGAGGCCGCCCGCTTCGGCCTCCACCCGGCGCTGCTCGACGCCACCCTGCACACCCTCGCCCTCGGCGAGTTCCTCCAGGACGTCGAGCCGGGCCGCCCCGCCCTCCCCTTCGCCTGGCAGGACGTGAGCCTGCACGCCACCGGCGCCACGACGGTCCGCGTCCGGGTCCGGTCCGAGGGTGCCAACGGCGTCCGGCTGGAGATCGCCGACGCGGACGGCTCGCCCGTCCTCACCGTCGGCGCGCTGCGACTGCGCCCCCTCTCGGTGGAGCAGCTCGCCACCGCCGACCGGTCGTCGGAGTTCCTCTTCGATGTCGAGTGGACGGCCGTACGGGCCGCGAGCCCCGCGCCCACCGGCCTCGCCGTCCTCGGCGACGACCTGCCCGGCCTCACCGGCGTGGACCGCCACCCCGACTGGGCCGCGCTCGCCGCCGCCCGTCCAGCCTGGGTCCTGGCCGAGATCCCGGCCCCAACTGCCGCGGGTACCCCCGAACGACTGCGCGAGGCCACCTACCGGGCCCTCGACATCATCCAGGCGTTCCTCGCCCAGGACGGCCTGGCCGACGCCCGCCTCGCCCTCGTCACCCGGGGCGCCGTCGCCACCGCCGACCCGGACCTCGCCGTCGCCCCGGTCTGGGGCCTGGTGCGCGCCGCCCAGGCCGAGCACCCGGGCCGCTTCGTCCTCCTCGACACCGACGAACAGAGCCTGCCCCTGCTGCCCGCCGCCCTCGCCACCGAGGAGCCCGAACTCGCCCTCCACGCGGGCACGGTGACCGCGCCACGCTTCGTCCGCCACCCCGGCGCCACTCCTGCCGCCTCGCCGCTCGACCCGAACGGCACCGTCCTGATCACCGGTGGCACCGGCGGCCTCGGCGCACTCGCGGCCCGCCACCTAGTCACCACGCACGGCGTCCGCCACCTGCTCCTCACCAGCCGCCGCGGCCTCGCCGCCCCCGGAGCGTCCGAACTCCACGACGAGCTGACCGCGTCGGGCGCGAACGTCACCATCGCCGCCTGCGACGTGTCCGACCGCTCCGCCCTCGCCGCGCTGCTCGCCACCGTCCCGGCCGAGCACCCGCTCACCGGCGTCGTCCACGCCGCCGGTATCGGCGACAACGGCCTGGTCGACGCCCTCACCCGCAAGCAGTTCGACGGCGTCCTCGCCGCCAAGGCCGACGCCGCCTGGCACCTGCACGAACTGACCCGCGACCTCCCGCTCACCGCCTTCGTCCTGTACTCCTCCGCCGGCGGCATGGTCCTCGCCGCCGGCCAGGCCAACTACGCCACCGCCAACGCCTTCCTCGACACCCTCGCCACCCACCGCCGCGCCGCCGGACTGCCCGGCACCGCCGTCGTCTACGGCCTGTGGGACACCCGGACGGGCCTCAGCGAATGGCTCGCCGAATCCGACCTCGAGCGCATGCGCCGCCAGGGCCTGCCCCCGCTCACCGAAGCCCAGGGCCTCGCCGCCCTCGATGCCGCCCTCACCGCCGAACACCCGGTCCTGGTCGCCCTCAAGGTCGACCCGGCCGCCCTCCGCCACCGCATCGACGACCTCCCCGCCCTCCTCCGCGCCCTCCGCCCGGCGGGCGCCCGGCGGGCAGCCACCAGGGAGGCCCGCTCCTCGGCGAGCCTGGCCTCCCACCTCTCCTCCCTCACCACCACCGAGCGACAGGACCACCTGCTCAAGCTCGTCCGGGGCCAGGTCGCGACCATCCTCGGCTTCGCGGACGCCTCCGAGATCAACCCGGAGAAGCCCTTCCAGGACTTCGGCTTCGACTCCCTGACGGCCCTCGAGTTCCGCAACCAACTCACCGCCGCCACCGCCCTGCGCCTACCCGCCACCCTCGTCTTCGACTACCCCACGGCCGCCACCCTCGCCGCCCACCTCGCCACCCGCTTCGGCGAACCGGCCGACCAACCGACCGACGGCCTCCGCCTCTTCGCCGACCTCGACCAGATCCAGCGCTCCCTCGCCGACCTCCCCACCGACCCCGTCCTGAGGACCCGCCTCACCACCCGCCTCCGCGAACTCCTCACCACCCTCGACACCCAGCCCACCACCACGGCCGACGTCTCCACCGCCACCGACGACGAACTCTTCAGCTTCATCGAAGACCTCGGCGTCTGACCCCCACCCTCATGCCCGGCGCCAGAAGTCGGTCCCCCCGACTTCTGGCGCCGACCTCCCACACAACACCCCAGCAGCGCAGGAAGTCGGCCCCACCGACTTCCTGCGCGGGGGTCACCGCCCTGCTCCGATTCCGGTTCGTCCCCGCTCGATGATCATGATTCGGAGGGAACCCCCTACGATCGCGATCAACAGTTCGCTGATCAACGGGGGAGCACCACCATGCGCAAATTCCTGGCCAAGTTCGCCGCGGTCGCCGCGGCGCCTCTGCTCGTCGCCACGCTCGGCACCGGCGCCGCCCACGCCGACACCAGGTCCGTCTGGGGTGAGGTCCGGTTCGCCAACGGGTACTGCCTCGACGTCTCCGGCGGCAACTTCGCCACCGGCGCCACGGTCCAGATCTGGGGCTGCAACGGCACCGAGGCTCAGCAGTTCTCGCTGTACCCGGCGGACGCGACCCACTTCGAGATCCACGCGTCCGGGAGCAACAACGGGCACGTCCTGTGCGTGAACAACTGGGAGGGGGGCGACACCACGGGCAACCACATGCGCCTCTACCCCTGCACCCAGGGCTCGGCGAACGACACCTGGTTCAACTGGGTCTACAAGGGCAACGGCAGGCAGATCCAGCCGAAGGTCGCCTCCGCCAACTGCCTCAACTCCTGGGGCGGCCTCTACCAGGGCGCCCAGGCCCGGCTGTACTCCTGCCTCGACAGTGGCGAGGAGAACGTCATCTCCGCCCCGATCTTCCCGTCCTGATCATGATGCACGGGAAGTCGGCCCCGCCGACTTCCCGTGCAGGACTTCCTGGCGGGGTACGAGTTCGTCCGGTGGCCTCCCCGCCCCGGGCACCAGCACTTGCCGAGTCCCGGTGCCCTGGGCGATGAGGCGTCGGGCACCTCTCCGGCTCGCCTGGTCGATCGCTGGGTCGACCAGGTGGTCGGGCGGGCAGACTGCACGATGGTCCGAGGGGTCAGGCCCACGGAGACCAGGGTCTGTCAGGAGCAGGTGTAGGGGCTGGGGTGGCCGTGCTGGATGTGCTGATCACGACCGTTGCCGGGGCGGCCTCGGCGACGGTGGGGGTGCTGGTGGGCGGGGTCGTCACCAGGCGGGGGCAGGACCAGCAGTGGTCGCGGGATCAGCAGTTGGTCGCGTACCAGGAACTCCTCAGTCACTACGCCAAGTTCACCATGGTGATCAAGCGGGCGCACGCTGATCGTCAGGGCTGGGACTACGACTGGGCCGAGTGGAGCGCCGTGCTGACGCGGGTCGGCTTGGTCGCTCCTGCTGAGGTCGTGCGAGAGATCGACAGCTTCGGGCAGTCGGTCGACCGCTTCCTCGATCGCGTTGCGCGCAGCGTCGATCCGGTGCGTACGCCGCTCAGTGAGGAGGAGTTCCGGGAGGCCAGTGGCGAGGTGGCCCGGGCGCAGGTGCGGCTGGTCGAGGCGATGCGGCGGTCGATGCGAGGGCGCCGGTGAGCCGGCGGGCGTTGCCGGGCAGCGCGGCGCGGATGCCGGCGGCGTGGCGGTGGACGGCGGCGGGGGCGAGGCGGGTCGGGGGCGGGGGTGGTGTGAGGCCGCTGCGGCAGGGGCGGCAGAGGCCCCCGGGGAGGGCGGGTGGGCGGCAGGGGGTGCGGCAGGCGGTGCATTCGGTGATGCGGGCGGGCGGCGCGGAGCGCTCGGGGGGCAGTTTGTCGACGAGGCGACGGCGGGTGAAGCCTGCCGGGCTGTGGATGTCCGGTGGGAGACCGGAGACCAGGGCGGCTGTGAAGAGGGCCGGGGTGGTGCCCCGGGCGAACCATTCGGCGGCGAGGGGTTCGAGGGCGGTGCAGTCGGCTGCGGAGAGGGAGAGCCGGGGGTCGGCGAGGCCGAGGTCCGCGAGGGCCGTGTAGGCGGGGGTCTGGGCCGGGGTGGCCGGTCGCTCTTTCGGGGGATCGGGATCGGCGGGTGTTGACGCCTCGCCGGTGGCGATGAATCGGTCCCACCAGGCGTCGCTGCGCGGGGTCCGGGAGAAGTAGGTGCGGTGCACCCACCGGCAGTCCTTGGAGTCGATGCGCTCCCGGATGCGACGCAGGTGACCTGCGGCGGAGAGCTTGTTGAGCGCCGTACGGACGGCCATCTGCCCGAAGAGAGGCTGGTACGCGGCAAGGGTTTTGACGTCCATCGCCGCGCCGTCCGGGAGCCGGTCGACGAGCGAGGCGAGGTACGCCTCGCGGGCGGGGAGGTGCGAGAAGTCGCCGGCCCCGCGGGGCAACTGGTCCGGAGCGGAGCGCTTTCCGTATCCGGAGGCGGCCATGGCGGTAGAGTCGTGGATAGCCACAGATCGACTTCCTTCGATCGAAGCGGTCAGACCCCCGTTCGGTGTTGCAGCACCGGCGGGGGTTGTTTCGTTGGTGCGCACGCTACACGGCGCGACCAGTGGTAGTGAAGTCGTGACGATAAGTCATATCGACTGCGCACAGGGGTGGTTGGAAGGTGGTTACCCACCCGTTCAACTAAGGGATCACTCGACCCGCGCCCCTTGAGCTTCGGGCGCGGAGCCGAGGAGGAACAGGGCTGCGATTGCGGCGATGGCGCAGGCGGCGGCGCCTGCGGTGTAGGCGAGGTGGGTGCCGTCCATGAAGAGGGTGCCGACCTTGGGGAGGACGATCGGGCGGAGTTCGGTGGGGAGTTTGGCGGCGTCGGAGAGGTCGCCGGCGGCGAGCTTGTCGAGGGCGGGGGGTGGGAGGAGGCCGGCGAGGGCGGTGGGGGCGGAGGTGGCGAGGTGGTGGCTGACGATGGTGCCGCAGGCGGCGACCCCGAACACCGAGCCGACCTGGCGGGCCGTGTAGCCGACGCCGGAGCCGGTGCCGGCGCGTTCCTCGGGGACGGCGCGTAGGAGGGCGGCGGTGACGGGCGGGCCGGCGAGGCCGGCGCCGAGGCCGAGGAGGAGGAACTGCCACCAGTAGGCGTCGAAGCCGTCGTGGTAGTCGAGGAGGCGCAGGCCGAGGAGGCCGGTGCCCATGGAGAGGGCGCCGGCGAGGGCCGTGATGCGGACGCCGACGCGTTCGGCGATGACGACGCCGAGGATCGAGGCGATCGTCACCATGGCGGTCATGACGACGGTGCGCACGCCGGCCTGGACGGGGCTGAGGCCGTCGACCTCCTGGAGGGTGAGCATCAGCAGGAACACCGCGCCGAACATGGCCCCGAACACGGTGAAGTTGATGATCGCCCCGGCGCTCACGTGCGGGTGGCGGAAGAAGTCGAGGGGCAGCATGGGGTGTTGGTGGCGGGCTTCCCAGAAGAGGAAGGCAACGAGCAGGACGGCGGCGGCGAAGCAGCCGAGGATCCGGGCGGAGCCCCAGCCCGCCGAGTTGCCCTCGATGAGCGCGTACGTGAGCAGCCCCACCCCCGCCACGAACAGCAGCTGCCCGAGCAGGTCGACGGCCTGCCCCCGATCGGGCCGGGTGGCCGGCAGCAGCCGGGCGAGGACGGCGACGGCGAGGACGCCGACGGGCAGGTTGACCCAGAACACGCTCTGCCAGCCGTACGCCTCGACGAGCACGCCGCCGACCAACGGGCCTGCGGTGAGGGCGAGTCCGGCCACCGCCGACTGGATGCCGACCATGCGGCCACGGGCGGTCGGGTCGGGGTAGAGCTGGGTGATGATCACCATGGAGACGGGCATCAGCGCGGCCCCGGTGACGCCCTGGGCGGCGCGGGCTACGAGCAGCATGCCGATGGAGCCGCTGAGCGCGCACCACACCGAGGTGAGGACGAAGCCGGCGAGGGCGCCGACGAAGAGTTTCTTGGCGCCGATCCGGTCGGCGAGGGCGCCCGCGCCGAGCAGCAGGCAGGAAAAGGTCAGCAGGTAGGAGTCGACGACCCACTGCAGCCCGCTGACGTCGGCGCCGAGGTCGTCGCGCAGGTCGGGCAGGGCGACGTTGACCACCGTCGTGTCGAGGAAGACCAGGAACAGCCCGCTGAACAGGGCGATCAGCAGCAGTGGGCTCACGCGCCCCTTTCCATCAGACATGCTCCTTCGCCCGCTTCCGGTACTCGGTGACGTCGTGGGCGCTGAACACCTCGGCCTCGCCGCTGCGCCGCAGTTCGCGCAGCCGGGCGACGTTGGGCGTCCGGTCGGGGACGGTCTCGACCTTCTGCTGGAAGGCTCGCAGGCCCGGGGTGCACCAGGGCCGGTCGGCTGTCTCGCCGTGGAACATGTACGCGTCCCCGGCGTGCAGCAGCCAGTGGTCGCCGGTGTCGACGGCGACGCCGATGTGGCCGCGGGTGTGGCCGGCGAGCGGGACGAGCAGGATCTCGGGCGGCAGCCCGGGGATGTCCCGCACCGCTTCGAAGCCGAACCACCGTTCGCCGTCGGCGAGTTCGTGCAGCACCCAGTTGGGCCGGTGGGCCCACTGGCTCTGCCGGTAGCGGTTGCGTTCGAGCTTGGTGGGCGGGTTCATGGCGGCCCGGTGTTCGGGGCCGAAGGCGTGCACTTGAGCTTCGGGGAAGTCGGCGAGGCCGCCGGTGTGGTCGCGGTCGAGGTGGGTGAGCACGATGTGCCGGACGTCGCGCGGGTCGTACCCGAGCGCCTTGACCTGGTGCAGGGCGGTCTCCTCGGGGCGCAGCACCGGGCGGGAGCGCAGGAGGAAGGCGCGGCCGAGGCGGCCGACGGGGTCGGCGATGTCGCGGGTGCCGAAGCCGCTGTCGATCATCACCAGGCCCTGGTCGGTCTCCAGCAGCAGGCAGTGGCAGAGCATGTGCGCGGCCTGGAAGTAGCCACCCTCGCCGTTCACCAGCCGGCGCGAAGGCGGCCGGTAGGTGCCGAAGTTGAGGTGCCGGACGAGCATCTGTCACTTTCCTTTCACTGAGACTACTGAAGTACCGTCAGTACGGTTGCTTCCCCGCCTGGTTGGCGAGCACGCGCAGGTATCCGCGCACGAGCATCCCGGCCGGCCCGTCGACGGGCAGCCAGGGGGCGCGGTCGCGGTGCCAGGGTCGTGGGGGCGGCGCGTCGCCGGTGAGGGCGGCGGCGAGGTGGGCGCCGGTGGCGGTGGCGAGGGCGAGTCCGTGGCCGCAGCAGCCGCCGGCGAACCAGGTGTTCTCGTCGGTGCGGCCGACGACGGGCAGGGCGTCCCCGGTGTAGCCGACCCGGCCGGTCCAGCGGTGGGTGATGCGGGCCTGGACGGGCAGTCGGCGGGCGAGCCAGTCCCAGGCGTGCCGGTGGGAGGCGGGCCTGCTGGTGGGCGGGATGCGGACGGGGCCGCCGCCCATGACGAGCCGGCCGTCGGGGGTGAGCCGGTGGTAGGGGGCCAGGGTGGTGGCGTCGATGACGGCTTCCCGGCCGAGGCGTTCGCGGTCGGCGGCGGGGAGCGGCTCGGTGGCGACGGCGTGCAGTTGCAGGGCGGCGACGGTGCCGACGGGCAGGCGCAGGGTGCGGGCCCAGCCGTTGACGGCGAGCACGGTGCGCCGGGCCCGTACGGTGCCGCCGGGGCACTCCAGCAGGCCCCCGCCGGCGCGCAGCACGGGGCTGCGGTCGTGGCGGCGCACGCCGCGCCGGGCGAGGTCGGCGGCGAGGGCGGTGGTGAGCGCGGCCGGGTCGAGAGTGGCGGCGACGGGGTAGCGCAGGGCGGCGCGGTAGCCCTCGGGGCGGGGCAGGGCGCGGACGTCGAGGTCGAGGCGACGGTAGGCGTCGGCGCGGCGGGCGAGGTCGGCGGCGGCGCGGTCGGTGCGGGCGACGACGAGCTGTCCGGCGACGTCGAGGCCGCAGTCGACGCCGGGTTCGGTCTCCAGCTCCCGGGCCAGGGCGATGGTCTGGCGCACCCAGTCCTCGCTGGCGAGGTGGCAGGCGCGGGCGGTGTCGTCGCCGAAGCGCTTGCGGGCGCGGTCGACGGGCGGGCCGATGCGGGGGCCGACGAGGCCCGTGCCGCGTCCGCTGGCGCCCCCGGCGGGGGCGGTCGCGTCGAGGACGAGGATGTCGAGCGTCGGGTCGCGGCGCAGCAGGTGGTGGGCGGTGGCCAGGCCCGTCAGGCCGGCGCCGACGATCGCCACGTCCGCCCGGACCTGCCCGTGTACGGGCGGCGCGGGCGGCAGCTCGACGGGCCGCCAGGGCGGGGCCGTCACCGGTTCCTCAGGACTCACCACGTTCACCTTCCACGCCGGCCAGCGCCCGGAAGCGCCGGTCGACCCAGAGCAGCGGCGAGGGCCCGTCGTCCGGGGAGCCGCCGGCCCGCACCGAGACCACCCGCCCCACCACCACGCTGTGGTCCCCGTACACCCGCTCCTCGACGAGCGTGCACACCGCCCGCCCGAGGGTCCCGTCCAGAACGGGCACCCCGAGCTCCCAGCCGAACACCACCCGCGCGAACTTGCCGCTGCCCCCGGGCCCGGCGAAGGTCGTGGCGAGCGCCTCCTGGCCGCTGCGCAGCAGGTGGACGGCGAAGGTCCGGCGGGTGCGGAGCGCGGCGAGCGTCCCGGACCCGCCGGACAGGCAGGCCAGCAGCATCGGCGGCCGCAGCGACACGGTGGTGACGGCGGAGGCGGTCAGGCCGAGCGGTTCGCCGTCCGGCCCGCAGGTGGTGACCACGGTGACCGGCCCGGCGAGGCGCCGGTAGAGGTCGAGGCAGTCCTGCGGGTCGGGCTCGGCGGTGCCGGTGCGGGCGAGCGTCAGCTTCACGGGCGCGCGGCTCCGGCGGTCTCGTCGGCGACGATCTCCTGGGCCTCGCCGAGGAGGCCCTCGAGGATCTTGAGGATGTTGGTGCGCAGGGCGCTCTCGGCGACGGGGTCGAGGATCGCGGCGAGGGTGGGGATGCCGAGGTCGAAGTCGGCGATGAAGCGCACCAGGGTGCCTTCGCCGTCGGGCTCGACGCGCCAGTCGCCGCCGAACTCGGCGAAGTCGCCCTTGACCTGCTCGAAGGAGATGGCGAGGTCCTCGGGGTGGAAGGTGTCCCGCTCGGACCACTTGAGCAGGCCGTTGCGGAAGTGGACGGTCCACTCGGAGAGCACGGTGCCGTCGGCCTCGGGCTCGTGGACGTCGACGCTCTGGACGGTCTCGGTGAGCTCCGGGTAGCGGGCGAAGTCGCTGATCCGGCGGTACGCCTCGGCGGGCGCCACGGTCGGGGCGAGCACGTGGATGGTCACGTTGGGCATGGGGTGTTCCTTTCCGGGAGAAGCTTTCCGGGAGAGAGGGCTCAGGCCCGCTCGGCGACGGCGGTCAGCGCCTCGTCGAGGACGGTCAGGAACAGCTGGACCTCGTCCTCGGTGAGGCCGGCGGGCGGGGTGAAGCGCAGGACCTCGGATGCGTTCAGCGAGTGGTTGAGCAGCACTCCGCGGTCCATCAGTTCCAGCAGCAGCTCGCCGACGAACCGCTGTTCGGCGGGCTGGAGGGCGATCAGCAGGCCGCGGCCGCGCACCTCGGCGATCAGCCAGGGCGCCCGGTCGGCGACGGTGCGCCGGATGCCGTCGAGGAGCCGCTCGCCGAGGGCGGCGGCGCGCTCGACGACGTTCTCGTCGCGGATGGTCTCGACGGCGGCGAGGGCCGCCGCGCAGGCGAGCGGGGAGGCGCCGAAGGTGGAGGTGTGCAGGATCGGGTCCCGGCCGAAGGGCTGGTAGACCTCGGGACGGGCGAGCATGGCGGCGGCCGGCACGACCCCGCCGGACAGGCCCTTGCCGACGAGCATGATGTCGGGGACGACGCCCTCGGCCTCGCAGCCCCACCAGGTGCCGAGCCGGCCGAGGCCCGTCTGGATCTCGTCGATGATCAGCAGAGCGCCGAACTCCTCGCAGGCGTCCGCGACTTCGCGCAGGTACCCGGGCGGCGGGATGCGCACCCCGCCCTCGCCCTGCACCGGCTCGATGATGACGCAGCCGCGCCCGGGCCGGGCGGCGAGCGCCCGGCGCATGGAGACGGCGTCGCCGTACGGCACCTGGCTGATGTCGGGCAGCAGCGGCTTGAACGGCTGCTGGTACTGCCGGTTGGCGGTGACGCTCAGCGCGCCGATGGTCTTGCCGTGGTAGCCGCGCTCGGTGGTGATCAGCGCGGTGCGCCCGTGCGCCCGGGCGAGCTTGATGCCCGCCTCGGTGGCCTCGGCGCCGGAGTTGACGAAGTGCACGCAGTCCAGGTCGCCGGGGCTGACGGAGGCCAGCGCCTCGGCGGCGGCGGCCGTCACCGGCTCCAGGAAGACGCGGGTGGCCAGCGGGTGGCGGTCGATCTGCCGCTTGACGGCCTCGACGACCCGGGGGTGGCGGTGGCCGAGGATGAACACCCCGTACCCGCCGAAGTCCAGGTAGCGCCGGCCGTCCGCGGCGGTGACCCAGGCGCCCTCGGAGTGGGTCTCGACGACGGCGCCGAGCATCCGCGCCAGGGACGCCTTGCCGTGGCCGAAGTGCCGCTCGTACCGCTGGCCGATCAGCTCCGGGTCGACGTCCGCCGCGGGGTCGACGTCCGCCGCAGGGACGACGTCCGTACTCACGCCGCCTCCCGGGCCGTCATCTTCTCGCGCACCCAGTAGTCCGAGCACTTGCCGAAGGCGTCCTTGAGCTTGGCGTGGGTGACGTCCTCGGCCATGCCCAGGTCCCCGAAGGAGGAGTCCATCTTCGCGGAGACCTGGAAGAGCATCATCAGCTCGGCGAAGACCCGGAAGTTGTGCCGCACCGAGCGCGGCAGGGTGTCCTCCAGCAGCGGCAGCAGCAGCCGGTCGAGGGCCTCGGTGGGCATCAGCCGCGGCGCGTGCGCGGGCGGGTAGCCGGCCCGCTCGGCGGCCAGCATGGCCTGCTCCACGCACTCGAAGAGGGTGAGCGACTGCCGGCCGGCGGTGAGCCAGAACTCGCCGGTGGTGGTGCCGCGCCGGATCAGCTTGCCGACGGCGGCGGCCGCGACGTCCGAGGGCACGGTGTCGATCGGCGCGTCCGGGCCGGCCGGCAGGACGGGGATGATGCCCATGGCGACCCCGCCGATGACCCGGTGCAGGCCCTGGAAGGCGGCGATGTAGCCGGTGGCGGAGTGCCCGCAGACCACCGAGGGGCGCACGATCACGGCGGGCACGCCGCTGTCGCGCACCAGCTGCTCGGCGGCGGCCTTGGAGTCCACGTACGCGGCCGGGCCGATCTCCTTGTGCTCCTCGCCCTGCGGGCGGGCCACGAAGGCGGTGGAGACGAAGGTGAAGGGCACCTCCGCCCGCCGGACCAGGCCGAGCATGTTCTCGGTGCCGGTGACGTTGGCGGCGAACAGCTCGTCCCGGGTGGCCTTCCAGCCGGTGTGGGCGGCGGAGTGCAGCACCCCGTCGATCCGGCCGGCCAGCCGCCGCAGGCCGTCCGGCCCGAGGCCGAGGTGTTCGTCGGCCAGGGTGCCCGGCAGTTCCTCGATCCGCGGGTCGTCCACGGGGGTGCGGTGCCGCAGGCACACCAGGTGGTGGTCGTCGGCGAGTTCGTCGATGAAGGCGCGGCCCAGCACACCGGTGGCACCGGTGAGCAGCAGCGTCGGCTTGCTCACGTTCTTCTTCTCCCTAGACGGTCTAGACGATGGCCAGCGCGCGGCCGGCGAGGTGGTCGGCGAGCGGTTCGGCCATCCGGCCGCGTGCCGGCGGGTGCAGGCCGAGCCCGTTGACGGCGGCGGCCAGGTAGGCGACGTCGTCGGAGCTCATGAAGTTGAGGCCGCCGAGGAGTTCGACGGCGCGCGGTACGACCCGGGCGATGGCGTCCTGGGCGGCGTAGCGCACGTGCAGCGAGTCGACGAGCAGGTCGGGCTCGCAGCGCTCGGCGCCGGTCTGGCGGGCGACGTTCTCCACGCCGGCCATCGCCGCCTCCAGCTCGGTGACCAGCCGCATCCGGTCCCCCACGGGGACCTTGGGGCTGGCGAGCAGCCGTTCCACCAGGGCGCTCGCCGCGCCCAGGTAGCTGGCGGTCATCAGCAGTTCGAACCAGACGAAGCCGGTGGTCTGGATGTCGTCCAGCAGTTCGCCCTCGGGCACGTCGGTGCGCACCACCAGGTCCTCGGGGACGAGCACGTCGGTGACGGTGACCTGGTCGCTCTCGGCGCCGGCCAGCGCGAAGCTGCCCCAGAACGGGCTGACGCTCAGGCCCGGGTCGCCGGCCGGGACGAGCACCACGGCGAGCTGCTCGCCGGTGCCGTCGGTGCGGGGCACCATGACGCTGGCGGTCAGCAGGTCCATCGAACGGGCCAGGCTGCAGGGGCGCTTGGCGCCGCTGACCCGCAGGCCCTGCTCGGTGACCTCGGCGGTCATGCTGGGCCGCAGGATGCTGCCGCCGGGCTGCCCCTCGGCGAAGCCGGAGGCGAGCAGCAGCCTGCCGTCGACGATGCCGGTCAGCAGCATCCACTCGAAGCCGTTGCCGGTCCGGCTGAGCACCACCAGGCTGGCCAGCGAGAAGTGGTGCATGGTGGTGGCCACGGCCAGCGAGGGCGAGCGGGAGCCGATGGCCCGCTGGACCCGGACGGCGCTGAGCGCGTCGGCGCCCTTGCCGCCGTGCTCGGCGGGGATCAGCAGTCCGGCGCCGCCGGCCTCCCGGAACAGCTTGACGCCCGGGTTGCCCTGGGCCTCCAGCGCGCCGAGCGGCAGCGCGGCCAACTCGGCGTCCAGCCCCGGCAGCAGTGCCTCCAGGGCGGCCCGTTCGCGGTCCAGGAATCCCATCTGTCCAACCCTTCGGTACGGTTCGTTGCTGGTGCTGGTGGAGGAGCCGGGCTCAGATCGCGTTGGTCAGCCGCATCAGGGCGAGGATCGCGCCCAGGCTCGCCCCGCCGTCGAAGGCGAGGTACTCGGGCAGCACGACGTGCGGGTCCCACTTCTCCTTGTAGGCGACCTGCGTCGCGGAGGGGTACACCTTCTCCCCGTGCTCGGCCAGGAAGCGGACGACCTTGCCGACCATCGGGCTGGCCGAGGCCACCTCGTGCTCCCCGGCCAGCCCGGTGAACGGGGTGAAGCCCAGGTGCAGCCAGGCGGCGCCGTCCTCGCAGAAGGCCTGCACGGCCTGGGCGTTGATCGCCTCCATGACCCCGGGCGGGGCCTCGCGGCGGCGCCGGGTGAGGTCGTGCAGCCATCCGGGCCGGGTGCCGTAGACCGGCGAGTAGGAGATGTAACCGATCACCTCGCCCTCGATCCGCCCGACGAACAGCCGCCGCAGCGGGGCGGCCTCGCCGGTGCGCTCGCCGATGAGGAAGGCCAGCTCCTTGGCGAAGCGTCCCTTGCCGCGCAGCCAGTTCCGGTCGAGTTCGGTGAGTTCGGCGTCGACCTCGAGCGGGTCGGCCTCGGTGACGACCAGTCCGCTGCGCTTGGCGCGGGAGATCTTGTTGCGCAGCCGGACGAACTTGGAGCCGCGCAGGGTGAACCGCTCCAGGTCGATCGCGTAGGAGGCGCCGATCTGGTTCACCGTGAAGCCCTGCCCGGCGTACAGTTCGGCGTCCTCGCGCTGGAGTTGGACGGCCATCAGCTTGCGCCGGGTGCTGCGGGCGTGCGCCCGGAAGGCGGCGAGCAGCGGCGCGCGGTCCTCCTCGGCGGCGAAGGGGCCGCCGAACTGGACGAGACGGCGACCGGCCGTGCGGTAGGCGATGACCCCGTCGAGGCCCTCCTCGCGGAAGTACTCGGTGCGGGTGTTGAGGGCCAGGAAGGCGCTGGGGTTGTCGGCGTGCCGCTCCAGGGCGGTGCGGACGTCCTCAGGCCGAGGCGGGGCTGACGGCATCGGCGGGCTTCCTCTCCTCGGTCGGGCTTTCGACGGCGACGGGGCGGGGCGAGGCGGCCGAGGCGTACGCGCCCTCGAAGTCGGCGAAGGCCGGGTGCCGGATGGGCTCGAAGGAAGTGCCCAGCGGCTTCAGCGAGTTGCCGAACAGGCCCCGGTCGCCGAAGAGGTGGACGGGCAGCGCGAGCAGCGCCCACTCGGGTTCGACCAGCCAGGCCCACAGGCCGGCCAGGACCATCGAGGTCAGCAGGCTGTGCATGACGTTGTAGGCGACGTAGTAGCCCTTGGCGATGTCTGCGCCGCCCGCCCGCCGGTAGGCGATCGCGCCGGGGACGTACCCGACGAGGTCGATCACCAGGAACAGGGCGATGAAGACCGGCCAGCGGATGTCACCCAGGTGCGTCAGGGTGAGGAATACCGCGACGCCGAGCCCCGCCAGCCATTCCAGGCGGGTCCAGAGGAACGTTTTCTTCGTTTCGAAACGATTCAGTGCATCCATTTCAACCCCACCTCGGTGCCCGTCCGGGGTGCCCGTCCGGGCGATGTGCCGGGAAAATTCTGCGTCAAGTACGCGCTTCCGGCGGGGGTCGGCGCCCCCCTATCACTCCCCTGTCTTTCGTCCCTCGCGTCCCGGTGAGTAGGGGTGGGGTGCGGGTGCCGGAGGGCTTTTCCGTCCCCGTCAACCGGAACGCCACGCTCCCGCCGACCGGTCGACACCTCCTCGCCCGGAAGGAGGCCTCGCACGGTCCAAGGGGTGACCGAACACCGTTCGACGGCTGTCCGAAAATCACCGAGAGTGGCCAACCGGCCGTTCGGACGGACCCCCGGCCGTCGACACGCCCACCCGGCCACCACCCCGAGCGCGACCGAATCGTGACCTTCCACTGCTCCGTGCAGGTGCGAATTCCCTTAAGTAGGGGGGCATTTCACCCTCCACCCCTGCTCAGCGACCCGAAGCCGACGACTCCACCCCGGCTCCGGGCGGCCGCCACCCCTGTCGGCTACACGCGGGTAACGAGAGGTCCGTCACATAAGCGGCACCTAAGCGCTCAGATACGCTCCCGTAGCGTATGGAAATCCTCTAAAGTCCGGCTCAGTGCTCGGACCACCCGCCGCACGCGCCCCCGCGGGCGACGGGTGTCCGAGGGGACCCGGCCCGGGGGAGCAGTAGGGGCCGGGGCCGTCACTGGGTGGCCTGCACCGCAAATCGGGGACACGAGTCGACACCGGAAATCGCTGGCTGCGGTCAAAATGGGGGAAGAGCGCAATGGCGCTGATAGAAATGGGTGACGCGCTGGTCACCCTGAGCGATATATTTTCCGAGATCAAAGACAGACGAGGACGAACTGTCGTGGTCAGCGGTTCACTGGCCAGTGGCGGAACGGAACTCCTCCATTCATTCTGCGAACAGGTCCAGGAGTCCGAGGCGCTCCTGCTCACCGCGACCGGCTCCTACTCCGAGCGCATGGTCAGGCTCGGCGCCCTCAGCCAACTCGTCCACCACGCACCCCTGCCCGCCGAGGTCCTGCGCCGGCTCGCCGAGGCCGTGGCCGAACAGCCGCGCGGCGAGGCCGACACCCCGTCGGACGTCGCCCCGCGCCGGGAGACCGGCATCATCCAGGAGGTGTGCGACGCCGTCCTGAAGCTGGCCGAGCGGCGCCGCGTCGTCCTCGCCGTCGAGGACCTGCACTTCGTCGACCAGGCTTCCCTGCGCGCCCTCCTCTACCTCCGGCTGCGCATGCGCGCCACCTGCAGCCTGCTCGTCCTCACCGAGTGGACCGAGTCCTTCACCACCCCGCTGTCCCTGCGCGTCGAACTGACCCGCATGCCGCACCAGCGGATCACCCTCGACTCCCTCTCCACCAGCGGCGTCGCCCGCCACCTCTCCGGCGCGCTCGGCGCCCGCACCGCCGCCCGCATGGCCGGCACCTACCACCGGCTCACCGCCGGGAACCCGATGCTCGTCGACGCCCTCCTGGAGGACAACGCCACCGCCGACGAGAACACCACCGCCCTGCCCGTCGTCGGCCCCGCCTTCGAACGGGCCGTCCTCACCTGCCTGCACCGCTGGGAACTGGGCCTGGTCGACATCGCCCGCGGGGTCGCCGTCCTCGGCTCCCACGCCTCCCCGCACCTGATCGGACGCCTCCTCAGCTCTCCCCCGGACGGCGTCTCCAGGGGCCTGACCGTCCTCGCCGAGGCCGGCCTGCTGGAGGACGGACGCTTCCGCCACCCGGCCGTGGCCGCCCTCGTCCTCAAGAACGTCCCGACCGAGGAGGCCGGCGGCCTGCACTCGCGCGCCGCCGAACTGCTCTACGAGAACGGCGCCGCCGCGGGCGACGTCGCCCACCACCTGATCGCCCTCGACGACGTCCCCGGGCCGTGGGCGGTCACCCTGCTGCGCGAAGTCGCCAAGGAGGCCCTGGTCGTCGCCGACGACGCCCGCCTCGCGACCCAGTGCCTGGGCCTGGCCCTGCGGCACTGCGCCGACGGGCCCCAGCGGATCTCCGTCGCCGCCGAACTCGCCATGGCCCGCTGGCGGACCAACCCCTCCGCCGCCATCCGCCTGACACCGCTCCAGAACGTCCTGGACGAGCGGGAGTTGACCTACCGCGACGCCGCCATGGTCGTCCGCAACCTGCTCTGGCGCGGCGACCACGACCAGGCCGTCAACGCCCTCGACCGCCTCCACGGCAGCACCACGGCCCCCGACCCCCAGGCCGCCGCCGAACTCGACCTCACCTACCTCTGGATCTACGGCCCCCGGCTCGTCCGCCCCGGCCGCCTCGACGCTGAAGCCGTCCGCAGCGCCGCGGCGGCCGACAGCGACCCGTGGAGCCGCGCCGCCGCCCTGCTCTACGCCTCCCTCCACGACTGGCAGCGCGACGACCTCGTCGAGAGCTCCTGGCACCTGCTCAGCAGCTCCCGCCTCAGCGAGACCTCCCTCGGGGTGCTCGCCTCCACCCTGCTCTGCCTCACCTACGCCGACGAACTCGAGTGCGCCGCCTCCTGGTGCGACAGCCTCATGGCCGAGGCCGCCCGCCGCCGCGCCCCCGCCTGGCAGGCCATGCTCGGCTGCGTCCGCGCGGACCTCGCCCTGCGCCGCGGCAAGCCCGCCCTGGCCGGAAGCTACGCCCGCGACGCCCTCGAACAGGCCACCACCCAGAGCTGGGGCCTGCTCGCCGGCTACGCGATCTCCACCCTCGTCCTGTCCGCCACCGCCACCGGCGCCTACGAGGAGGCCGAGGTCCTCCTCCAGACCAGCTCGCCCGGCAACCTGTACGAGACCGTCTTCGGCCTGCGCTACCTGCACGCCCGCGGACACTTCTACCTGGAGACCAACCGGGTGCTCGCCGCCTTCAGCGACTTCCAGAAGTGCGGCAACCTCACCCGGCAGTGGGGCATCGACATCCCCGCGATCGTGCCCTGGCGCGGGGACCTCGCCCAGGCGCACCTGCGGCTCGGCCACCAGGACAAGGCCCGCGACCTGGTCAACGAGCAGCTGGAGCTCCCCGGCGCGATCGGCACCCGGCTGCGCGGCACCTCGCTGCGCGTCCTGGCGGCGAGCAGTCCCCAACCGGACAAGGTGCCCCTGTTGCGCGATGCTGTCCGTCTTCTACGCGCGTCCGGCGATCTCCTCGAGGCCGCCAGGGCCACCGCGGACCTGGCCAAGGCCTATCTCGCCGCGGGTGAGCCGGGCCGCGCCCGCCGTGTCGCCCAGCGCGCCCAGGAGGAGGCCGAGTCCTGCCGGATCCCGGCCCTGGTCACCGACCTCCTGAACTACGGCCCGGAGACCTACAGCCCGGAGAACTTCAGCCCCGAGAACTACGGGCCGGAGAACTACGGGCGGGAGACCTACGGGCCGGAGAACCATGGGCCGGAGAACTACGGCCCCGGACGCCCCGCCGAACCGGAGCCGCCCCGCCCCGCCGCCGAACCGGCCATCCCGGCCATCCCGGCCGCCGACACCCGCTTCTCCGACCTCAGCGACGCCGAACTGCGCGTCGCCGCCCAGGCCGCCCTCGGCTACACCAACCGCGAGATCGGCATGCGGCTGTTCATCACCCCCAGCACCGTCGAGCAGCACCTCACCCGCGTCTACCGCAAGCTGCGCGTCAACGGCCGCCGGAACCTCCCCCTCGAACTCCTCCAGACCTCCGCCGTCGACACCCCCCGCGCCCCCGTCCCGGCCGTGGCCGGCGCCACCCCCGCCCAGCGCCAGGCCGTGTAGACACGGCCCGGACGCCCCGGTGCACGACGAAGGCCCAGGTCACCCGACCTGGGCCTTCGTCGTCGTGCATGCGGTGCCCCAGGCAGGATTCGAACCTGCGACACCAGCTTTAGGAGAGCTGTGCTCTATCCCCTGAGCTACTGAGGCCCCGGCGGCCGGCCTGCGAGAGGCGTGGCCGCCGAGGGCTCAGTGTAGCGGGTCCGGGATGGGCGGGGTGGGTCAGTCCTGGGCGTCGTCGTCGTCGGCGAGACCGCGGGGGTTGATCGACCAGATGCCGCGCCCGAAGGTGGCGGCGTAGAGGCGGCCGTCGGGGCCGCTCTTCAGCTGCTGCACCGAGGTGGTGGGCAGGCTGTTGCCGAGGACGGAGAAGTCGCGCTCGCCCGGGGCGCGGTAGAAGGCGGCCAGGTCGCTGCCGAGGGCCAGGCCCCCGTCGGCCAGCAGCTTGACGGAGGTGGTGGGGACGTCGGGCAGGTTCGCCGAGACGTCCTTCCAGGTGGCCCCGCCGTCACGGGTCTCGAAGAGGTGGCCGATGCCCGCGCCGGGGCCCTCCGTCCAGGTCCGCGAGAAGCCGTTGAAGGCGACGAAGACGTGCTTCGCGTCCTTCTCGTCCACCGCGAAGGAGGAGATGTAGCGGTTGGGCAGGGTGCCGTCCACGGGCAGGTTCAGCTGGTGCCAGCCGGTGCCGTCGGTGTTGCCGACCGCGATGCCGCGGCTGAAGCCCTGGTTGTTGCACGGGCCGCACCAGCCCGCGTACACCGTGCCGTTGACCGTGGCGACGGCGGTGGCGACGTGGCCCGCGCCCAGGTCGTAGGCCGAGGTCCACTCGGCGCCGCTGCGGATCGCGTAGCCCTTGTGCTGCACCCAGACGTGCCGGCCACCGGCGATCCAGGTGTTGCCGTCCTTGGGGTCGGCGGTGATGGGCGCGATGAAGCGGGCGGAGCTGGTGTCCTTGTCCGGCGGGGCGATCTCGTAGGAGGTGGCCTTGCTCGGGTCCTTCGTCCAACTGCCGTCGTTGACGGCACAGTTCTGGGTGACCCACATGTCGAGGTAGACGTACTCCTCGGCGATGTCGCAGCCGTTGGCCGGGTTGACGATGGTGTCCGCCCCGTCGCCGCCGAAGTTGGAGCCCATCACCTTGTCGTGGGCGCGCAGGATCGACTCGCCGTTGTCCTGCAGGCCGCCGCTGACGATGACGCCCCGGCCGGACTTGTCGGCGAGGTCCTTGCCGACGCCCACCGAGTAGTACTGCAGGGTGTCGATGGTGCCGTCGGCCAGGGACTTCCAGTCCTTGCCGTGGCCCCACTGGTCCAGCTGGCCGTTGGCCGGGCGGCTGTAGATGCCGCCGTCGTTGCCGACGTAGACGTTCGGCTTGCCCTGGTAGCCGCCGAAGGCCACGGCGTGCTGGTCGGAGTGGGTGGTCGGCGAGCAGTCGCCGGTCTGCTTGGAGGGGTCGATGCTCCAGCAGGCGAAGCCGTTGTTCCAGTACGGGCCGACGGTGTTCCAGTCGGCGCCCGCGTTCTTGGTCTCGAAGACCTCCTCCAGCCCCATGTACACGTGGTCGGGGTTGGCCGGGTCCACCTGGAGGGACTGGTTGTACCAGGCCTGGATGCCGGGCTGGTAGCCCGCGTCCTGGAGCGCCGAGCCGGAGCCCTTCAGCTTGTCCTTGTCCGCGATGAGCGTCCACGGGCCGGTCGGGGAACCGGACTTGGAGACGTACACGCCCTTCAGGCCGGTGTCCGGGTTGTGGGCCATGACGTCCGGGGACTGGTCGATCGCGTAGTAGCGCGAGCCGTCCGCCGAGCGGGCGAAGGTGACGTTGCCGACGTTCGCGGCGTCGGTCGGCAGGTCGCCCAGGGAGGCGACCCGCTGCCAACTGCCGTCCGCCGCCTTGGAGAAGAAGCCGTTGTAGGTGTCGCCGCCGCGCCAGCCGACCGCGATGACGACCTTGGACGGGTCCTTGGGGTCGATCGCGATGTCGTTGGCGATGTTCTTGTACGGCGCGCTCGGGTCGCCCGCCTTCGAACCCCCGGGCAGGTAGTCCGGGTTGGGCGCGTACTCCAGCTTCCACGGGCCGGTCAGGTCGGTGGTGGAGTGGCTCCACACGCCGCGGCTGGTGGCCGCCCACGCCTTGCCGCCGCCGAAGCGCAGCGCGTGGATGATGGTGGACTCCAGTTCCTTGCCGCCGATGCGGTCGCCGGGCTTGAAGGTGCCGCTCTTCGGGTCGGCCAGCACGTACACGCCGGTGCCCACGTAGGAGGTGGCGCCGGTGTTGGACTCGCCGGTGGCGTACCAGAGCCGGCCGCCCTCGTCGAGGTTCAGCGTGCCGGTGGACAGGGTGGGCAGCCTGTCCGCGATCGGCTGCCAGTTGCCGCCGCCGGTGCGGGAGCGGAACACGCCGCCGTTGGCGCCGCCCGCGTAGACGTAGCCGTCCTGGTCGGCCGCGATGCCGGTGATGCGGCCGGTGACCATGCCGGAGCCGCCGCTGGAGTTGGAGTTGACGTCGCGGTAGCGCGGGTCGTCGGAGTTGTACGGCTTCTTGGTGACGTGCCGCCAGGTGCCGTCGGAGTGCGGCATCGACTGGAGCTGCGACCAGGCCGCGCCGTACGCGCCGGGGGCGATGACACCCGGAGCGGTGCGGGCCTCGGTGTACTGGGCGACGCCCTCGGCGGAGTTCTCGGCCTCGCCGGAGCCGTCGTCGCCGGCCGTCTCGGCCTTGGCGACGAGGGCGTGGCCGGTGGGCACGGGACCGGAGGCCGGGGCGGCGAGGGCCTGGGTGGTGGTCAGGCCGAGGACGGTGAGGGTGACGGCGGGCAGCAGCAGCCGTCGGCTTTGCCTGGTGGGCACGGTGGTGGGTCCTCCCCATGGGATCGGGCGGCGCGGTCGCGCGGCCCGGCGGAAAGCCGACCGAAGCCTGACGTGTCGTAGGACCGAGGGGAAGGGGGAGACGGGTAATGAAAGTTCAAAACCAAATCAGTTAAGAGTGTTAAGAGAAAACTGAAAAGCCCTCCCTTCCGCACGGGGCGGAAGGGAGGGCCGTGGCCCGAAGGGCTCAGAGTGTACGAAGCAGCCGGGACTGGATGGACGGCGGGTTGAGGTCGCCCTGCAGCGCCACCGGCACCTCGGTCCTCGCCTCGCCCGCGCCGACGCGCAGCACGCCGATCTCCTTGCCCGCCGTCATCTGGTGGTCGATCTTCGACGGGTCCAGGGTGACGGTGCCGGTGATGCCCGGGAAGCCCGCCACCACGAGGTCCTTGGTCGCCACGACCGGGACCTTCCCGCCGAGGCCGTCGTCGACGCTGCCGACCACGTCGCCCTTCTTCACCACCGTCTGGCCGGTCACCCCGTTCTGCGCGGCCTGGATCTGCTTGCCGCTCACCTTGAGGACGGTGGGCAGGATGCCGTCGTTGGGCCCGGAGCCGGTGGCCGGCTGGCCCAGGGTCACCCCGAGGATCAGCCGCCGCACACCGCCCACCTCCTTGTACGCGGCCCACATCAGGCAGCCGCCCGCCGGGGTGCTGGAACCGGTCTTCACGCCGATCACGCCGGTCTTCGGGTTGATCAGGTTGTTGGTGTTCGGGGTCTTCGTGTTGTTGAAGTTGGTCTCCGGCGTGGACACGATCTGCCGGAAGATCTCGTTCTGCATGACCTGCTCGGCCAGCTTCAGCTGGTCCTTGGCCGTGGACTTCGTCTCCGGCTTGATGCCCGCCGCGTCCGTGTAGGTGGTGTTGGTCATCCCGAACTTCGCCGCGGTGTCGTTCATCTCCTTGACGAACGCCTCCTCGGAGCCGGAGTGGAAGCGGGCGAGCAGCCGGGCCACGTTGTTGGCCGAGGGCAGCATCAGCAGCTCCAGCGCCTGGTACTCGGTGAGCATCTGCCCCTCGGTGAGCGTCACCCGGGACTCGTCCACGCTGCCGGACTCCAGCGCGGCCGGCTTGTCGACCTGGATCTTCGGGCCCGCCTCCCCCTTCTTCAGGGGGAACTTCTGCAGGATCAGGTAGGCGTTCATCACCTTGGTGACGCTCGCGATGGAGGCGGGCTTCTCCTCCCCGGAGCTGCCGAGGCTGCCGACGCCGACCACCTCGGCGGCGGACTGGCCCTTGGCCGGCCAGGCCAGGTCCAGCTGCTCGCCGCCGAAGCTGTAGCTGCCCGCCGTCGTCATCCTCAGCTTCGGGTCCGGCAGGGGGCGCAGCAGCTGGGCGACCACGGCGGCGCCGACCACCACGGCCAGGAACACCGTCCAGATGGTGATCCGCTTGAGCGCGCGGCGCAGCGGGGAGACCGGGCGGGAGTTGAGGGAGGCCAGGACCTCCATCGCCTCGGAGGTGTTCTCCGGGGTGCCGTGCGGCTCACCGGCCGGGTCGTCACCCTCCGGCCGGGGCAGTGGCGGCGGGACGGGCAGCGGCGGGAGCGGGCGCGGGTCGGGCTCGGGCAGCGGGGTGGGGGCCGGGGTCGGCCCGGGGGCCGGCTTCGGCGCGGGCCTGGGCAGCGGCTCCGGCGCGGGGCCGGGCTCCGGCTCGGGCAGCGGCGCGGGCGCCGGCGGCTCGGGGACGGTCCCGGCGGAGCGCAGCGGCTCCGGCTTCTCCAGCTTCTCCGCGCGGTCCGGTCGCTCCGGTCGCTCCGGTCGCTGACCAGGCTGCCCGGTCTCGGTCAGCGCGACGGGTGCGGCGGTGGAAGGGGTGTCCTCGTCCCCTTCTTCCTTCTCCTCGGCGGCGCTCTCCGCACCCGCCGAAGCCGTCCGCATGGCGAGACGGGGATCGGCGACGGGCGGCTTCGCGGACGGCGCCTTCCCCTCCTCGCCCCCTTCCTCCTTCTCCACCGCTTCGACCAGCTCCTCCGGCAGCCTCAGCGCCGTGGTCCTGGTGTCGACGGGCATGCGCAGCGAGGTGGTCCGGTCGTCCGCCGGCAGCCGCAGCGTCGTCGTCCGCTCGTCCACATCCTGGACGCGCAGCTGTACGGTCGAGCCGGCCCGGGGCCCGTCGACCGCCGCCTTGGCGGGCGAGTGCGACGGCGCGTCCGACGGCGCGTCCGACGGCCCGTCCGGCGACACGTCCGACGGCGAGTCCGACGAAGGGCTCTTCGCCGCCTCGGCGCCGGTGGCCCCCTCGCCCCGTTCGCGCTCGCGCTCGCCGTCCCGCTCGCCGTCCCGCAGCACCCTGTCGGGGGACTCGCCCACGTATCCCAGCCTCCTCAACGCCCGGCGGGGCACCGGCAGACCCGATTTCGGGAAGCCGACGCCCCGCCCCGTGTACCTCTACAGTCTCCGCCACCGACGGTGGATCCGGCCGCGCACACCCCGCCCGACCGGCGCCTAAACCCCGCGCCCGGTCGCGCCGCGGCCTGTTCACCGCTCAGACGCCGTGCCCGCGGCCGCCGGTTCCGCGCCTCCGGTCCAAGGTCACGATTCGGAGGCGTACTCGACAAGCCCGTGTGAGAGGCGTCACCCTGTCTCTCATCCACGCGGGGAGGCTTGGATGGGCAAGAGCCGTAGAACTGTTCCCGAGGAACTCTTGCTGCTCGCTTTGGACCCGACCACGGGTACCACGGCGCAGCCGCAGACCCTCGACCTCGGACTCGCCGGGGCACAGCTCGTCGAGCTGTCCCTGGCCGGACGGATCGTACCGGAGGGTGACCGGATCGCCGTCGTGCTCGCACGACCGACCGGTGACCCGACCCTTGACCACGCACTGGAACTGCTGCGCCGTCGCGGCAGTCCGGTCCGCGCGGCGCACTGGATCGGCGGGCCCCGGTTGGGCCTGCGGCAGACGTACCTGGCGCACCTGGAACGCTGCGGCATGGTCACGGCCGTGCCGGGCCAGATGTGCGGGGTGCTGCCGACGACCCGCTACCAGGCGTCCGACGACGGGACCAACGCCGCGATCAAGCAGCGGCTGGACACCGCGATCCGCACCGGCGTGCCGCCGGACCCGCGGACGGCCGCGCTCGCGGCCCTCGCCCACTCGGTGGGCCTGGGCAAGCACCTGTACCCGGGCAACGAGGGCCGGTCCTCACGGTCGCGGCTGCGCGACCTGATCCGCTACGACCCGCTGGGCGGGATGGTCGCGCACGCCGTGATGGACGTGCAGAACGGCCTGCCGGCCCAGCAGAACCGTTCATCCCAGGGCCAGGGCTCCGGGCCGGCCGCGGGCCGCTCCGGCTCCCGTACGCCGGGGCGCGGCTCCGGCGGCGGGCGGGTCGCCCCCTCCCGGGTGGGCGTCCGCTGACGGGCGGCGCGGGCACCGGCGCACGGGCCACCTCACGCGCCGCACCCGGGCGACGCGCACCAGGTCCCACCTGAGACACCCGAGGCGCCCACAGCACCGCCGGTCACGGCAGGGCACCGGAGGAACAGCCCGGAACGGCACAGAACACCGCACACGGCAGCACCGAGGGGCGGGGGGCCCCCCCCCCCGGGGGCGGGGGCCCCCCCCCCCGGGGGGGCCCCCCCCCCCCCCCGGGGGGGCCCGGGGGGGGGGGCGCGGGCACCGCCCCCCGGCCGGGCCGTCCCCCCCCCCCCCCCCCCCCCCCCCCCCCCCCCCCCCCCCCCCCCCCCCGCGGGGGGGCCCGGCGGCGCGGCGCCCCCCCCGGCGAGCCCGGGGGTGGGCACCCGCCGGGAGGCGGGTGGAGGGTGGACGGTGGGGAACGGCGGGACAACTTCTCAGCGGGGCTGAGAATGCGCGGGTTTCACTTTCAGCCCCTCGCCGGGCCGTGCCCCAGGGAGAAGGCGAGCAGCGCCAGCTGGGTGCGGTTGACCGCCCCCGTCTTGCCGCGGATGCGCCGCAGGTACGTGTCGACGGTGTGCGGGCTCAGGTTCATCCGGCGGGCGATGGCCTGGTACGTGGCGCCGTCGGCGAGGTGTTCGAGGACCTGGTGCTCGCGGTCGCTCAGGGCCGGAGCGGCTGTGCCGGCCGTGGCGAGATCGATCTTGGGCATGACGGCTCCCTACAGGGTCGGAACGGCGAACGGCGAGGTACGGGCTCAGCCGCCCCAGGAGGTGTCCGTCGTCCCGATCGGCCGCCCGTTGCCGCTCGCCGCGGAGAGCTCGACGGCCGCCCCGGGCAGGTGCGGGAAGCGGTGCTTGCCGCCGCAGATGTCGGTGGTCGCGTTCGGCGGGCAGACCCAGCCGCCCCAGGAGGTGTCCGCCACCGTGCTGCGACCCTCGCCCTGCGCGGAAGCGGACGCGGAGACGGCGACCCCGCCCGTGAGCAGGCCGGCGAGGACCAGACCTGCGATGATCGAGCGCTTCATGTGCGTCCTCCTGGGAACCGGGCCGAAACCTCCGACCCTCTTTTCACGTGGATCTCCGGTGCTGCGACCCAGCCTGGTCATGATCGCGCAGGGCCACCAGGGGCATCCGACCTCACCAACGTGTACGGCAGGAAAGGGAGTGGGGGAGAAAGATGGACAACCTCACCGAAAACCTCACGAGCGCGCGGCCGTCGGCCGACCCCGTCGACCGGCAGGTGTACGCGTGGGTGCTGGACCACCGCCGCACCGCCGTCAAGGAGTTCGCCCACGACCTGGGCCTCCCCGTCGACCGGGCCCGGGCCTCGCTGGAACGGCTGGTCGCGCTGCGCCTCGTCTTCCTGGACCCCGACGATCCGGACGCGGGCTACGCCGTCGCCCCCGAACTCGCCGTCACCGAACTCGCCGCCCCGGTGGAGGCCCGGATCAGGGCCGAACAGGAGCGACTCGCCCGCACCCGGGCCCTGCTGGCCGACTTCGCGCCCGTCTACCGGAGCAGCTGCGGGGCGGGCTGCCCCGGCAGCGGCGTCCAGGTCATCGCCAGCCTGCCCGAGGTCCGCTCCGCCCTCAACCGCGCCTCCGACGACTGCACCCTCGAAGTCCTGGCCAGCCAGCCCGGCGGCGGCAACCGCGTCCCCTCGGCCATGGAGGAGGCGCTGGTGCGCGACCGCGCCCTGCTCGGCCGGGGCGTCCGGATGCGCACCCTCTACCACCACACCGCCCGGTTCAACGGCCCCAGCCAGGCGTACGTGGCCGCCGCCTCCCGCCTCGGCGGCCAGTACCGCACCGCCCACCAGCTCTTCGGCCGGCTCATCGTCTTCGACCGCGAACTGGCCTTCGTCCCCGTGCAGGACGGCTCCTCCGGCGCGGTGGCGATCCGCGAGCCCTCGCTGGTGGCGTACCTGTGCGAGCTCTTCGAGCACACCTGGGCCGCGGCCCGCCCGTTCGCCGACGCGGCCGACGACGGGCTGGAGCAGGTCGCCCAGGAACTCGACGAGACGATCCTCGAACTGCTCGCCGCCGGGATCAAGGACGAGACCATCGCCCGACGGCTCGGCATGTCGCTGCGCACCACGCGCCGCCACATCGCCGACATCATGCAGCAGTTGAACGCCGAGAGCCGCTTCCAGGCGGGCGTGGCGGCCGTACGGGCCGGGCTGCTCCCGGAGGAGTGACCGGAAATACGTGACTGGCCCGCCCCCCGACGCGCGCCCACCATGACTCCCACGGACACGATCCGGGAGACGTGAGGAGGGCACCCGATGCAGTGGGGCGAAACCGGTGAACAGCCGGAGGACGGTCACTACCTGCGCGAGATCGCGGGCTTCCTCGCCGAGCGCCACCGCGTCCAGCGGCCCGCCGTGCTCTGGCCGCAGAGCGAACCGCCAGGGCTGCGGGGGGACTTCGACGCCCATCTGAGCCTCCTGGGGCGTGAGTTGGCGATCCTGCTGGAGCAGGTGGTGGCCGCCGGGCCGCCCTGCCACGGCCCCTCCGTCACCGCCTCATCCACTGCTAGCACTGCCGGCGCCACCGACCTAGAAACGGTGGTCGAGACCGACACCAGCACCCTCCTCCTCCAGGGCGCCGGCGCGGTCGGCATCGCCCTGCGGCTCCCCCACGGCCACGTCCAGGACCGGCGGATCCGGCTGCGCACCGGCGAGTTGCTCTACCTGCCCCCGGGCGCCCGCTGCACCGTCACCGGCACGGCCGACGCCCGCTACGGCATGCTCTCCGTCCCCTCCCAGCGCTGACCACGGGAACGAGAGGAACACGGGACCGCGATGACCACGACGCCCACCACAACGGCCACCACAACGGCCACCACGACGCCCACGACCGCCTACGACCGGATCGCCGACACCCGGCCCCGCCTGCGCCTGGATGTCCTCTTCACCGAGACGGCGGACGGCGTCCTCTTCCACAACGCCAGGAGCGGCTTCACCCTCACCGGCCCCTCCGCCCACCACTTCGCCACCCTCACCGCCCCCCTCCTGGACGGCGCCACCACCGTCGCCGAGCTCACCCGGGACCTCCGCCCCGCCCAACGCGCCCTGCTGGTACGGCTGGTGAGGACCCTGTACGAGCACGGGCTCGCCCAGGACGCCACGCCCGCCGACGCCCCGGAGGCCCCCGCCCCGCCCTCCACCCCTGGCCACGAAGCCGGCTGCTTCCAGCGCTTCCGCACCACCCCGGTGGCCGTCCTCGGCGACGGCCCGCTCGCCCGCTCCTGCGCCCTGGGCCTCATCCGCAGCGGCTGCTCCGACCTCGCCGTCACCGACGGCCCCGGACTCACCGAACTCCTCACCGAGGCACGTGAGTTGACCGAGGCAGGCTGCCCCGTGACCGTCACCGGACTGAGCGCCGCCACCGAACCCGGCTGGCCCGACCTCGAGCGCTACCCCACCGTGGTGGCCGCCGGCACCACCAGGATCGCCCGACTCCTCGCCGAGGGCGTCCCCGAAGGCCAAACCCTCCTCCCTGCCTGGGACTTCGGCCGCAGCGCCACGATCAGCCCGCTGGCCGCACCCGGCGCGAACTGCTGCTGGGGCTGCGCGATCAACGCCCCCCGGACGCCCGAACCCGCGCCCTGGACCGGGCCGATGGCCGCCATGCTGGGCAACCGCCTCGGCTTCGACCTGCCCCACCCCGTCGCCCGCAGCGCCCGTCCGGCCGTCTTCACGCCCCTCCCCGACGAGCACGCCGCCCAGAACCCGCTCAAGGTCGGCACCGTCGCCGTCGACCTCGGGGACGGCCGGCGCCGTCTGATCTCCGCCTTCGACCTCCACCACACCGCCGCCGCCCGGCAGCGCGCCCTGCTACGGGCCGCCGAGGTGTACGCCGCCCGGGCCGTCCCCGTCACCCCGGCCCCCTCGGACGCCCCCTGGCCCACCGTCGCCCCGGCCCGGCTCTCCACCGGCAGCGGCGTCCCCACCGAGGCCATCACCGCCTGGGCCCCGGCCATCTCCCTCCTCGACGGCCGCACCCACCGCGTCCCCGTCGCCGCCCTGCGCCCCTTCGGCCCGTACAACCGGGAACGCCTCTTCGAACCCACCCCCGCCGGCCTCGGCGCCGGCTCCACCCACACCGAAGCCGTCCGCCGGGGCCTCCTCACCGCCCTCGCCCACGACGAACTGCGCAAAGCCCTCCGCCGCGCCACCCCCGTCACCCGGATCACCCCCGAGGAGTTCGCCGACGACACCGAACTGACCGCCCTCGCCCACGCCGCCCAACACCTCGGCGTCGCCCCCGAACTCCTCGAACTCGGCACCCCCGACCACCGCCCCGCCCCCGTGGTCCTCGCCCGCCACCCCGACCCCCTCACCGGCACCTGGCTCTGGTCCGCGGCCGCCGCCCCCCGCCGCCGCGACGCCGCCCTCGAAGCCCTCCGCGAACTCCTCGGCCGACGCCAACTCACCCCCACCACCACCCCCGACCCCGGAGACCCCCTCCTCCCCCACCCCACCCCCACCACCCTCACCCCCACACCCCGCCTCACCACCCCCACCGACCCCTCACCCCCCACCTGGCCCGCCCTCCTCACCCACCTCCACGCCACCGGCCGCAACATCCTCATCACCCCCATCGACACCCCCGCCCTCCGCACCACCAACCTCACCGCCGCCCACGTCCTCCTCACCTGCGCCCCCACCCCGTCGACCTGACCGCCGCACGCGCCGAGACCGGCGGCACCCACCCACGCCCCGGGCGGCACGGCCACCCGGCCGAGCCGGCCGCCCGTACGGCGAACTCGCCTCACTCACGGTGGAGTTACGCGAGGCCGCCCCTCCATTCCGTTCGAGCCGAGGGCTCCAGGAACGGGCTCAGCGGGGTGCGGCCGGGCCGGTGCGTTTGACGGTGCGGAGGATCGGGGTGGTGCGGAGGGTGTGGATGCCGGGGAGGGGGGCGATGCGGTCGGCGAGGTAGGTGAAGCAGGCGTCGGGGTCGGGGGTCACGGCGGAGGCCAGGATGTTGGTGGGGCCGGTCGTCGCGGCGGTGAAGGCGGTCTCCTCGTGGGAGGCGAGGGCCGTGCACACGGTGGTGAGATGGGCGGGTTCGACGGTGAGCCAGAGCAGGGCGGTGAAGCCGAGGCCCAGCGCCCGCTGGTCGACGTCCAGGTCGAGGACGAGGAGGCCCGACGTGCGCAGCGCCGTGATCCGGCAGCGGACGGTGGATTCGTCCCGGCCGGTGGCGCGGGCGAGGGCGGCGGGCGTGGCGCGGCCGTCGAGGGCGAGTTCGGCGAGCAGGATGCGGTCGGTGGCGTCCAGGGCGCTCGCCGACGGGGCCACGGGCGGCGGTTCGAGGGCGCGGACCTGGTCGGCGGTCAGGACGGAGGCGACGGGCTGCCAGTCCGGGCCGCCGCCCTTGAAGGACCGCAGCACGCAGTGCGCGGAGATCGCGGTGACCGGGCGGGTGGCCGGGAGCCGGTCCAGCAGCAGGGCTTCGCGGTCGGCGTCGTCGCCGTGCACGGTGCACAGCACCTCCGTGCCGCCGGAGGCGATCCGCACCCACTGGGTGTCCTCGCGCCTGGCCAGCGCCTCCGCCACGGCGACGGACGCGCCCGGCGCGCACTCCAGCCGGACCACCCACATGGTGCGCCCGAACCGCCCCGGGGCCGGGCCCCCGAGCCGGACGGGTCGTGGGCAGCGCCGGTTCGAGGGAGCGGGCGGAGCGTCTGGTCGCCGGGTTCGGCTACGACGCGGTGGCCGTGCGCGGCGCCGGTCCGTTCGCCGAGCAGCTGGCCGAGGCCGCCCCCGGCGGGCTGGACGTCGTCGTCGACAACGTCGGCGGCGAGCAGCTCGCGGCCGCCGTGGCGCTCGCCAACCCGGGCGCCCGGATCCTCGTCCTGGGCGCCCTGTCCGGCCAGTTGGCCGCCCACGGGACGGGCCGCACGGCCCCGGTCGAGCTCGACTCCTTCCCGCTGCTGCTGAAGAAGCTCAGCCTGCGCGGCTACAGCGCGGACGACGACCCGGACGCGGAAGCCGAGTGGTACGAGCACTGCGCGCGGTGGCGGGCGAGCGGCACCGTCGACGTACCGCTCGCCCGTGTGCGGGGCCTCGAGAACGCCCCGCAGGCCCTGGCCGACACGATCGCCGGACGCCACCTGGGCACCGTGATCGTCGAACTCCAAGGACCGACCCCCGCCCCTGCGCCTACCAGGCCGCCCCGGCGTAGGGGCGGGCCCAGAGCGCGACCTGCAGCGTGACGGCCTTGAACCACGCCTGGTGCATCGCCTCGACCTCCTCCTCCGCGTGCCCCTTGGCGGCGAGGAACGGCCGCATGGTCGCGGTGATCGGGTAGATGAACGCGATCAGGTAGCGCAGCGGCACGTGCGGGACGGACCGGACGCCGTCGGTGGCGTTCTTCTTCGCCGAGGTGTGGCGCAGCGCGATCTCCTCCTGCTGGGCGAGCCAGCGGGCGTCGTACGGGCGGGTGCAGGTGTCGGTGATCCACTGGCCGAACCGGCGGCGCACACCGGCCAGGTAGGCGTCGACGGGCACGCCCTCGGGGGTGGAGAAGTAGGCGAGCAGGTGCGGGTGGGAGCCGACGAAGCCGTACCAGACGTCGAGGATCTGCTCGGTCTGGTCCGCCAGGACCTCGCCGGCCAGCTTGAGTGCGGCGACGTCGGTGTCGGAGAACAGGGTCGCCGCGGTGAGTCCCTCCAAGTCACCTGCGGTGACCGGGGATTCGGGCAGGTGGGGGTCGTCGTAGCGGTAGCCGGGAATGGGCGCGTGCGTCATGGCCGTCCTCGAATCCTTGAGCCCGTGGACTCTGCGAGCGGACTCCGAATTAGGAGTCCTAACTATCTTGACGCTACCGATCGACCCACCGGTCACGCAAGGGCCGACCGGCCTCCGGCCCGCCGGACTTGACGAGAGGTCAGCGCGAGGCCGGCTCGTGCTCCGGGCAGTCCACCCGCAGATCGGCGGCGGCGAGCGGGGCCTCCAGCAGCCCGCACCACTCGCCCGCCCGCCCGTCCGGAGCCTCCTGCCGCAGGAAACGGCAGGTCAGACAGGTACGCGCGACCGTGATGCGCCCCGTACGGTTCAGCGAGGCGACGGCCTCCAGCAGCACCCGCAGCGCGACCGCCCGCTCCTGCGGCGAGCAGGCGGACAGGCCCGCGGCGAGCGGGTCCCGCCACCCGTGCAGCCGCTCGGCGGCCTCCCGGCCCGGGCCCGTCGGCACCCAGGAGGAACGCCGGGTGTCGGTGACGTCCGGCACGGCCTCCAGCAGCCCCTTGCGCACCAGCGCGGCGGCCGCGTCGCTGACCGTCGGCGCGGAGACCTCCAGCCAGCGCGCGAAACTGCCGGTGCTCTGCGGCCCGGCGCTCGGCGTGGTCACCCGCAGCAGCAGCTGCGCCTGGGTGACGGAGAGCCCCTCCCGCTTGGCCGCGTCGCGCAGCATCGCCCGCCCGGCGTCCCCGAGCCGCTCGACGGCGTCGACCAGCCGGGCGTCCAGACCGTCGGACGCGGCGCCGGACGCGCCGGACACGCCGGACCCACCGGACGCACCGGAGGTGCCGGACGTGCCCAACTCCCGCTCCACAGCCCCACTCTCGGCCGCCACCAGGACCCCTTCCCGCCGGTGCGTCGACGAACGGAACCCCCGGCGACCCCCCAGTCTAGGCGGGCCCCGCTGCCCCTACGATGACCGTCATGAACACAGGGGGGACCGGGGTCTCGCTCATCGACGGCCGGTTCGAGCTGCTGGAGCGGCTCGGCGGCGGAGGCATGGGGCTGGTGTGGCGGGCGCGCGACACCGCGCTGCACCGCGAGGTGGCGCTGAAGGAGGTACGGCCTCCCGACCCGGCGCTGCTCGACGGGGACCCGAGGGCCGCGCAGGTCGTCCGCGAACGGGTGCTGCGCGAGGCCCGGTCGCTGGCCCGGCTCAACCACCCCAACGTGGTCACCATCCACCACATCGTCGACCTGCCCCAACTCCCCCACCCCTGGCTGGTCATGGAGCTGGTGACCGGCGGCTCCCTGCACGACCGGCTCACCTGGGGCCCGATGTCCCCGCCGGAGGCGGCCCGGCTCGGCCGGGGCGTGCTGGCGGCCCTGAGCGCCGCCCACGCGGCCGGGATCCAGCACCGCGACGTCAAACCCGGCAACGTCCTGCTGCGCCCCGACGGCACCCCGGTGCTCACCGACTTCGGCATCGCCAGCCTCGCGGAGGCGCCTAGCCTGACCACCACCGGCTCGCTCATCGGCTCGCCCGAGTACATCGCGCCCGAGCGCGTCCGGGGCGAGGAGGGCAACCCGGCCTCCGACCTCTGGTCGCTGGGCATGATGCTCTACGTCGCGGTGGAGGGCCACCACCCCCTGCGGCGCGGCACCAGCCTCGCCACGCTCGCCGCCGTGCTCGACGAACCGGTGCCCCCGCCCGTACGGTCCGGCGCCCTCGCCCCGGCCCTCACCGCCCTGCTCGTACGGGACACCGCCGCGCGCCCGGACGCGGCGCTGCTCGACCGCATGCTGGCGGCGGCCGAGGGGTACGGGCCCGGCGCCCCCTACACCCCCGACACCGTTCAGCTGTACCCGCCCGCCGACACTTCCCGCACCTCCCCCACCTCGCCGCACACCCTGGCCCACACCCTCGACGACGCCCCGCTCCGGGAACCCGCCGACGAACCGACGCCCGAACCGATACCCGAGCCGACGTCCGAACCGGCCCGCCCCGCCCGCTGGCGGATCGCGATGCGCTCCGGCTCCGCCCTCCTGGTCGCGGCGGCGATGCTGACGATCGGCCTCACCGTCCAGCACTTCGCCGCACAGCAGGGCAACGGCGCCGGCGAGACCCCCGCCTACCCGGGCCTGCTCACCCCGGACGGCGTGCGCGGCGTCATCCAGTCCATGAGCCCGTCGATGCGGGGCACGACCGTCCTGGAGTTCACCCTCCAGCAGGGCTACGGCTCCGCCACCGTCCCGACCGCCGCGAACCCGAACCTCTACGACAGCTTCGAGTACCGCAACGGCAAGACCTCGCCCGGCAGCCGGTCCGGCACCGTGGTGTTCCGCGAGAAGCCGGTGGACCTGAAGACCGTCAACTGGGACGCCCTCCCCGCCCTCCTCCAGCGCGCCGACGCGGAGCTCGGCATCACCAAGCCCACCAGCCACTACATCATCGTCCGCAACGCCCCGGGCATGGCCGACGCCGGGCCGACCCTGCTGGTCTACGTCACCGACTCCTACGGCGGCGCCTATCTGGTGTCCGACCTCAGCGGCAACGTCACGAAGACCTACCCGCGCAGCAAGTAACCGTCACCGCCTCAGAGTTGGCTCAGGATCGTCGGATCCGTGATCTTCGTATCCTCGGCCAGCAACATCGCCTTGCTGAGGATCACGGCGAGCATCCGGTCTCCCTCGAAGGGCAGGTATCCCGTCTCCAGGGCCGTGGCCGACTTCGGGACGATGCACAGGTACTGGTCGTTCGGCGTCATCAGGATGTTCCCCGAGCCGAGGTGGATCCTGTACGTGTGGCGCTCGCCCTTCACATGCAGGAAACGGCCCTCCAGCGTGCAGCGGTCGGCGATGGCCAGCCGGGGCACGAGCCGCTCCAGCAGCGCCCGGCGCGTCTCGGCGCCCTGGTTCAACTCCCCGAAGCCGTACGCGTTCCAGTACTCGCGGTAGCGCCCGTCGGGGCCGCCGTCCTGCCAGGTCGGGTCGTTGCCGACGCTGGCCACGCCCACGAACAGGTCGACGTCGCGCAGGACTTCGGACAGCACCAGCGGCGGCACCTCGGCGACCGGGACGGGCTCCACCGGCGCGGCACCGGAGGCCGTCGCCATGGCGTACTCGCCGCCGTAGCAGTCCGCCCAGTTCTGCGGCGCGTCGATCGGGTAGAAGCGGACCTGGTCGGTGCGCAGCCGCAGGAAGCTCCCGGATTCGGTGGTGTCGGCCGTGTAGTCGTGTCCGTCCCCGTGGATCCAGTACTCGGCCCGCAGCCCCCACCGCGGCAGCTCGCGGGTGGCCGGCGGCGCGGCGTCGTCGACCATCAACCGCAGCGTGTTGCGCCAACCCCTCAGCCCTGCCAGCGCGTTGAACTGGTGCTGACGCAGGACGTGCGCGGCGAAGCGGTTGGAGTACGTGCCCGTCGCCCGCTCGGCGTCGGTCAGCAGGTACACCTCGCGGTGGGCCTGCTTGAACGGCTGGGTGATCGCGTGCCGCTCCAGCCAGTCCCGCCAGGCCACGACCTCGGCCGGCTCGCGCCCCACCGGGTGCCAGAGCCGGACTTCGCCGCCCGCGCGCACCGCGTCGCCCGCGAGCGTGCGCAGCTCACCCTCCGCGAACCCGACCGCCGTGCCGTCCACCGTCCACAGCAGCCGCCGGGCCAGCGTGCCCACCAGCGGGTGGTCGAGGTACCGCTCCCGCCAAGCGCCGTACGCCCAGGACCGGTCGGCGAGGAACTGGCGGTCCAGCCGGTCGCTCTGCGCGGAGAGCATCTTGTCGACGTCCTTGACCACCGCCTTCAGCTCCTTGAGCTCCTCGGCGTGGTCGCGCTTCACCGCCGCCGGCACGCTCTTGACGGCCTTGCCCGCCGAGCTCCGCCAGCCGAGCACCGCCTTGACGCCGCGCACCTCCACCACGGCCGTCACCTCGCCCAGTTGACGCTCGAAGCGCCCGACCTCCGTCAACCCGTAACCGGGCACGGCCAGTTCCTCGATCTCCTCGCGCGACAGCCCGAGCGCCTCCGCCCGGGAGTCCAGCACCGACTCGATCAGCCTGAGCGTCGGCTTGTACGTCACCCGGCTTGCCAGCCGGGCGAGTTCGGCGAGCACCGCATCGCCGTCGAGGCGCGCGAGAGCGCCCACGGCCGCGTTGGCGACCTTCACGCTGCGCGGACCGATCCCGGGGACCTTCCTCAGCGCGCTCTCGACCAGCGCACCGAGCGCGCGTGCCGTGTCCGGACGGGCGGGCAGCAGCCCGAGCACCCACACCAGCCCGCGCAGCGCCGTGGCGTTGTACGCGTCGTAGAGGGCGTTGACGTCGTCCTCCCACTCCCGGGGCTCCAACGCGAAGGTCCGCCGCCCGACGAGCCCGAGCCAGGACACCACCGCGCCCGCACCTCGTCCTCGCCCAACGGCTCCACCAGGGCGAGCGCCTGCTGCTCCCACCGCCGGGTCGGCTTGGAGGCCGTCGCCGTCACCGCGTGCCGCAGCAACGCCTCCCAGGCGGGCACCCCCTCCGTCTCGCGCATCGCCCGCTCGGCCCACTCCTCACCGACGTCGAGCACCGGCTCGGTCGACTTCCGCACGATCTCGAGAACCTGGTCCCCGCAGTAGCCGTCCATCGCCGAGCGCCGGAACACGGCCACCACCCCGGGCGAGAGGGTGCCACCCGCCGCGATCTCCGTCTCCGCCAGGTCGACGAACCGCCGGTCGTCCCACAGCGTGTGCCACCGCGCGACGTCCTCCAGCTCCGCCCGCCGCCGCGCCGCGTTCCGGCCGGGCAGTGTCTGCTCCACCACGGCCACCAGACTCAGGGCGTTCCCCCGCGCGACCGCGTCCGCCCCCTCCCCGGGTACCCGCGCCTCCAGCGCATCCGCGAGCGCGTCCCGCACCCCCTGGGGCACCTCACGCACCCCGGCGAGCACGACCTCCCACTGCGCCGTCCAACTCCCCTCGTGCCCGGCCACCAGCTCCATCAGCTCCCCGGCGACCCGCTCCACCTCCCCCGGCTCCGCCGCCGCCCACCGCAGCAACTCCCCGACCCGCCGCACATCCAGCACCGTCATCCCCTCACCCTCGCCACGATCCCCACCACCGACATCCCCGGACCCTACGACCCCCCGCCGACACCCGACGCCCGGGGGTAACAGCCCCGCCGTCGTGGCCGGCGGCGGCTTCGTCATCGGCCCGGTCGGCCGAGCCCGCGGAGCAGTGGGGGCTCGCCGGCTCCGGTGCTGGCGGAGGCCTGCCAGTCGCGGGGGGAGGTGCCGTAGGCGGCGCGGAAGGTGCGGCTGAAGTGGCTGGGGCTGACGAAGCCCCAGCGGGTGGCGACGGCGGCCACGCTCGGCCGGTTCGGGGTAGGGCGGGCGAGGTCGCGGCGGGCCATGTCCAGGCGGTGGCGCTGGATCCAGCGGGCCACGGTGACGCCCTCGTAGCGGAAGAGTTTGTGCAGGTGGCGCACGGAGACGTAGTGGGCGGCCGCGATCCGTTCCGGGGAGAGGTCGGGGTCGCCCAGGTGGCGCAGGATGTGGTCCTTCACCCGCGCCAGGGTGGCCAGGGCGGCCTCGGGTGCCTCGGGGACGGAGCAGCCGCGGCGCTCGTGGGCGAGGACCGCGAGCAGGTCGAGGGCCGTGACGGCGAGCCAGGAGGCCAGGGCGGGTTCCATCGACGCGGCCGCCCGGGACAGGCATTCCAGGTATCCGGCGACCAGGCGGGCGGTGTCGTCGCGGGTGGAGAAGGGCGTGGCGGTGAGGACCCGCAGGTCCTCCTCGGTGAGGCCGCCGGCGGTGCGCGGCCAGTGGAAGGCGGTGAAGAGGAAGGGCTCCGGGAGCTCCTTGGCGAACGGCCGGCCGGCGTCGGAGATCGCGAACGTGCCGGGGCCCAGCTCCACCTGGTGGCCGTCCTGGCTGAGTCGGGCGGTGCCGCGGTGCTGGAGGGCCAGGGTGAGGTGGTCCTCGCCGCCGCGGGCGATCAGGCCGGCGCTGCGCTCGACGCGCTGCGGGCCGGCCTGCACGAGGGAGACCTGCACGGCGCCCAGGCTGTGACTGGTGATCGTCGCGGGGGCGGGGGCGTCACCGAGCAGGGTCACGTCCAGCGGGATGAAGGTGTGGGAGACGGCCTCGTGCCAGTACTCGGCGCGGTCCGCGGACGGTACCCGGGCGGTGTCGAGAACGACGGGCATCGGTGCTCCTGGTGGAAGGGTCGGCCGGACGGTGACGGAGGGTGGGGCGGCGACGGGTGGGGTCACCAGGACCGGCCGTGCAGGGCGACGTGCACGGTGTCGACGATCTGGATCAGCGCCGCGCGGGACGTGCCGGTGGGGCGGCTCGAGCCGAGGAGCAGGAAGCCGTGGACGGCGCCCTGGTAGCGCATCGCCACCACCGGCACCGCCGCCGCCCGGAGCCTGGCCGCGTACGCCTCGCCCTCGTCCCGCAGCACGTCGGCCTCGGCGGTGACGACGAGTGCCGCCGGCAGCCCGGAGAGCTGCTCCAGGGTGGCGCGCAGCGGCGCGGCGGTGGCCTCCCTGCGGCGGTGCGGATCGGGCAGGTAGTCATCCCAGAACCGGCGCATGTGGTCGCGGTGCAGGAAGTAGCCGGTGGCGAACCGGTGGTAGGAGGGCGTGTCGAAGTCGGCGTCGGTGACGGGGCACAGCAGCACCTGGTGGACCAGTGGCAGGTCGCCGCGCTCCCGGGCCAGCAGGGTCAGCGCGGCCACCAGGTTGGCCCCCGCGGAGTCGCCGACGGCGGCGATCCGCCGCCCGTCCAGTCCGATCTCGGCGCCGTGCGCGTGGATCCACCGGGCGACGGCGTGGCACTGCTCGACGGCCACCGGGTAGCGGACGGAGGGCGCCCGGGCGTAGTCCACGTAGACCACGGCGGCGTCGGTGCCGAGGGCGAACTCCCGGATCAGCGGGGCGTAGCAGGCGGCGTCGCCGAGCGACCAGCCGAGGCCGGGCACGAACAGCACGACGGGGCTGGGCCGGGCGGTGCCGACGGGTCTGGTGATCTGGACGCGCACCCGGCCGGTCGGGCCGCAGGGCAGGGCGAGCCATTCGATGACGGTGCCGTACGGGTCGTCCTCGTCCGGAGCGCCGCACGCCCCGGCGGCCGGAGCGCTGTCGGGGGCGAGGAGGGCGAGGTCCGGCAGTCCCGTCGCCGACCGGCCGGCTCCGGTGTCCAGGAACTCCTGGAGCGCCCGGTCGAGCACCGGGCGCCGGGCGGGCTGGGGGGTGGGGACGGACAACTCTTCGCTCCTGGCTTCGGTCGACATGCAGATCGTGTGGCTCCTCAGCCGGCTTCGTCGTGCGGGAGCGCTCGCCACTCGCGCGGCGAGACGCCGTAGGCGGCGCGGAAGGTCCGGCTGAAGTGGGCCGGGTTGACGAAGCCCCACCGCTGGGCGACGGCCGAGACCGTGGGCGTGGTGCGGCCCCGCCGCGTCAGTTCCCGGGCGCAGGCTTCCAGGCGGAGCCGCTGGACGAGGCGGCTCACCGTCACGCCCTCGCCCTCGAAGAGCCGGTGCAGGTAGCGCACGGAGATGTGGTGGGCCTCCGCGATCCGCTCGGGCGAGAGGTCGGGTTCGCCCAGGTGGCGGTCGATGTACTCCCGCACCCTGCGGACCAGGTGGTCGTTCGGCGCGCCCTGCTGCTCCGGCCCCGATGCCGGGGCCGCGGCCAGCTGGGCGATGAGGGTGCTGAACAGGTCGGCGACGCTGCCCGCCAGCCGGTCCCCGACCGGGGCGGGGTAGGAGTGCGCGGAGGCGGCGAGGTCTCCGAGGAACGGCAGGAGGACGGGTCCGCATCCCTGCGCGGGGTCGACGGCCGTCGCCGACACCTGCCGCAGGTCGCGCTCCGGGACGCCCAGCAGCCGGCGCGGCAGGTGGAACAGGTGGGTGCGGAAGCGCTCGGGGTAGTGCACGGCGTACGGGCGCGCCGTGTCGTACAGGACCAGCCCGCCCGGCGGCACCTCGGCGCGACGCCCGTCCTGCTCCAGGACGGCCCGGCCCGACACCTGCACGCCGACCCCGATCTGGGGCTCGCTCCGTGGTGCCCGCGCGATCAGCGTCGGGGTGCGGGTGAGCGTGGCCGCGTCGGCCTCCAGGGTGGAGATCCGTACGTACCCGAGTCGGTGCGACTCCAGGAGCCCGTCGAACGGCCGCCCGGTGAGCGGGCGCATCTCCAGGGGCACCAGGGTCCGCGACACCGCCCCGCTCCAGAAGGCCGCCTTCTCACCGTCGGCGACCGACGCCGTCGTCACCCGCAAGCCCACCTGACCGTCCCCCGTTCCACCGAGTCCCGCACGATCTCAGCCTGGAGCGCGGGCCCGGCGGGCCGGTAGGTCATCTGACTGTCGTGTTGGGACGGGTCATAGGCCGTCGAGGGCGTGGGCGAGCGCGGCCCGCGTGGTGATGCCGAGCTTCGGGAAGATCTTGTAGAGGTGCGCCCCGACCGTACGGGGCGACAGCTGGAGCCGCCGGCCGATCTCCTTGTTGGTCAGACCGGTCGCGGCGAGCCGGGCGATGCGCAGTTCCTGGCCGGTCAGGCCGGACGGGCCCGCGCCGGACAAGCCGTCCTGGGACCGGGTCGCGGAGTCCCCCGCGGCGCGCAGCTCCTCCTCGCACTGGGCCGCCCAGGGCGCGGCCCGGAGGCGGCGGAACACGTGGTGGGCCGTGCGCAGCGCGTCCCTGGCCCCGGGCCGGTGGCGTCGGCGCAGCCGGGCGCCGTGGGCGAGGCGCAGCCGCGCGAGGTCGAAGGCCCACTGCTCGGCACCGGGCACGGCGTACGCGGCGCGGAAGGCGGCGTCGGCCTCCTCGTCGTCCGCGGCCAGGGCGGTGGCGGCCGCGCAGAGGAAGGCGTGGCGGCCGGAGATCTCCGCCGAGCGGGCCGCCTTCCCGGCCGCGAGGTGGGCCCGCGCCTCCTCGTGCCGGCCGGTGTGCACGGCGGCCGTCACCAGGTCGAGGACCAGCGCGTGCCGCCAGGGCGGGCCGCCGGGCAGGCGCCCGGGCGGGGTGAGTTCGCAGAAGTGGGCATACGCGTCCTCGTAGCGCCGGTGGGCGAGCGCGGCCAGTCCGCGCAGATGGGTCAGGCGGTCGAGGACGTAGCGCATCCGGGCGTGGGTCGCGACCGGTCTGATGAGCCGGTCGATCTCCGCCAGCCCGGTCTCGTCGCCCCGGCCGGCCAGGAAGTGGGCGTAGTACTGGCGGAACATCAGGCCGTTGGTGTGGTAGCCGAGCTCGTCCGCGATCTCGGCCTCGCGCAGGCAGACGTCCGCCCTGTCCCAGTGTCCGAGCAGGTAGTCCTGGTGGGCCCTGGCCTTGGCGACCGAGCCCTGGGTGGCGTAGCCGTGCAGTCCGGTGAACCGCTGCCACAGGTCGCCCTCGGGGCAGTCGAGCGCCGAGGCGGACCACAGCAGGAGCCAGGCCGCGCCGGCCTCCTGCTCCTCCGTCATGCCCTCGGCCGCCGCCACCAGGGCGGCGGCCACCTCCGGGCCGGGGTCGGTCCAGGCCCGCAGGCACAGCCGGCCCGCCTCGGACACCTGCTCCCGGTGCCGTTCGAGGGCGCGCCAGGCCCAGGGGTCGTCCGTGTACGTGGCGGCCAGGAGCAGCTTGAAGTACGCCTGCTCGACCAGTCCGCCGAAGGTCTCGGCGCCCGGCGCGGTGAGCGTGTCGAGGACGGTGGGCAGCAGCGCCGCGGAGGACTCGAAGTCGACGTGGTGGCTCTGGTCGGCGTAGACCACCGCGTACGAGAACAGCGGGGCGACGTCCTGGGGGATGGCGCAGGCCTTCAGCTCCTCCACCAGGGCCGCGGTGTGGCGCAGTTGCCCGCCGCGGGCCGACATCACCGCGGCCTGGGTGAGCCTGCGGACGCGGTCGCCGGGGCCGGGGCTGAGCGTGGCGGCGCGTTCGAGCAGGAGCGCCCCCTCCGCCTCACCGCCCCTGCGGGCGAGGTCGCGGCCGGCCTCCTGGAGGCGGTGCGCGAGGTCCTCGTCGGGCAGCAGCGCGGCGGACGCCTCGTGGAGCAGACGCCTCGGGTCGTCGGGTTCGAGGGCCTCGGACAGGGCGCGGTGCGCCTCCCGGCGCTCGCTGTCGGAGGCGGCGGCGACGACGGCGGTACGGACCAGGGGGTGGCGGAACACGAGCTGCCCGGCGGGGTCGAGCCGGGCCAGCCCGTCGGCCTCGACCTGGGCCAGGATCTCCCGCGCGTTCTCGTCCGCGAGGGCGCGCAGCCACTCGCCGCTGCCGGAGTCCGGGCCGGTGGCCAGGGCGCCGAGCAGGAGGAGGCGGCCGACCTCCGGCGACACGGTTCCCAGCCGTTCGGCGAACAGGCGCTCCAGCTTCCGGCCCAGCGGCAGCCGCTCGGGCAGCGGAGCCGTTCCCCGCTGCTGGGCGGCTGCCAGTTGGCGGGGCAGTTCCACCAGCGCCAGCGGGTTCCCGGCCGCCTCGGCCAGGACGCGGTCCCGGGCGGGGGCGGCGAGTTCGGGGTAGCAGGTGCCCAACAGCAGGTCCGCGTCCGCCCGGGGCAGGGCCGGAACGTCGACGGCCTCGGCGGACCACGGCTCGGCGGCCGACCACGGTTCGGCGGCCGGCCCGTCCGGGCGGGTCGCGCCGACGATCATCACCGGCAGTTCGGCGCACCGTCGGTGCAGGAAGGCGAAGACGGTCGCGCTCGAGGAGTCGATCCAGTGCAGGTCGTCCAGGAGCAGCAGCACCGGGGCGGTTCGCGCCGCCTCCTCGAGCAGCACCAGGGCGGCCGCTCCGACGGCGAAGCCGCTGGGGCTTCCGGAGCGGACGCCGAGCGCGCTCTCCAGGGCCTCCCGCTGGTGCGCGGACAGCGCGCCGGAGCGCTGGAGGGGCGACCGGAACACCTGGTGGAGGGCGCCGAACGCGAGGTCCGTCTCCGCCTCCGTACCGATCGCGCGCAGGACGGTGAACCCGCGGTCGCGCGCCGCGCGCTCGGTCCAGGCCATCAGCGTGCTCTTGCCGACACCGGCCTCACCGCGCAGCAGCACGGTGACTCCGCTGGCGTCCTCCTCGACCTGGGCGAGAGCCGCGGACAGCCGTTCCGTCTCCCGCTGCCGTCCGACCAGGACCGGAAAACGCCCGCCCTCCGCCACCGGTTCCGCTCCCTCGGGTCTGATCGCCCGCTGCCCGGGCACCCAAGGTTACCGCCGACCGAAACCGCTGGTCACACCCCCTGGACGCCCCGGAACCGGGAGGCCCCGAGGCCGGGATCGGCGCCGCGTCGTCACGCGCGGTGGACGCGTTGTAGGAGGAGACCCGGGTGGCGTCGGTGCCCGCCGCGACGTTGAGGCCGCGGTCCAGCATCGCGCGCAGCGGCGGTGCCTCGGCGGCGGCGGGGGCGCCGTAACGCGAGACGAACGCCTCGCCCTGGAAGGAGAGGCGGTTCTGGACGGAGACGGCGCCGCCGAGGGCGGCGATCCGGTCGAGGCTGTCCGGGCTGACGGTCTCGGCGTGGTCGAAGAGCCAGCGGCTGCCCCGGGGGAAGAGGCCCTCGGCGGCGAGCTTCTCGAAGACGGCGAGGTCGCGGCGGATGGTCTCGTCGTAGGTGGCGTGCAGCCGGAAGCCCCAGCCGTGCTCCGTCAGGAGGCGGACGGCCTTCTCGAACTCGCTCTCGTAGGAGCCGAGTTGCGGCCTCGGCTCGGCGAAGTTCTCGAAGTCGGCGGCGGCCCAGGTGAGGTTCTCCCCCGCGCCGTTGAGGCGCAGCCACGCGTCGCCCTCCCCGGGGCGCACGGTGTCGACCCAGCGCCTGAGGTCGTCCAGTTCCTGTCCCGCGGTCTGCGGGAAGAGGTGGTAGGCGATGCGCAGGGTGAGCTGGTCCCGGCGGGCGAGCTCCATGACGGTGCCGTAGTTCTCGGGGAAGCTCTGGAATCCCCCGGCGGCGTCGATCGCGGAGGTGAGGCCGAAGCGGTTCAGCTCGCGCAGGAAGTGGCGGGTGGAGCCGATGCGGTCGGCCTCGTCCAGCGTCGGCGCCTTGGCCAGGGTGGAGTAGAGCAGCAGCGCGCCGGGGGCGGCGATCAGCAGACCGGTCGGCTCGCCGTCGTGCCCGCGGACGATCTGGCCGCCGGTGGGGTCGGGGGTTTCGCGGGTGAAGCCGGCGGCACCCAGCTCGGGGCCGGGCTGATGCTGGCGCTCGGCCTGCTCACCCCGCTGGCCGGCGCGGGCGTCATGGGGGTGATGACCGTCGCCCTCACGGTCAAGTGGCCCCACGGCCTGTGGGTGCAGCACGACGGGTACGAGTTCCCGCTCGTCCTGATCGTCATCGGCGCGGCACTGACCGCCACCGGCCCCGGCCGGTGGTCCGTCGACGGCGCCCTCGGCCTGGCGCACTGGCCGCTGTGGTGGCTGCCCGCGGCCGTCCTCGCGGGCGTGGGCGGCGGCCTGGCCACGCGCCTCGCCCTGCACCGCCGCTGAGCGGCCACAACCGAACCGGCGTGGGGGGCCGGGGGGGGGGGGGCCCCGGGGGGCCCCCCCCGGGGGGGGGGGCCGCCGCCCCCCCCCCCCCCGGCGGCGCCCCCCCCCCCCCCCCCCCCCCCCCCCCCCCCCCCGCCCCCCCCCCCCCCCCCCCCC
>NZ_JBITFA010000002.1:0-192179 GCF_044455705.1 Kitasatospora sp. NPDC051170 | reverse complement strand
GGGGGGGGGGGGGGGGGGGGGGGGGGCCGGCCCCCCGCCCGCCCCCCCCCCCGCGGGGGGCCCCCCCCCCCCGCCGGGGGGGGGGCGGGGGGGCCCGGGGGGCGGGGGCCCCCCACGCCGGTTCGGCATGTCCTGACGGCGCACCGCCTTCGGCCGGTCCGCGCACCCCATGCCCGAGCCCGTCCACAGCGCTCTCGGACGACAGGGTGTGCTCTCAGAGGCAACCCGCCGCCGACGGCCGCTCGTAGCGTGGGACTCGTCAACGGCGCACACACGCTGTCGCTGTCCGAGAGATAGGAACATCCCATGCCGTTCATCACCGTCGGCCAGGAGAACACCACCTCCATCGACCTCTACTACGAGGACCACGGCACCGGCCGGCCGGTCGTCCTCATCCACGGCTTCCCGCTGGACGGGCACTCCTGGGAGCGGCAGAGCGCCGCGCTGCTCGACGCCGGCTACCGCGTCATCACCTACGACCGCCGCGGCTTCGGCCAGTCCTCGCAGCCGACCACCGGCTACGACTACGACACCTTCGCCGCGGACCTGAACACCGTGATGGAGACCCTGGACGTCCAGGACGCCGTGCTGGTCGGCTTCTCCATGGGCACCGGCGAGGTCGCCCGCTACGTCTCGACGTACGGCTCCGCCCGCGTCGCCAAGGTCGCCTTCCTGGCCTCCCTGGAGCCGTACCTGCTCAAGACCGAGGACAACCCGGAGGGCGCCGCCCCGAAGGAGTTCTTCGACGGCGTCGTCGCCGCGGTGAAGGCCGACCGGTACGCCTTCTACACCGACTTCTTCAACGACTTCTACAACCTGGACGAGAACCTCGGCACCCGGATCAGCGAGGAGGCCGTCCGCAACAGCTGGAACACCGCCGCCGGCGGCGGGTTCTTCGCCGCCGCCGCCGCGCCGTCGACCTGGTACACGGACTTCCGCGGCGACATCCCGCGCATCGACGTCCCCGCCCTGATCCTGCACGGCACCGGTGACCGCACCCTGCCGGTCGAGAGCACCGCCCGCGTCTTCCACAAGGCGCTGCCGGCCGCCGACTACGTCGAGATCGAGGGCGCCCCGCACGGCCTGATCTGGACTCACGCCGAGGAGGTCAACGCCGCGCTGCTGGCCTTCCTCGCCAAGTGACGCGGGCGGCCGCGCGCCCCGCCAGATCCGCCGCTGGCTCCGCCGGGAGAGCTTCACGCTCGTCCCCCAGGGTTCGGAAGCGGACCTGATCGACTGGACCACCGAGCTCGACGGCCTGGCCGGCTGACCCAGAACCTCGAGCGGCCGGGCACACCGGTGAGGGGGCGCGGGCCGTCGGGACGGCCTCGCGCCCCCTCACCGAGGGCCGGGCTAACCGGGTACTCCGGCCCGGGCGACCAGCAGGGACCACTGCGCGAGCAGGACGGCCAGTTCCTCGCGCCCGGCCCCGCCCGGCGAGCTGACCGCCAGCCGCGGGCCGGGCCGGACGGTGAACTGCACCGGGCCGAGCGCGGGGTTGACCCAGGACTGGAGGAGCCACCCGTCGGGGAGCACCGGCTCCGGGTGCAGGGCGAAGGAGTAGCGGCTGCGGTCCTGCTCCGGGCGGGACCGGAGGAGTTCCTGCCAGGCGGCCAGGGCGAGCCCGGCCGCGTCCCCGGCCGCGAGCCCCGCCGCGGCCGGGAACGGCCCGGTCACGGTGACCGCCCGCGCCCCGGCCGTGGGCACCTCGGCCGATACGGGCACCGCACCGGCGCCGTCACCGGGAAAGCGCAGCGCCCGCTCCACCTCCCCCGCCGCTCCCGGGCCGGCCGGGCAGGCGACCCACGCCTGGGGCCCGTCCCAGGCGTCCCGGACGGCGACGGTGAACCGCGGGTCGCCGGCCACCGGGGCCAGGCGCTCGCGCATCCGCTGCACCGTCAGCAGGGGGGCCACCACGTGCAGCACCGCCGACTCAGTCATCTCCCTCACTCCCCTCCGGCGGCCACCGCCGCAGCCAGATCCGGCCCAGCTGGCCCCGTGTCACGAAGGAGGCCATCAGCCGGGCGTCCGTGGTCGCCGGCGCCTCCAGCAGCGCCGTGCTCGCCGCCCACGGCTCGCCCCCGGTACGGGCGATCCCCAGCAGGGCGGCGCCCCCGCGCGCCGGGAAGGAGAGGGTCACGTCCCTCACCCCCTCGGCCAGCCCCCGGCCGGTGGCCTTCACGGCCGCCTCCAGCAGGGTCCAGGCGGAGAAGAAGAACTCCGGTCCGGCCCCGTCGGCCTGCGGGGGCAGGGCCGGGTAGAGCGAGCCGAGCACCTGGGTGGCGGACGGGATGAGCCGGATCCGCTCCAGGTCCACGCCCAGCGCCCCTTGCTCCGAGATGCCGAGCAGCAGCAGGTCCTCCGAGCGCGACCAGCTGACCTTCAGCTCCGGATGGTCCGGCAGGTAGGGCTTGCCGCCCCTGGTCCGCGCCAGCCGTACCGCTCCCGGGGCCTCCCCCAGCCGTACGGCCAGCAGCCGCCTGACGGCCAGCCGGGACCGGAGGAAGAGCCGGGCGTCCTCACCGTTCAGGTAGCCGGCCGCCCGGTCGCGCTCCTCCTCGGTCAGGTCCACCGCGTAGTGCGCCGGCGCCAGGGGCTCGGCGTCGGCCGACAGGTCGGCCAGCCATGCCTCCACCCCGGCGCCCGGGGGCGTCACGTCGGACGCAGGCCGAAGACCTGCGTGACCGATCGGGAGGGGTCGCCGGGCCGCAGGTGCAGTTCCCCGCGCCCGGGCAGCAGCACCACGGCGGCGACCGTGCGCTCCAGCCGGATGTCACCCTCGTCGGGCACGCAGATCGGCGCCCTGGTCAGCACGGCGAAGTGGTCTTCCGGCCCCGCCGCCGGGTCGAGCTCGGCGAGCCCGGCCCGCGCCTCCTTGAGACGGCGCACCGAGGAGTTGCGGGCGAACACGTTCAGCTCGTCGCCGCGCGCCAGGTCCGGGTCCAGGAAGTGGTTGGTGTGCGCGGTCTCGTGCCCCTCCGACACCCGCAGTTCGTCGCCCAGGACCTCGACGCAGACGGCCCGCTCCCGGTCGCACAGGGTCAGCGAGCGGGAGCTGGCCAGCCGCATCCCGCGCAGCAGCTCCAGCGCCTCCGTCACACTGCCGGCCGTGTCGAGCAGATGACGGATCGCCAGGTACGGGGGCAGCCCGGGCCGCCAGTCGCCGCCGAGCACCAGGTTGAGCCCGATCGCCAGGCCGTCGCTGTTCAGCCCGAGGTATCCGAGCAGTCCGGCGAAGGAGAGCACCAGCGAGCGCCGGGCGGACCCTGCGGGCGCCACGTCCAGCACGCTGATCGCGTCGTCCAGATTGCCGTTCAGGTCCACGGTCTGGGCCAGCACCGGGTGTCCGGTGTACGGGCCGCCGGCCCGTGCGTAGGTGGTGCAGTCGCCGGCCGTCGGGATCTTCTGGTAGCCCATGATCTCCCGCCGCAGCTGGAGCAGCCATGCCTCGGCGGTGCTCAGCCCGGCCCCGGCGGCCAGGCCCTCGACCTCGGTGGCGAGGGCCGGGGCTGCGGCCGCGACCGCCGCCCGGTAGGCGTCGATCCGCGGCCGCAGCCCGTCCAGGGTCAGCGGGGTGGCCGTCAGGTGGTTGAGCCGGGCCAGCCCGTCGTCCAGGAAGGCGCGCAACTCGCCGGCCAGCGCCCGCCCGTGCTGCTCCCCCCGCTCGAACGCGGTGCCCGTCAGCAGCAGTCGCCCGGTCATGCCCCCTCCTGTCGGACCACCCGCGGGCCGCGGGCCAGCTGCTCGCGCACCTCGGGCCATTCGTCGCGCAGCACGCTGTAGAAGACGGCGTTGCGCCGCGTGCCGTCCGGCATCGGGTTGAAGCTGCGCAGCGTGCCCTCCTCGCGGGCGCCGACGTTCAGGAGCCCGCGCCGGGCCTGCTTGTTCCGCTCGTCGGTCTTGAACTCCACCCGCAGGGCGCCCAGGTCCTCGAAGGCGTGCTGCAGCAGCAGGTACTTGGCCCAGCGGTTGACCCCCCGGCCCTGGAAGTCCAGGCCCAGCCAGGACCAGCCGATCTCCAGCCGCCCGTCCGCCTCGGCCATGTTGCCGAAGCTCATCGACCCGGCCGTCCGGCCGGTCCGCCTGTCGGTGATCACGAACACCGCCCGGCGGCCGGCCAGGTGGTCGGCCAGGGTGGCGTCGAAGAACGCCTCGTAGTCCTCCGGGGTGTCGATGCGGGTGACGAAGTACCGCCAGATGTCCGGCGCCAGCGCGATCGCGCGCAGCCCGTCCCGGTCCTCGGCGGTCAGCGGGCTCAGCCGCACGAACTCGTTCTCCAGCACCACCGGTGCGTCAACGGCCCAGGTTCCCATGGTCACACCGCCTCGACGGTCGACGGGGTGACGGCTTCGACGACCTCGCGCAGCGTGGTCATCCGGGCCAGGTCGCGCTCGGTGAAGCGGGACAGCTCGGTGCCGGTCTCGTCGCACAGCGAGGTGAGGAAGAGCACCTTGTTGAGGGAGGTCAGGCTGTAGCGGCCGGCCAGGTCGGCGTCCGGGTCGATCTCCTCCGGCTCGACCGGGATGGTCAGCACCAGCACCAGGTTCTCCCGGGCCGCGGTCTCGGTCTCAGCGTGCATGGATACCCTCCTGAGGGTTGGCGAGGTCAGTTGCGTAGGTGGCCCGGATCTGCGGGCGGCGGGGCTTGAACTGCGAGGTGAGCAGGCCGTTCTCGACGGTGAACGGCTCGCGGGCGACGATCGCCCGGGCGATCCGCTCGTCCTTGCCGAGCGCCGCGTTGGCGTCGGCGAGCGCGTCGGCGATGGCGGCCTCGTCGGGCGGGTAGTGCGCGGGGCGGACCACGGCGACCAGCTCGGTCTGCCGCGGGCAGAACAGCACCGCCTCGGTGATGGCGGGGCCCGAGGTCAGCCGCTCCTCGATCGGCCGGACCACGATCTTCTTGCCGTTCTCCAGCACGATCACGTCGTCCGCGCGGCCGAGGATGTAGAGGTAGCCGTCCTGGTCGATCAGTCCGAGGTCGCCGGTGCGGACGATGCCGCCGGGCCGGAAGACCTTCTCGCTGTCCCCGGGGGCGGCGTAGGCGTAGTGGTCGTTGACGGGGTGGACGCTGCGCACGCTGATCACGCCGTCGGCGTCCAGCAGCACCTCCTTGCCGGGCACCACCCGGCCCACGCTGCCCTCGCGGGAGGCGCCGGGGTGGTTCTTGGCGACGATGCAGGTCTCGTTGAGGCCGTAGCCCTCGAAGATCGGCAGTCCGGCCTCGTTGAAGAAGCGCAGCGTCGCGGGGGCCGCCGGGGCGGAGCCGGTCCACAGGTAGCGGATCCGGTCGCCGAAGAGCTGCGCGGCCTGCTCGCCGACCGGCTTCCCCGAGCGGGCCGCCCGGGCCTCGATGTGCCGCCGGGCGGTCTCGAAGAAGGCCGGCACGCCCATCACCACGGTCGGCCGGGACCGCCGCATGGTGGCGAAGGCGGCCTCGTAGGTGGAGACGGTCACGTCGTGGCCGTGCCGCAGCGCGGAGTAGATCCAGTACCGCTGCTGGAGCAGCGACAGCGGCAGGAAGACGAACAGGTCGTCGCCCTCCCGGTGGTGGAACATGTCCTGGACGGCGCGCAGCGAGCCGTCGATCGAGGCGGCCGTGGCGCCCAGGCCCTTGGGCTCGCCGGTGCTGCCGGAGGTGAACTTGACGGTGGTCACCCGGTGGGGCTCCCAGACCACCGGTTCGGGTGCCGGGTGGGCCTTCTCGATCAGCCGGTCCACCTCGGCCAGCGGAAGTACGTCGGCGGCCTCGGGTCCCGCGGCCTCGGCCGGGCGGTCGGTGAACAGCAGCCGCAGGCCGTACCGGCTGATCAGCCGCCGGTCGGGCTCGAACTTGCCGGGCTCGAAGCCGGCCGTCTCGGCGCCCAGCCAGAGCGCCGCCAGGTCCAGCAGCACCCACTGCGGGCTGTTGGCCGCCAGGATCCCGATCCGGTCGCCCGGACCGATCCCCAGCTCGGCCAGTGCGCCCGCCAACAGCCCGGCCCGGCGGTGCAGTTCGGCCAGTTCCAGGGTCTCGGTGCCGTCCAGCCTGGCGAACGAGATCCGCCCGCCGGCCGGCGCGTTCGCCGTGATCCGGTTGACGATCACCGCTGCGCCTCCTTCGCCGCCATGGCCGCGTCCACGTGCGCGGCCATCAGCCGCACCGTCTCCATCGCCGCCAGCTGGTTGAGCTGGACGCCCACGCCGAAGCGCTTGCGCACCGCGGTGAGGATCCGCGCGGCACTGATCGAGTCGCCGCCCAGCGCGTAGAGGTTGTCGTGCGGCCCGACCGCCGGCTTGTTCAGGATCCGCGCCCAGATGCCGGTCAGTTCGGTCTCCGTCGGCCCGGCCTCGCCGTCCTCGGCCACCGGCGCGGCCGCCTGCCCGGCCGGTTCGGCCACCGGCGCCCGGCGGATCAGCTCGCCCCGGTCCACCTTGCCGTTACGGGTCAGGGGCAGCTCCTCGTGCCAGACCACGGCGGCGGGGACCATGTACTCGGGCAGCGCCCCCCGCAACTCCTCCCGGATCGTGGGGACGTCGGGCCGGTCGGCACCGGCGGGCACCAGGTGGGCCACCAGCCGGTCACCGCGGCTCCCCTCCTGGCGGACCACCACGGCCTGCCGCACCGCCGGCAGCGCGGCCAGCCTGGTCTCCACCTCGCCGGCCTCGATGCGGTAGCCGTTGACCTTGATCTGGAAGTCGCTGCGGCCCAGGATCTGGATCTCGCCGCTGGGCAGGTAGCGGCCCAGGTCGCCGGTGCGGTAGATCCGCTCGCCGAGGCGCTCGTCCTGGCCGAACTTCTCGGCGGTGCGCTCCTCGTCGCGCCAGTAGCCCTTGGCCACCCCGGTGCCGGCGGCGCAGATCTCACCGGTCACCCAGTCCGGCGCGTCCTGGCCGTCCGGGTCCAGCACGTAGGCGCGGTTGTTGGCGTTCGGACGGCCGTAGGGGATGGACTCGGAGCCGTCCTCCCACTCCTCCACCGGGTGCAGGATGTTCCAGATCGTGGTCTCGGTCGGTCCGCCGAGCGAGACCACCTCCAGGCCCGGCACCAGCCGGCGCAGCGCGGCCGGCAGCGCCGGCGGCAGCCGGTCCCCGCTCATCATCACCAGCCGCAGGGCCGGGGGCGCCGTGCCCTCGGCCAGGGCCTGGTCGTGCATCAGGCCGACGATGGCGGGCACCGAGTTCCACACCGTCACCCCGCCCAGCTCGCACATCCGCAGCCAGTGCGCGGGGTCGACCGCCCGGTCGGCGTCCGGCATCACCAGCGCGGCGCCCGCGGTCAGCGCGCCGAACACGTCCCAGACCGACAGGTCGAAGTTGAAGGCGCTGATCGCGAAGAACCGGTCGTCCTGGCGGATGCCGAACCGGGTGTAGCAGTCGGCCACCACGTTGGCCACGTTGCGGTGGGTGACCATCACGCCCTTGGGCGCGCCGGTGGTGCCGGAGGTGTAGAGCACGTAGGCCAGGTCGTCCGGGTGGGCACCGGCCGGCGGTTCGAACGGCTCCGGCGCACCCGTCGGCGCCGGGTCGGTGGCGTCCAGCCGCAGGACGGCGCGGCCGTCCGGGTCGACCCCGTCGACGTCGGTCAGCACGCAGCGGACCTCGCCGTCGGCCAGCATGTACCGGCGGCGCTCCTCGGGCAGGGCCGCGTCCACCGGCAGGTAGGCGGCCCCGGCGAGCACCGTGGCCAGGATGCCGATGATCTGCTCCGGCCCGCGCCGCATCACCAGGCCCACCAGCTCGTTGCGCCCGACCCCGTGCGAGCGCAGCCAGGCGGCGGTCCTCGCCGCACGGCGGTGCAGTTCGCCGTAGCTCATCCGGAGCCCGGAGGTGATCAGGGCGGGGCTGTCCGGGCACTCGGTCGCCCGCCGGACGAAGGCGTCCTGGAGCTGCACCCCGGGCAGCTCCACGGCGGTGTCGTTGGCCTCCCACCGGCGCCGCAGCTGGTCGCCGGGGAGCAGGGAGAACCCGGTACGGGCCCAGCTCCGCTCCTCCAGCAGCTGCTCCAGCAGGGACTGGTAGCCCTGGGTCAGGGCCTCCAGCAGGTCGGCGGGGAAGAGCTCGTCCAGCCCGTCGAGCTGGATCACCAGGCCCCCGTGCTGCTCCATCGCGAAGGCGTTCAGCCAGATCTGCGGGGTCTGGCTGACGCTGAACACCTCCGGGCCGAACAGCTCGAACGCCGAGCCGTCCACCTCCTCCGTGTAGCCGATCGCGCTGTTGAACGTGAACGGCATCCGCGCCTCGGCGGTGCCGCGCCGCCGGCCCAGCTCGCGCAGCACCTCGATGCCGGACTGGTGCCGGTGGTCCAGGTCGGTGCGCAGCCGCCGCTGGAGCGCCTGGGCCCGGGCCGCGAACGGCTTGCTCCGGTCGACCTCGATCTCCACCAGCAGGGTGTCGGAGAACTGGCCGACGGCCTCGGCGATCCGGTGGTGCACCGGCGGGCGGTTGGCCACCGTGGTGGTCACGGTGAACCGCTCGCCGGCGCCCCAGCGGGAGAGCACCTCGCCGTAGGCGGCCAGCAGCGCGCCGGACGGGGTGAGCCCCGCCGCCGCGGCCCGCTGCTTGAAGGCGGTCCACTGCGCGGCGTTCAGCCGTACCTGGCGCTGGACGAACCGCGGCCGGGTGATCGCGGCCGGGCTCGCCGCCACCGGCAGGTCGGGGTGGGCCGCCAGCTGGTCCAGCCGGCCCGACCAGTAGGTCCGGGAGCGGGCCGCGGGCGCCTTGACGGCCGCCGCCGCCAGCGCCGACACGTAGTCCTCCAGCGGGAGTTCGGCGCCCTCGGCGGCCGACTCGCCCTGGTACGTCCGCCACCACTCGCGGAAGAACAGGAAGGAGCTGATCCCGTCCATCACCAGGCCGTCGTGGCTGACGTGCAGCACCATCTCCCGGTCGGAGAGCTCGGTCACCTCCACCGCCAGCAGCGGCGCGCGGTCGGCGGGCAGCACCCGGTGCGAGCGCTCCTCGCGCAGCGCGGCCCTGGTCCGCAGCCGCTGGTCGGGGCTCTGCCCGCGCAGGTCGAGCCGCTCGATCACCACCGGGGCGACCTCGGCCTCCACCACCTGGCGGCCGTCCTCGGTGAACCGGGCCCGCAGCGCGTCGTGCCGGCCGATCACCGCGTTCAGCGCCGCCTCCAGCCGGCGGACGTCCCAGTGCCCCTCGATCTCGTGGTAGACGTGGCTGGCGGTGGAGATCTCGAACACGCCGCCGCGGCCCAGCAGGTAGGCGTGCTGCAGCGGGGTGAGCGGGAAGCTGCCGCTCTCGTGCGGGGTGGCCGCGCTCAGGTGCCGGATCAGCTCGGCCTTCAACCGCTTGATACGGCCGACGAGTTCCGGGTCCATCCGGTCGCGCATGCCCTGGAGGCGCAGGTCCCCGGCGGTCACCGAGACGGACAGGCCGCGCTCCTCGATGTCCTGGACCAGTTCGACGAGTTCGACGTTCATGCCGCCACCTCCACGACCGCCGCGACCGCCACGACCTCCGCGCCCGCCCGCTCGCCGATCAGTGCGGCCAGCGCGGTCAGGTCGTGCTCGCCGAGCAGCTCGTCCACCAGCACGTCCACGTCCAGCTCGGTGAGCAGCTGGTACTGCAGCTGGACGGCCTGCAGCGAGCTGATGCCCAGGTCGATCAACGTGGCGTCGGCGGACGGCCGTTCGGCCAGCTGGAGCGCCTCGGCGACCAGGTCGGTGAGCAGGCCCAGGTGCTCGGGCTGTTCGGCGGCCGAGGCGGTGGAAACGGCCGGCGCGGAGAAGAACACCGCGTCCGCCAGGGCGACTTCGGTGCCCGGCGCCAGCAGCTCGACCGAGGTCGGCCACTGGGCCGGCTCCGGCAGGCCCAGCGCGGCCGACAGCCGGGCGGCGAAGCGCGGCATCACCGGCGCCGCGACCCGGGCCAGCAGCTTCGCGGCCGCCAGCTCCAGCGCCACCGCCGTCCGGGCCTCGGCCCGCCAACGGGGGTCGTCCGCCGTCAGGCTCTCCAGCTCCGCGAACCGGACGGCGTCGCGCACGATGCCGTCCAGTTCGGCGGCGGCCTGATTGAGCGAGAACCCGGCCCGGCCGAGCGCCCCGGTCACCGCGGTCAGCCGGGCGTCGAGCCGGGCCAGGAACGCGGTCTGCTCCGGGGTCCAGTTGCCGGCGTCCGGCGCCTCGCCCTCGTACCCCTTGCGGACCCGGGCGCCCAGGTCGGTCAGCCAGTGCTCCCAGGTGCCGACCAGGGTCTCGGACAGCACCCGCCGGTACTCCTCGCGGCGGAAGTCGGTGCGCCGGCCCTCGGGCCGGTTCAGGCTGAGGAAGAACCGCACCGAGTCGACGGTCTCGGCGCCGAGGATCTCCTTGCCCCAGATCGCGTGCCGCCGGCTGGTGGAGAACTTGGCGCCCTCCAGCAGGAAGAACTCGTTGACGTGGTAGTCGATGTCGGGCGTCCAGTCGGGGAACGCCGCCCGGTACAGCGCCGGGTAGAGCACGCCGTGGTAGAAGCTGTTGTCGTAGCCGAAGAAGTGGACGATCTTCCAGTCCGCGCCGGGCTCGGCGGCCCGCCAGTCCTGGTCCAGCCGGCGGCCGAGCGCCTGGATGCCGTGCAGGAAGCCGTAGGACATCTCCGGCCAGACCCAGATCACCTGGTCGGCGCCGGCCTCCTCGGCCGGGCGCACGCCCCAGTCGGCGATGTGGCTGACCGGGACGTCCAGCTCCGGGCGGGCGAACACCCGCCGGGCGAGGTCGCGCAGCCGGACCGGGACGCGGCCCAGCCGGTGGTGCTCCGCGATCTCCTCCTCGAACTCGTGCAGCGGCAGCGAGAAGCGGGTCGCGGTGCCGGCCCGCGGCGCCGTCTGCGAGCGGGCCGAGCGCGGCTCGACCAGGTCGGCCACCAGGTTGGGCTCGCCGCACTCCTCGCAGATGTTGCCGCTGGTCCCGGCGGCGCAGGTCGGGCAGGTGCCCTTGACGTCCACCTCGTAGAGGTAGGCGCCGCTCTCACCGTCGAACAGGGCCGGCGCGGCCTTCGGGGCGACGGCGCCGGAGTCGACCAGCCGGGTGAAGAACTCCCGCAGCCCGTCCGGGTACTCGGCGTCCGCGTTGGTCACCGTGTACTGGTCCAGCGGGATGTCCATCAGCTCCAGGGTGGCCGCGATCTCCGCGCTGAAGTGCGCGGCGGTCTCGGCCGGGGTGTTCCCGTCGCGCTCGGCCGCGCCGACCACGTAGCTCTGGAAGTCGTCGCTGCCGGTCAGGTGCCAGGCGCGGGCGCCGTTCATCCGCTGGAACCGGACGAACGCGTCGGCCCCCAGGTACGGGCCGGACAGGTGGCCCAGGTGGAGGTCCCCGTTCGGGGTGGGCGGAGTGGAGAAGACGAAGACCGGCCGGTCCCCGAAACCGGTGCCCGCGGGGGCGGTGGCCGCCCGGGCCGCGCGCTCGGCGTCGCGCCAGTACTGGGTGACGAACACCAGGTCCTCGGCGCCGGTGTTGTGCAGCACGTGCGTCTCGAAGGGCTCGAACAGGGCCACCGTGCCCGGCACCGCCGGGTGGCGCTCCCCCTCGACCTCGAACTCGCCGCGGCCGGACACGATCACGAAGAACTCGGTCTCGTCGTGCCGGTGCAGCTCGGAGGTGACGCCCGGGGCCACCCGGCCCCAGCCGGCGCCCGATCCCTGGCTGCCCCCGATCCCCTCGATGCTGCTCATGTCGATGCCGAAGGCATCGTGCAGCACGCCCTCGTCGTAGCTGCTCAGTATCATGCGTGACTCCTGGAAGGACTGGTCAGGAACGGAATGTCGATCAGATCGGCGGCCTGCGCGGCGATCGCGGGGGCCAGCCGGTAGCCGGAGCCGTTGGCGGCGCCGGCGAAGACCACCCGCGGGTCGGCGGGCAGCGGGCGGACGATCGGCTCGCCGGTGCCGCTGTAGGCGTCGCAGAAGACCCGCCCGGAGGCGCAGTGCTCCGCGTACTCGGGGGCCACGGCGCGCAGCACCGCCAGCGCGTCGCCGAGGTCCTGGTCGGACAGGCCCTCGCCCAGCGCGTCGGGGTCCACGCCCCACTCCTGGCAGGTGTAGCTGAACAGCCAGTGCCCGCGGTCGTGGAGCGGGAGCAGGAAGGCGTCCTCCGCCTGGAAGACGACCACCCGGTCGGTCGCCGCGGGCACCAGGTCGATGTGCAGGGCGACCACCTTCTTCACCCGCACCCCCAGCGGGGCGACCAGCTCGCGCCAGGCCGGGGCCGCGATCCACGGCCCGGGCGCCAGCACGACCTGGCCGGCCGCCAGTTCACCGCCGCTGCTCAGCGCCAGGGTGATCCGCTCGGGGCCGAGCCCGATCGCGGTGACCCCGGTGCCCTCGTGCACCATCGCGCCGGCGCGCAGCTCGCCGGCGAGCCGGCCGGTCAGACCCGCCACGTCCGCGTACTGGCCGCCCTCGACGTGCCAGACGCCCGCGGTGGCCGGGGTCGGCCGGGCACTGGCCAGGTAGCTCCGGAGCACCGTCTGCTCCGCGCCGACCACGTCCATGCCGACCTGGTGGATCGGCAGTTCCGGTCGGCGCGAGGCGAGTTCGGCGTAGTACTGCTCGCTGTAGGCGGCCATGCCGCGCACCCGGCCGGTCGCGCCTCGCGGGAAGTGCAGGCCGGCCGAGCGGCGGCTGGCGCCGGAGCCGACCGAGTCCCGGTCCAGCACCGCCACCGTCCGCTCAGGGCGCCGGGCGAGCAGTTCGCGCGCGGTCAGGCAGCCGATGATGCCGCCGCCCACGACCGCGATGTCCACCTCGTCCATCGCCGCTCACACCCCCCAGCCGGCGTCGGCCCCGACCTTGGCGGACCAGTCGATGAAGGACTCCAGGGGCTCGTTGCTGCGCAGCCCGCGGATCCGGTCGACGATCCGGCGGCTGCGCCAGGCGTTCAGGCTGAGGTTGGGGTCGGCCAGGCCGCGCTGCTGCTTGGCCGCGTTCTGCACGAAGATGTTCCGGTCGGCCGGGCCATCCCAGCGGACCGCGTAGTCCTGGTCGATCCGCAGCTCCTCGCCCTCGCGCTCCAGGCGGTCGGCGATCGGGGCCAGGAAGTCGGTGGCGGCCGGGCGGAAACCGGTGGCCCAGACGATCACGTCGGCGTCGAACCGCTCGGTGCCCTGGCGCTGGTCGTTGTGGCGCACCTCGACCGTCCAGCCGCCGCCCTCGGCCGCCCGCACCGTCTCCATGGCGCGGTTGGGGGCCAGCGCCACCAGGTCCTCGGCGCCCTCGATGAACCGGTGGACGTAGATCCGCTGGTAGATCTCGCGCAGGGTGGCCTCCGAGACCCCGTCGCTGGTCAGGATGTGCTCGGCGTTGAACCGCTCCCGGGCCGCCGGCGCCAGCCGGTAGAAGTACTCGGCGTGGCCCGGCATGTAGAAGTCGTTGGTGAAGGGCGAGTCGTCGATCGGGAAGTAGTTGCGCCGGCGGGAGATCCAGGAGACCCGGCGCGGCAGCTCGTCGCCCGAGCGCGAGATGAGATCCAGGAACGCCTCGGCGCCGGACTGGCCGCCGCCGATCACCGCGATCCGCTTGCCGCCCAGGTGCTGGGCCCGGGCCAGGAACTCGCTGACGTGGAACTGGGTCGGGCCGATCAGCCCGGCGGCCTGCGGCGGCACCCACGGGCGGTTGCCCACCCCGAGCACCAGGTTGTCCGCGGTCACCCGGCGCCGGTCGGTGTCCACCACGAACCGCGCGCCGTCGAAGTCGACCGCCCGGACCTCCTCGCCGAACCGCACGTTCGGGTTGCGGCGGCTGGCCCAGTCCAGGTAGTTGCGGAATTCCTGCCGGGGCACGTCGTTGAACTGGGCGTTGAGGAAGTGGTAGATCCGGCCGTGCTCGTGCAGGTAGGCGAGGAAGGAGAACGGGTTGGTCGGGTCGGTCAGGCTGACCAGGTCCTTGTAGAGCGAGACCTGGAGGGTGGAGCCGGGCATCTGCTGCCCGTCGTGCCAGCCGAACTTCTCCTTGCGGTCGAGGAAGAGGTTGCTCACCTCGGGCTCGCTGTGCAGCAGCGAGGCCAGGCTCAGGTTGGCGGGGCCGGCGCCGACGCCCAGGCAGGTGTAGTGGGCCTCGGCGGGGTGGGTGTGGGTCATGTTGCGGGCCTCTCTTTGTTCTCGGTTCTCGGTTCTCGGACGAGGAAGGACGAGGAAGGACGAGGAGGGTGGAGAAGCGGGCACAGCGCACTGCCCGCCCAACGGGGCGTCGGGGAAGTGGAATCGGGGGAGGTTCAGTCCGCGCGGGGCGCGGGCCGTACGGCGGCCAGGCCCAGGACGGTGGCCGCCAGCGAACCGAGCGCCAGCAGCGGCCAGACCGCCACGCCGGCCTGGATGAACAGCCAGCCGCCCAGCATCGGGCCGAGCGCGCTGCCCAGGCCGAACACGAACTGGAAGCTGCCGATGTAGCGGCCCTTCAGGTGCTCCGGGCCGGCGGTTCCGGGGTAGGCGAACACCGTGGGGCCGCCGATGATCTCGCCGATCGACCAGACCAGGGTGCCCAGGACGATCGCGGCCGCTCCGATCGGCAGTGCGTAGCAGGCCACTCCGGCGCCGACCAGGGCGAATCCCAGGCCGATGGTGATCCGCGCCGGCCAGGACTGGGCGAGCCGGGTGACCAGCAGCTCGAAGGCGATCACGATGAAGCCGTTGAGCGAGACCGCGACCGTGTACCAGACGACGGGCAGCTGCCGGTCCTGGACGAACAGCGGCAGGGTGGACAGGTACTGGACGTAGACCACGGCGTGGCAGAAGGCGGCGGCCAGGTACCGCAGGTAGCGGCGGTCGCGCAGCACGGCCCGGTAACCGCCGGCCTGCGGCGCCGCGGTGGTCCCCTTGTCCGTGGCGGCACTGCGGCGGGTGGCGGCGGGCAGCGTGGCCAGCGCGACGGCCGCGTAGGCCAGCGCGATCAGCGCCTCGCCCCAGAAGAGCAGGACGTACCGGTCGTCGCCCGCGTGGTAGAGCCAGAAGCCGACCAGCGGGGCCGCGGTGGCGCCCAGGTTCAGGCCGAAGCGGTACATCGCGAAGACCATCACCTGCCGCTCGTCCGACGTGAGTTCGGCGAGCAGGGTGGCCGAGGCGGGCCGGAAGACCTGCGCGCTGAGGCCGGCCAGGGCGACGGCCGCCATCAGCAGGCCGTACCCGGGCAGGTAGAGCAGGGCGGCGGTGAGCACGGCGGTCGCGCTCATGCTGGCCACGGTGGCGTTGCGTACGCCCAGCCGGTCCGCGAGCCAGCCGCCGACCAGCACGCCGAGCACGGCGCCGCCACCGTACACACCCAGCGCCAGCACGGTCTCCGGCTTGGAGTAGCCCCTCGATCCGAGGAAGAGCACCAGGAAGACGTTGAGGAAGCCGCTGAGCCGGTTGACCAGCACGCCGGCCAGCACGGTCTTCACCGCGAGCGGCGCCTCCCGGAAGGTGGCCCAGACGGTCACCTCGGCCGCCGGCGCCGCCACCTCCTTCGCCTGCGCCACCTCCTGCGTCTGGTCAACCGGTACCGAGGCGGCGGTGTCAGTCGACATCGCGCACCTCGATCGTCACCGCCGCGCGCACCCGCTGCTCCAGCGCGTCCAGCTCCTCGGGCGACGGGGCGTCGATCAGGAAGCAGACCGCGCGGTCCTCGGAGCTCTCCAGCGGGCCGAGCCGGCTGCCGCGCTCCTTGAGCACCAGCACCGCGCGCAGCTCCCCCGGCCCGTCGGCGCCGCCGACCGGCGGGTCCGGCCAGACCCCGGACTCGCCCAGCCAGACCGGCCGGACGCCGGGCCAGTCCACCCGGACGCCGTCCAGGATCCCCTCCCGGTGCTCCAGGTAGACCTGCCGGGTCCAGCGGCGCGGCTCGGGGTAGCCGGCCAGCTCGCCCAGCGCCAGCCGGACGATCTCCGGTTCCAGCGGCTCCCCGGTGGCCAGCCGGTAGAGGGCCAGCAGGCCGTCGCCCGGGGTGCGGGCGGCCACCTCCATCAGCACCGGGCGGCCGGCGGCGTCCACCCGCCACTCGGCGTGGGCGATCCCGCTGCCGAAGTCGAGCGCGGCCAGCATGGTGGCGTTGGCCTCCAGCAGCGCCCGGTCCACCGGCTCCGGCGCGCTCGGCACCGAGTGGGACAGTTCGACGAAGGTGGCCGCGTGCGACTCGGTGGTGGCCTTGCGGGTGACGGAGGCGAAGATCACCTTGCCCTCCTGGACCAGGCTCTCCACCGAGTACTCCTGGCCGACCACCTTCTGCTCCACCAGCAGCGTCTCGTGCTCCGGGTAGTCGGCCAGCAGCGCGGCCAGCGTCTGCGCGTCGCCGACCGTCACCACGCCCGAACTGGAGTGCCGGGCAGCGGGCTTGAGCACCACCGGATACGTGACCGAGGCCGGGTCGAAGGCGGCCCGCTCGGCCGCCGGCACCACCGCGCCGGCCGGTGCGAACTCCGGCAGGTACCAGCGCTGCAAGGGCTTGGAGCGGCAGACCCGGGTGGCCCGCAGGCCCGGGCCGGGCAGACCCAGGGCGTCGGCCAGCAGCCCGGTGGGCTCCACCAGGGTCTCGCCCACGGCGTAGGCGCCGACGATGCGGTAGCGCGCCCGCCAGTCGGCGGCCCGGGCCAGCACGCCCGCGGTGAACGAGCCATCCTGGTTCAACTCGCCGTCCACGAAGGCGATCTCGTCGATCAGCGCGGCCGGCCCGGTCGGGTCGGCCTGGGCGGCGAGCGCGCGCTCGCGCCAGGCGCGCGGGGTGATCAGCAGGATCTTCAGCCCGCGGGCCGCCAGCTCCTCCAGGTAGCGCGGATTGCGGCAGACCACCCAGAAGGCCCCGGTCAGGACGAAGGCCTGTGGTCGTCTCTCGGTCACAGCAGTGCTCCTCGGGTCGTGGTTTCGGTGGTGCGCAGCTCGGTGGTGCGCAGCTCGGTGGTGATGCCGCGCGCGGCCAGGAAGTCCAGCCACTGCTCGGCCTCCCGGGCGCTCTCGGCGGCCCGGTGCAGGCCCGGGGCCAGCGCGCCGTCGAGGATCCGGGTGATGCCGTACGCCAGCGGCAGCGAGACCAGCAGGGCCATGGCGCTCTCCCGCTCGTCTCCGCGCAGGTCGAGCAGGCAGCTGCCCGACCAGGCGCCGTCGGCCCAGCTCAGGTCCAGCGCCACGGCGAGGACCACGCGGTCGCGGTCCGTCTCGCGCATCGGGTGGCGTTCGGCCAACTCGCCCGCGAGGGCCGCGATCCGCCCGTCGTCGCCGGACTCCACGGTGGCGAAGACCTCGGACCAGGCGGCCCGCCAGCCGGCCGGGCGCAGCGTGCCGCGGACGAAGGAGCGCTTGCGCCAGTGCGGCGGGAAGCCGTACTGCTCGGCGAAGGGCAGGCTGTCGCGGTTGGGGTACACCTCGAACCGCTCGCCGGCCAGCGGGTGCTCGGTGGTCTCCTGCCAGGGGCGCGGCGCGGTGCGCACCCGCCAGTCGTGCAGGTAACGGGCGGGCGAGCGCAGCGCGTTGAGCACGCCGAGCGGGGCCCAGCTGAAGCGGTAGCGGAACTCGTTGAGCTCGGCGGGCAGTCCGCCGCAGTAAGAGGTGAAGTCGGCGGTGCTGACGGCCTCTCCGGCGGCGGCGCGGCCGAGTTCGACCAGACGGTGAGCCATCAGGTGGTCGATGCCCGGGTCCAGGCCCGCCTCGGTGAGCACCACGGTCCGCCCGGCCGTGGCGGCCAGTTCGGCCAGCTCCGGCGAGACGTAGCTGGAGCAGGCGAAGTGGGCGCCGTGCGCCAGCGCGAGACGCAGCAGCTCGGGGTGGTGGGCGGCCGGGAGCATCGAGACCAGCACGTCGCCGGGGGTCAGCTCGGCGGCCAAAGCTGCCGCGTCGAAGGCGCGGGCCCCGGCCCGGCCGGCCAGGCCCCGGTCCGCGAGGCACCGTTCGGCCTTGGCCGCCGTCCGGCCCCAGAGCACGACGCGGGCGCCGTGCTCCAGCAGCAGTTCCAGGCCGCTGCGGCCGGTGGAGAGCCCGGTGCCGATCCAGTGCACCGTGCGTACGGGTGTGGACGGGTCGGCTATGGACGGCTCAGACATGGACGGCCTCCAGTTCGTGGCTGCGGCAGGCCGCCCGGAAGTCGGCCCGGCAGTGCCGCCAGGGCGCGGCCGGGTCGGCCAGGGTGCGCAGTTGGGCGACCAGTTCGGCGGAGAAGGCCCGGCTGGCCTCGGCCGGCAGCAGCGAGGGCAGGTTGTCGATGGCGATCAGGTCGAGCGGCGGGTCCTGGTGCAGGCGGCGCACCGGCTCGGACCAGTCGGTGACGGTGCGGTAGACCGGCAGCACGTTGAGGTCGGAGGTGACGTCGCAGGTGACGTCGACCGCCAGGCTCAGCCGCCGGTCGGCGACCGGGAGGTCGGCGGGGCGCAGGAACGGCGGGATCGGGCGGGTCGTCAGCACGGTGTTGACCAGGAGGTCGTGGTGGAGCAGCGCGGCGCGGTCCAGATCGCGGGTCTCCGCCTGGTCCCAGCAGGTGGCGGCCAGCCCGGCCGTCTCCAGCGCGTCCACCGCGCCGCGCCCGCAGCGGCCGAGCGCGCCGATCACCAGCGCGTCCGGGGCGCCGTCGCACCTCGAGTCCCGCAGCCGCCGGTCCAGTTCGGTCCTGGCCATCGGGCGCAGCGGCGCGGTGAGCCGGCCGCGGGCCTGGAGCACGCCGAGCGCCGCGCCGACGTAGCCGGCCCAGTAGCCGAAGGCGGCCAGCCGGCGCCCGGTGTCGTCCACCAGGTACTCCAGGTCGAGCAGTTCGCCGCCGCCTCGGGCGAACCTGGCGAGCAGCTCACGAGCGCCCTGCTGGCCCTTGTAGGCGTGCCCGAAGAAGATGTGACGATGGATCAGTTCCTCGGGCCGGTCGGGGAGTTCCTTGAGCCCGAGGACGTACGCCGGTTCGGGGGCCCCGATCCAGGAGCCGGCCTCGGCCCCCTGGCAGCCGACGGCCAGGTACTCGTCCAGCGGGTAGACCCGCTGTGGGGACTCCTCCACGGTCAGGTGGAATCCCAGCTCCACCAGTCGGCGTGCGTCCTGGGGCACCAGCGGAGCCCGGCGCTCGGTGGCGCGGACCTCGTGCCGGATCCACAGCCGCGGCTGCTCTGCCATCGGTCTCGTCCTTCCTGGAGGTGGTCGTGCGGGGGTAGGGCGGTGGCGTTCGAAGATCGAAGTCGTACGGCCGACGTCGTGCGGCCGACGTCGTACGGGCCGCTCAGAGCAGCGGGATGCGCGCGTTCGCCAGGGCCCGGTAGCGCGGCCGGACGGGCAGCGCGTCCGCGTCGAAGCCGTGGGCCAGCAGCTCGTCCAGGACACCGGCGGTGACGGCCACCGCGAGGTCGGCGCCCGGGCAGCGGTGCGGGCCCGCGCCGAAGGTGAAGCAGCGGGGCGCGGGGCGCCCGGGGTCGAAGGCGTGCGGGTCGGGGTTGGCGGCGGGGTCACGGTTGGCGGCGGCGAGCACCACCAGCACGGCCTGTCCGGGCTGCACGGTCGCCGCGCCGAACCGCCAGGGCTCGGCCGCGAACCGGCGGGTGTTCTGGATCGGCGCGTCGTGCCGGGCCACCTCGCGGGCCAGCGCGGCCAGGTCGCCGGGCGGCTGCTCGCGCAGCGCCAGCAGCGCGTTGCCGATCAGACCGGCCGTCGCGTCGTAGGTCTGCGAGAGGAAGCCCACGGCGTTGGCCAGCAGCGGCGCCGTCCGCGGCCAGTCCCGCCGACCGGCCGCCCGGACCAGCGCGGCCAGCAGGCCGGTCGGCTCGGTCGGCCCGGCACCGGTCAGGCCGGGACCGAGCAGCTCCCGCAGCCGCGCCGCGGCCTCGGCGGCCGCCCGCTGCTGCTCCGCCGTGGCACCGGCGGGGATGCACTGCACGAAGTCCCCCACCAGCCGCGCCGCCTCCGGCTCCAGCCCGGCGTCCAGGCCGCACAGGGCGGCCACCACGCGGGCCGGCACCTGGAACATCAGCTCCTCTACGACGGGACCGCCGGCCCGCTCCAGGCTCTGCCTGGTCCGCTCGGCGGCCAGCTTGCCCGCCTCGGCCGGCTCGGCCTCGCCGAGCGCGTCCAGTACCACCTGCTTGAGGCGCTGCTGGTCCGGGCCGTCGGTCATCCGGACCAGGTCGCCGAAGACCTCGCCGGCGGCGGTGCCGAGCAGCCCGGTCGGCACCGGCTCGGCCGGCGGGCGGACCCGCAGTTCGGCGGCCGACAGCGCGGCGGTGACGGAGGCGGCGTCGGCGGCCACCCAGGCCTGCAGCTGCTCGTCCCAGCCGAACGGGCGTTCCTCGGTCAGCCGCGCGTAGTACGGGTACGGGTCGGGGTGCCGGACGGCCTCGACCGGGTTCGTCGGGGTCTGCATGGCAGTCGCGCTCCTTGACAGGGGGTCAGCGGGCCCGGCGCGCGTCCAGCGCACCGGCGATGGTCAGCTGTTGAACCTCGGAGGCGCCCTCGTAGACACGCAGCGCCCTGATCTGGCGGTACAGGCGCTCGGGCAGGCTGTCGGCGACCAGCCCGGCCGCGCCGTGCAGCTGCACGCACCGGTCGACGATCCGCTGGGCCGCCTCGGTGGCCTGGAGCTTGGCGATGCTGGAATGCTTGCCGAACCCCCGGTGGCCCTGGTCGATCTCCCAGGCGGCCCGACCGACCAGCAGCGCGGAGGCGTTCAGCTCGACCTCCATGGCGGCCAGGTCGAATTTGACCGTGGGCAGGTCGAACAGCACCCCGCCGTAGATGGCGCGCTGCCGGGCCCGGGCCTGGGCCGCGTCGGCGGCCCGGCGGGCGAAGCCGAGCGCGGCCGCGCCCACCGTCATCCGGGCCCGCTCCAGCAGGTCCATCGCCACCACGAAGCCGCGCCCGGGCCGCCCGAGCACCGCGTCGGCGGGCACCCGGCAGTCCTCGAACACCAGGTGGGCGAAGGGGCGGGGCGCGATCGCGTCGATCGGTTCGCGCACCCGCAGGCCCGGGGTGTCACCGGGGACCAGGAAGGCGGTCAGCCCCAGCGGCCCCGGTCCCTCCCCCGTCCGGGCGATCACGCAGAGCACGTCCGCCAGCGTGCCGTTGGCGATCCACGCCTTGCCGCCGTTGAGGACGTACTCCTCGCCGTCCCGTTCGGCGGTCAGCGCCACTGCGGCGACGTCCGAGCCGGCCTGCTCCTCGGAGATCGCGAAGGCGCCGACCAGGGTGCCGGCCGCCAGGCCCGGCAGGTAGCGCCGCCGCTGCTCGGGGCTGCCGTGCCGCAGGATCGGGGTGGCCGAGAGCACCTGGATCGCGAAGGCGAAGTCGGCCAGGTCCTCGGCGTAGGCGAGCGCCTCGCGGGCCAGGCAGATGGAGCGGTGGTCGCCGTCCGTGCCGGGCTCCCCGTCGTCCAGGAAGGCCAGCCAGCCGGCCTCGCCGAGCGCGGCCAGCGCCCGGCGCACGGCCTTGTCGGGGCCGTCGGTGCGCAGTTCGGTCCAGAGCGGGGCGCGCTCCTCGCACCACAGGGCCAGTCGCCGGGCGCGGTCGCGGTGCTCGTCGGTGTAGAAGGGCAGCCGGAGGATCTCCGGGTCGAAGGCCGTGGGGGTGATGGCGGGGGTCATGGCGGGCTCCTCAGATGACCAGGTCGTCGGCGGTGTCGGCCTCGGTGGCCAGCGAGTTGACCAGCTGGTGCTCCACGAACCAGGCGAAGGAGGCGTAGCCGCGCCAGATCCGGCGCCATTCGCGCCGTACGGCCGCCTCGCCCACCTCCCGGCGCACCCCGTCCAGGTGGGAGACGATGATCTCGGCGGACTGGCGGGCGTGGCCGGCCGAGAAGTTGTCGATCGACAGGTGCGCTTCCTCGTAGCCGGTGTCCAGGTTGTAGCGGCGCAGCTTCTGCACCTCGTGCAGGCGCATCTCGCCGAGCCCGAACATCTCGATCCCGAGGTTGTAGCCGAGGATCTCGCTGTGCAGCCGGTCCGGGAACAGCGCCAGGCAGATCTGGTGGATCGAGAACCGGTAGAGCTCGTCCGGCAGTTCGCCCTGGTCGAGGAACTCCGCCGAGCGGATGTGCGGCAGGTGGACGTCCATGCTGGCCAGCACCTGGCGGATCAGGGTGATGTGGTTCTTGGCGAGCTCGCCGCGGCCCATCTCGTCGGCGTAGATGGAGAAGAGCATCGCGTCGCTCTGCCGGTGGTAGCGGCCGTGGTTGCCGATCCGGTAGGCCCAGGTGCCGTCGATCAGGCTGCCGAGGGCGAAGGTCTTCTGGTGGAAGATCACCTCCTCGCGGTCCGGCACCTCCTGGAGGGCGCGGTAGGGGCCGACCAGCTTGTCCCAGTAGATCCGGTCCACCCGCTCCAGCAGCGCCTCGGGGGTGTAGTCGAACCAGCTGGCGTCGGTGTACCGGCCGCCGGCGCCGTGGCGGAAGAGCAGTTCGGCCCGCTCCAGGCCCTCCTCGGCAGTCCGCGCGGCCAGGGGCAGGGTGTTGGGGAACAGCTCGATGTTGACCAGCCGGTGGAAGAACTCACGGTCGTCGGCGGGGGACGCCTCGGCGAACCGCACGTCCTGCGGCGCGGTGGCGAGCACGGCCCGCTGCCAGTGCGCGGCCTGCTCGTCGCCGCTGGTGTCGGGCCGCAGCGGCGCACCGGCCGGCTCGCCGGCGGCGACCGCCTCGGCCCACTCCTTGAAGACGCCGGCCTCGGCCTCGTCGAAGATGCCGAACATCGGGCCGCCGAACTTGACCGCCCGGGTGAACGGGCAGCCGCCGCGCTTCAGCGGGCGCAGCTGGCGGGAGTCGCGGAACCCGGCCATGAAGGCGTCGAGGTCGAACTCCGGGTCGGCGAAGGTCTCGGAGAGCAGCTCGCCGCCGATCTTGACGCCCTTGTGCTGGCGTCCGGCGTACGGGCGGTGCCGCTCGACGATCTCGGCGGCCCGCGCGTCCAGCGACAACCCGGCCCGGTAGGAGACCAGTTCGGCCAGCATGGCGAGCTGCTCGCGCTCGATCCGGACCACCAGCCGGACGGCTGCGGCCAGTCGCCGGCGGTCCTGCGCCCCGGTCTCCGAGCGTTCGGTCAGCTCCAGGTACTCGGCGAGCAGCTCGTCGACCGCGAGCGTCGGCCCGGTGCCGTTCAGCAGGTCGTCCAGGCCGAGCGCGTGGAAGGCGTACTGGACGCCGACCACCTCCGGCAGGAAGGCGGCGGGCAGCCGGGACAGGGCCAGCAGGAAGGCGCCGTGCAGGGCGGCCAGCGGGCGGGCCTGGGCCCGGAGGAGGAAGTCCGGCTCCTCCTGCCGCGGCAGCAGCACCCCGGCGTCCTCCAGCGCGCGGCGGCGCCGCTGCTGGACGGAGTGCTGGGGGCGGCCCTCGCCCTTGAGCGCGAAGTACTGGGCGTAGAGCCGGTTCACCACCAGGGCGGGCTGGGTGGCGGGCTGCGAGACGGTGTCCAGCCAGCAGCCGGCCAGCAGCCCGACCGGGGCCCGGCCGCGCAGCGCGACGGCCCGGTCGGCGGGCGTGGCGGTCAGCCGGGCCGCCGTCGGGGCGAACTCCGCCCGGGCGTCGGCCACCAGGGCCGTGAGCGCCTCGGCGCCGGGGTCCTCGGTGGCGATCGGCCCGGCGCCGGGGTGCTCGGTGCCGGGGTCCTGGGCGGCGAGGAAGGCGGCCAGCACCCGGCGGGCCACCAGCAGGGTGGTCTGGGACTCCTGGTCGGCGAGCAGCCGGTGGTAGGTGACGGCCGGGCCGGCGGCCAGCACCGCTTCGGCCTCGGCCTGCGCGGTGGGGCTGAACTCGAAGCCGCCGGCGGGCAGCGAGGTGGTCAGGTCGTCGAGATCGTGGGTCTGGTGGGCGTACACGGGCACTCCATCGGACGGTGGCTCGGGCGGTGGCGTGGCAGGGCGCGCCGGGGCGACCCACGGGCGGGCAGCGCGGCGGGAGGGGGTTCTGGGGAGGGGTGGCGCGACGGGCGGGCCGGCGGACGGGCCGTCAGCCGCCGTCGCGCTGGAGCAGGACGGCGACCCGCGAGCCCGGCACGCTGACCGCGGCCAGGTAGTGGCCGCCGTCGCGCAGCTGTCCGGCGCGTTCCTGGTCGGCCAGGTTGATCAGCGGGTCCGCGGCGAAGCAGTGCCCGAACCGGGTGATGTTCGCGGTGTACAGCTGGCGGGCGGTGAAGCCGGCCTGGCGCTCCTTCATGGTGACCAGCGGCAGGAACAGGTTGGCGTGCAGGAGCCCGTCCACCTGGTCGGCCTCCAGGCCGAGCGGCGCCAGCAGGCGCCCGTTGGCCTCCCGGGCCAGGTCGGCGCTGATCTCGTGCGACCAGTCCAGCGCGGCCGCCTCCTGGGCGCTCGCGGTGGACCGGATCCGGTAGTGGGCTCCGAGCCCACTACCGGCCGTGGCCTCAGCAGTGGTCGGGGCCGAGACCAGGCAGCTCGCCGCCCCGTCGCTGAAGAGCGCGAAGCTCTCCATCCGCTCCTTCTCGTCCTCGATCCGGTCCGTGGTGACGACCAGGATCCGGCGGTGCCGGCCGGCCGCCACCAGGGCGTTCGCGGTGTCGAGGGCGACGAGCAGGTTGGTGCAGCGGTTCAGCGTGATCCCGAGGAAGGCCGCGCGCTCGAGGCCGGTCCCGGTCAGGATCCGCTCCACGAACCGGCCGTGGGTGCGCGGCCCGCCCGGGAACCGGGTGGAGCACAGGATCAGCGCGTCCACCTCGGCCGGGTCCACCCCCGCCGCCCGCAGCGTGGCGGTGCCGCTGTCGATCGCGAGCTCCGCCAGGCCGCGGCCGGTGCGGCGCACCGACCCCCAGCCCCAGAGCGCGGCCTTGGGCACCATCTTCAGCTCGGCGGCCCGTTCGGCCAGGCACTCGACCTCGGTGTGGTCCAGCTCCTCCTCCCCCAGGACGTACCGGGGGGCCTGCAGGACACTCATGACGTCTCTTCCTTCGGGGGTCGATGGATGTCGAAGGGCTCGGCGAAGATCTCGTTGGCCCTGGCGTACGGCAGCGCCCGCGCCGCGAACCCGAAGGTCCCGGTGGTGCGCACCTCCTGCGCCGCGGCCAGCAGCCCGCCCAGCGCGGCGCGGACCAGGGCGGATCCCAGGCTGATCCGCCGCACGCCGAGCTCGGCCAGCTGCGCGACCGACAGGCTCAGGCCGCCGGCCGCGGCCAGCACGTTGACGGGGCGGTCCAGTTCGGCGCAGACCGTGCGCACCGCGTCGGCGTCCGGCAGGCCCGGGGCGTAGAGCACGTCCGCGCCGGCCTCCTGGTACGCCTGCAGCCGCGCGACCGTGTCCTTGAGGTCCGGGCGGCCGTAGAGGAAGTTCTCCGCCCGCGCCGTGACCGTGAAGGGGAAGTCGAGCGAGCGCGCGGCCTCGACCGCCGCCCGGACCCGGTCCGCGGCCGCCGCCGGCTCCAGCACGGGCGCGTGCCGGTCCCCGGTGGCGTCCTCGATCGAACCGCCCACCAGACCCGCCCGGGCGGCCAGCCGGATGGTCTCGGCGACGTCCTCGGGGTTCGGCCCGTAGCCGCTCTCGAGGTCGGCGGCGACCGGCAGCGGGGTGGCGGCCACGATGTCCGCCGCGTTGGCCAGGGCCTCGCTCCGGCTCACCCGGTTGTCGCCGTCGGGGCGGCCCAGCGAGAAGGCCAGGCCCCCGCTGGTGGTCGCCAGCGCCGGGAAGCCGAGGCCGGCCAGCAGCCTGGCGGATCCGGCGTCCCAGGGGTTCGGAATCACGAAGGCGGCGGACCGCTCGTGGAGTTCCCGGAATGCCCGGGCGCGGTCGTACTGGTCTGCGGCTGCCGACTGCATCGCAGGATCCTCTCTGTTGTGACGCGAGTTGCGGGGGTTTCCCCGGCTGCGGTTCCGGACGGGTCACTACCCGTGGTTCCGGCGGCACAACTAGATAAGTTCGACGTGTTCCTCCCGCGCGCTCGGCGCACCGGAATCCGCACGAACGAGTGAGCGCAGCAGATCGACCGCGGGCGCCGGGTCGGGGCCGAAGTAGAAGTGGCCGCCGTCGGCCCAGTGGTAGCGCAGCGGCAGCACGGACTCGTGCTCCCAGTGGCGCAGTTCGGACGGCCCCACGTGCGGGTCCTCGCGGCCGTTGACCAGCGAGATGCCGATCGACAGCGGCTCGGCCGGCCGGTAGCGGTAGCCGGAGACCAGGTGGAAGTCGGCCCGCAGGCCCGGCAGCAGCAGGTCCTGCAGTTCGGGCTCGGCGAGCACCTCGGGCGGCAGGCCGCCGAAGAAGGCGACGGCCTCGGTGAACTCCTGGCCGCGCAGTGCGGCCGTCTGCCGCACCCGCTCGCTCGGCAGCAGCCTCGGGGCGGCGCATCCGGAGGCCACCAGGTGCCTCAGCAAAGGGAGTTCGCGCAGTCGGCGGGCCGTCTCGAAGGCGAGCACGGCGCCGAAGCTGTGGCCGAAGAGCAGGAACGGACGGTCCGCGTCGGCGGCGACGGCCCGGGCGGCGCCCTCGGCCAGTTCGGCGATGCCGGCCGGGCTCGGCTCGTCCAGACGCAGGCCGCGCCCGGGGGCGCAGACGCCGACCAGTTCGGCATCGCCTGCCAGGTGCTGCTGCCAGCTCAGGAACGAACGGGCGTTGCCGCCGGCGTGCGGAAAGCAGTAGACCCGGTACGGGGCCCGGCTGTCGGTGGGGCGGGAGACGAACCACGGTGAGTCGGACATGGCAGACGGCTGCTCTCTTCGGGTCTGGCGGCGCTGGGCCGGGAAGGTCGGCGGGAGCGTCAGGAGGCGGGCACCGGGGTGGGGGTGGGGGTGGCCGGGGGGTTGTTCCAGCCCACGTCGGCGCGGTTCTGCACCGCCACCGCGGGGGTGCCGTGCAGCAGCGAGGTTCCGGCGAACACACCGGCCACCGGGGCCAGCAGGAGGACGATCGGGGCGATGATCCGGACGGAGGCGTACTGGCGCATGGCAGACCTCTTTCGTGAAAGCTTTTGATCGGGAAAGGTTTTTCGGAAAGCGCCGATTAGGCGTCAATTCCGGGAATTCATCGCGCTGCGTCGCGAGCAGGACCCGAGTGAGACTCAATTCGCTTGCACGATCGTCGAGTTAGGGTGATGCGGCGGGATTCCCTCGTGTTCCCCGGGGAGTTCCGCCGCCCGCACAACCAACCTTCCTCTGGCTGGGTTCACGGCTCCAGTCCTAAGATGGTTCGGGTCTTCGCATTGCAGTTAACCGAGGGGTCTAAATGCGGGCAGGATCGGACAAATCGGACGCGCAGAGCCAGGCTGACGGGGCCTTAGCACCCGAGGTGGCGGCACATGGTCAGGACCTCGGCGACAACCTGGTCGAGGCCGCCCTGAAGCTCGCTCTGGCCCAGTTGGCCAAGCAGCAGAGCCAGGAGAAGGAGGCCCCGCCGGCGGCCGGGGAGCCCGCCGCGCAGGGGGTGGTGCACCTGCACGGGCTGCCGGAGATCAACCGGACCATCCAGACCGCCCTGGAGGACGCCGAGCGGGAGATCCTCACCGCTCAGCCGGACGGCCCCAGGCCCGGCCTGGTCCTCGACGAGGCGCTGGAGTCGGTGCGCCGCCAGATCGCCGGCGGGGTGGCCATGCGCACCCTCTACCAGCACACCACGCGGTTCGACGAGGCCACCAAGAACTACGTCCGCACGGTGACCGACCACGGCGTCCAGGTGCGCACCCTGGCCGAGTTCTTCGACCGGCTGATCGTGATCGACCGCAGCACCGCGTTCATCTCCGCCAACGACGACCGGACGGCGGCCTCGATGATCACCGAGCCGTCCGTGGTGCGCTTCCTCAGCGACGTCTTCGAGCGCTCCTGGGACCGGGCCGAGCCGTTCCCGTTCATCCCCATCCACGCCGCCCAGGCCGCACCCGAGGTGGTGCCGGCGATCCGCGAGTCGATCCGGCGGCTCCTGGTGGAGGGGCACTCGGACAAGGTGATCGCCCGCCGGATGGGCATCAGCGAGCGTTCCCTCCAGGCGCACGTCGCCGCCATCAAGGACGGCCTGGGCGCCAAGAACCGGCTGCACCTGGGCTACCTGCTGGGCCGCAGCGAGACCACCCTGGTGCTCTAGCAGGGCATTTCGTCAGCGGCGCGGTCTGCGGCGCCGGGAGCGGCGCGGTCAGCGACGCCGGGAGACCGCCACGCCGCCCAGGCAGAGCACCCCACCGAGCAGCGTCAGCCAGCCGGGCACCTCGCCGAGGACGGCCCAGGACATCAGGACCACCAGGGCCGGCACCGCGTACGTGGTCGCGCCCATCCTCCCGGCGGTGGTGCGGGAGAGCGCGTAGGCCCAGGTGGTGAAGGCCAGCGCGGTCGGGAACAGCCCGAGGTAGACCATGCCCAGGATCGCCCGCAGCGGCGCGTGCCCGACCTGGTCCAGCAACTGCGGGCCGAACGGCAGGCAGGCCACCGCGCCGACCGTGCAGCCCCACGCGGTCGTCTGCAGCGGCGAGGCGTGCTTCAGGGCCGGCTTCTGGCTCACCACGCCCGAGGCGTAGGCCGCCGCCGCCAGCACGCACAGCACGATCCCGAGGACCGAACTGCCGCCGCCGCCGGACGAGGAGACCCCGACCACGATCGCGCCCGCGAACGAGACCGCCATGCCCGCCATCAGGCTGCGGGGGAAGCCCTCCTTGAGCAGCCAGCCGCCGAGCAGCGCGATCAGCACCGGCCCGATGTTGACCACCATCGCGGCGGTCCCCGCGTCGACCTCCTTCTCCCCCCAGTTGAGCACGACCATGTAGACCCCGAACCAGAGCACCCCCGAGGTCAGGATCCCCGGCCAGGCGGCCCGCGGCGGCAGCCCCTCCCCGCGCACCAGCAGCAGCGCCAGCAGCGCCACCGCCCCGGTCAGCAGCCGCCCCAGCGCCAGCGCCCCCGGCCCGAACGCCCCGCCCGCGTCCCGGATCGCGACGAAGGCGGAGGCCCAGAGCACCACCGTGGTGGAGGCGGCCGCGACCACCTTGGCGTCGAACTTCACCGTTGCTTGTGTCGTGGTCACATCCATGCCGCCAAGCTAGCGCGTTTTGACCCTCCCGAACGGCCGTCAGACGGCTCCGAAACCCGCAAATCCCGAGACTGGCCAGCCCGTTCGCCACTCACACACGGATTCGAGCCACCCACCCCCGAGCCCACCCCAAGCCCACCCCCGAGCCCACCCGCGCCCCGTCACACCGCGGTGCCGGCCGCCCTCAGCCTCGCGTCCCGGTGAAAACGGCCGGCGTTCCGCTCGGCCGCCAGCGCATCCCGGTAGACGGTGCGCAGCTGGTTGCGACCGCGCACCTTGAGCTTTCGGTAGACGCTGGTCAGGTGCTGTTCCACCGTGCTCACGGTGACGAACAGGTGCTCCGACACCTCCTGGTTGCTCTGCCCCTCGACCACGAGAGCGGCGACACGACGCTCCGCCTCGCTCAGACCGTCGACGTCCAGGGCGCCGTGCCCGGAGGCCGGATCTCCCGCCGCCCCGGCCCGTTCGGCCCCCGCCGCCGGCCGGTCGGGCGCCAGGCGGTCGACGAGGGGCTGGGCACCACAGGCGCGCGCCAGGCGCAGCGCCTGCTCGGACAGCGCCTCCGCCGTACGGTCCGGGATTCCGGCTTCCGCGCAGACCCCGCTCAGCGCGATCATCGCCTTGGCCAGTTCCAGGTCGTCCGAGGCCCCTTCCAGTTGCTCGACCGCCCGGGAGAGCAGCTCCCCGCGACCGGCGGGAGGGGTCGCCGCCGCGAGGATCCGGAACGTCTGCCCACGCGTGCGCCGGTTCTCGGGCCCGAGCAGCCCCAGCTGCTCCTCCAGGAGCACGCGGGCCTCGTCCGGGCGCCCCAGTTCGATCAGCGCACGGGCCGCTCCGCTGCGCCAGGCGACGAACAGCGGGTGGTCCAGGTTCCATTCGCGCATCTGTGCACCGCAGGCCCTGAACTCCCGCAGGGCCGCGTGCGGGCGCTGCGTCTCCAGGAAGAACTGACCCACGGCCTGGCGGTACTGGAGCCCGGCCCGGGTGTCGTGCATGGCCTCCGGCACCCGCTCGTTGACGAGGGAGTTGGCCGTCCGGAAGTCCCCGCGCTCCAGGACGGCGCTCAGCAGGGACGCCCTGGGCGATCCGATCGCCAGGCCCCAGCTCCTGGCCGATACCAGGGAGAGGGCCGATCGCGCGAACTTCTCGGCGCGTGGGAGCGCTCCCTGCCGGAGCGACACCTCCGCCATCACGGAGGCCAGCACCGCTTCCCATGCCGGGATCCCCCGCTTGGCCGCCTCGGCCAGCAGGCCGGCGCACCAGGCCCCCGCCTCCTCGACCCGGTCCGCGTACAGGAGCGCGGTGAGGGCGGTGCCCAGCGGTTCGAGTGTCGTGTCACTCAACTGGAGCGGCCGGAGGGCCTGTTCGACCTCGTCGATGGTGTCCTTCGACGAGGAGCCGGAGAGCACGGCGTCGAGCAGCATCGCTGCCCTCGCCAGGGGATTGGTCGCGCCGAACGCCGGGCACCAGCGCGACCCCGGGCCGCCCGGCTCGGCACCGGGCGACGAGGTGATCCCCCGGCCCGCCAGGGCCGGGTAGGTACACGAGAGCCAGGCCCGGAAGGCGAGGTAGTCCTCCAGGACGACCGGATCGCTCTCGTCCCCGGCCAGCCGGGCGAGCTGCTCCAGTGCCGCGCCCACCTCACTGAGGATCCCGTGCCGGATGAGCGCCCGGACGACCTGCAGCGCCTGGCCGAGGTCGAGCTCGTCCTCCCGCAGGGCCCCGGCGAGTTCCTCGAGGTGCTGCAGGGCGCTGGCCGGGTCGCGCCGCCAGTCCGCCCGGGCGAGGGCCAGGGCGATGGCCTTGCGCTGTTCATCGTCGGTACAGAGGAGGCCGGCGAACTCCAGGTGTTTCTTGGCCAGTTCGGTGTCGTCGCCCTGCATGGCCTGCTCGGCCGCCTCCTGAAGGACGCCGACGGCCCAGGGCGCCTTGGTGTGGCCTCCCGCGACCAGGTGCCTCGCGATCTTGGCCGGTGCCTTCCCGTTCGCGTGCAGGAGGTCGGCGGCGCGGCGGTGGAGCTCCGCGGTCTCCTCGGGCGGCAGGAGTCCCGCCGCCGCCGACTGGGCGACCGGGTGCCGAAAGCCGTTCACGGCCAGCACACCGCTGCGCGTCAGGACGAATTTCAGACGGCCCAGTAAATCCTCTTCCATGCCCAGCAGTTCGGCCGCCATGTACTCGGACTGCGATTCCTGGAGCACGGCGAGGGCGTGGGCGACGACCGCCGCCATGGGTTCTCCGCGTTGCAGGCAGGCGATCACGGCCTGGCGGTATTCCTCGCCCACTTCGAAGGCCCCGGCCGGTCCCGCCTCGTCCCCCGGCGGAACGGCCGACATCTGGCTGTCCTCCAGTACGGCCTGGACCAGGAGCGGGTTTCCGCCGCTGAGTTCGTACACATCGGGGGCCATTCGCGTGGCGTCCGCGACGGGCAGCCGGGCCGCGAGCAGGCGGGCGACCCCGGAATGCGAGAGGGGCCGGATCCGAATGGACTGACAGTGCGGCTGCCGCTTGAGTTCGGTCTGGAAGAACTGGTCCTCCGGAACGGCGGCGGACAGCTGACTCAGCACCAGAAGTGCGGGCCTGTACTGGATCCTCGGGGCCAGGTGCAGCACATACTGCAGCGAAAGTCCGTCGGCCTCGTGCAGGTCGTCCACCACGAGCAGCAGCGGCGCCCGTTCGGTCAGCTCCGTCACCAGATCGATGAAGTCCGCCAGCAGCCCCGCGTCGGCTTCGCCCGGCGTGTCCCGGGCGGCGGTCTGGAACTGCTTGATCCGTTGGCTGAGGCTGCGGACCTGCTGGTCGGCGGTGCGCGGCAGGCTCTCCAGCAACTGCCGCACGACGCCCAGCGGGACGTCCCGGGCCGGCCGCGAGGCGGACGCGGTCAGCAGGGTGAACTCGGCCTGCCGCGCCCGCGCGACGGCGGCGCGCAGCAGCTCCGATCTCCCGGTGGCGGCGAACCCCTCCACCAGGAGAATCCGGCCGTTCCCGTGCCGGCAGTGCGAAAGGCATCCGTCGACGGCGGATATCTCCGCCTCACGCTCGAGCAACTCCATCGTGAACTCCCCCGAGATTCAACGTCATGTGTGCACTGGATCACACTCCGCACGGGGCCGGACGAACATCCGGCGAGGCGTGCGCACGCGGAAGCCGCAGGATCCTTCGCAGCCTGACCGGCGTGCTGGAACTGGCGGCCCGCACTCAGATGAAGTTCGCGAGTCTTCGGGTCGACTTCAGAATGATCGGGGCCGAATCCCGGCCGAAAGGCGCAGCGATCGCCACCACCGCCAGACCCCCGTTCGACTCGCCGAGAGCTTTCCGGGCCTTCGAGCCCGAACGCTCCCCTGTCAGGCAGGCCGGAAGGCCAACCTCACCTATCCAAGACCGCTACCGCGAACCTGTCAAGAAGAGTACAAATCACATGCGCTCTCACGTTTGATCGAGCCGCAGGTCCAGTTGATGCCGATCCCTGTGGAGCGTCACTTCGAGCTCGGCCCACTCGCCCAGGAGGCCGACCACGGTCAGGCGGTACTGCCCGATGGGGAGCGACTGGAAGTGGAAACGGCCGGCGGCGTCGCTGTACATCTCGCGTGCGAGCCGGCCGCGGTCCGTGAGCGTGACCCGCGCGCCCGCCACCGGGGCGTCGTGCCGGTCCCGTACCGTGCCGTCGAGTTGCAGCAGCCGGTGCGCCAGGGCGACGTCCACGGCGGCGGTCCGGCACTCCGCGGTCACCGTCACCTCCCGGGCCGCCGGCGTGTGCCGGTCGTGCGTCACCGCCAGCGTGTACGAGGCCGGCGGGACGCCGGGGAAGCTGTACGTGCCGTCCACCGAGGTGATCCGGGAGCCGACCACCGAGCCGTCGACGTCGGTGAGGACGACCTGGGCGTCGGCCAGCGGCATGCGCAGCGTGTCGTCCTCGACGACGCCGGCGATGCTCGACGACGCCGTCAGGCAGAGCGAGAGCTCGGTACACCGTTCCGCCACGGTCACCGACAGCGCGCGTGGCTGGTGCCCCCGGGCGGCGGCCACCACGAGGTAGTCCCCGGGGCCGGGCACCGGGAGCCGGCAGCCGCCGTGCCGCCCGGACCTGGACCGGGCCAGCTCCCGGCCGACGCCGTCGACCACCGTCAGTACGGCGTCCGCGAGCGGGGCGCCATGGGTGCCGGTGACCAGCCCGTCGATCGAGCTGTGCCCGTCGGCCGACGGCCGGCGCCGGTACGGCAGGGCCCGGGCGACCACGCCGGCCCACAGCCTGCGGGCGCGGAGCAGGCCGGACGTCACCGACGTGCGCCACGACCCGCCTCCCGTCCGCGCGGCCCCGACAAGAGCTCGCCCGGTGAATCCCGCGATCTGCCCCGACATGGCCCTGACCCCTTCCTGTGCGACCTCGACGAACTCAAGAACAGGCGCAGCCGGCAACGGGCCGCGTGTCCCCACGACCCGTTGGACGACTCCGGTGGCGGCGGTCACTCCTCGCCGATCGGTGCCACCGTCCGCTTGTTCATCCAGCCGAAGTAGCCGGCGCAGAGCGCCGCGAGGCCGACCGAGACCGCGGCGATGGTGAAGCTGACCTGGTAGGCGTGGACGCTCGCGATCTTGGTGCCCTTGATGGTGTCCGAGCTCAGGATCGCCGAGGTGAGGGCGGCGGCCACCCCTCCGCCGACCAGCCGGACGAGGCTGTTCACGGCGCTGGCCACGGCGGTCTTGTCCGGGTCCACGTGCTCCACGGCCATCGTCCCGAGGGCGGAGAAGGACAGGCCGACGCCGACGCCGAGCAGGGCGGTGGCCACGTAGATGTCGTACGGGTGGTCGTGGCGCATGATCAGCCAGAGGTTGGACAGCATGGCCACCGCCGAGCCGGTCGCGACCATCGCGGCCGCCGAGGTGCGGCGCACCAGTCGGCCGGCGTACAGCGAGATGACGAGCAGGAGCAGCGTGGTCGGCAGCAGGTAGACGCCGGCCATCAGGACGGAGGCGCCGAACCCGTAGCCCGCCTTCGGCGGCGTCTGGACGAAGCCGGGGAGCAGTGTGAAGCCCGCGTAGAGCGCGAAGCCGAGCATGAACGAGGCCAGGCTGGCCCCGATGGTGCCGCGGTGGGTCAGCATGCCGATGTCGACCAGCGGGCTGGCGGACCGCCGCTCGACCATGACCCAGGCCACGCCGAGCACCACCGCGCCGACCAGGAGTCCGATGACCCCGCCGGAGGTCCAGCCCCAGGAGCGGCCCTGGCTCACGGCGAGCAGGATGCACACCAGGGTGCCGCCGAGCAGGACGGCGCCCGGCACGTCGGGCTGGCCGCCGGGCGGCGGGGTCACGTCGTGGACGGCCACGGCGACGAGCAGGGTGGCCATGACCGCGAGGCCGGTGATGATCCAGAAGACCAGCTTGTAGCCGCTGGTGTACTGGGCGATCAGACCGCTGATGATCATTCCGAGGCCGACACCGATGCCCATGGTGGCGCTGAGGATGCCGATCCCGGTGGCCATCTTCTCGCGTGGCAGCAGGTCCCGGACGGCGCCGATGGACAGCGGTACGGTCGCCGCCGAGATGCCCTGGAGCACGCGGGCGATCATGAGGGTGACGATCGAGGTCGACAGGGCGCCGACCACCGAACCGGCGACCAGTAAGCCGAGGGTCAGCAGAAGCATCTTCCGCCGGCCGTACATGTCGCCGAAGCGGCCGAAGAGCGGCGTGGCGATCGCGCCGCAGAGCAGACTCACCGTCAGGGCCCAGGCGACGGAGGTGACGGTCGCGTGCAGGGACTCCTGGAGCCGCGGGAGGAGCGGGATGACCGCGCTCTGCTGGATCGACGCGGTGGACGCGGCGATGGACAGCGCGAGGACGACCAGCCCCTGCCGCCGCTGGGGCGGCGAGCCTTCGGCCGGGGACGCGTTCGGCACGGTGGATAGTTGAGTCGTTCGAGACATGCCGGATCTCCTTTCGATAAAATAGCTAACTGAGGTAGGCAGTCCGCGAGCAGTGCACGGCCCCTGCAAGTTCATTACCTACCTTAGGTATCTATCTGGAAGGATGCAAGAGCCATGAGCGACGACGATGTGGAGGGCCTGTTCGCCCTCGCGCCCAAACTCGCCCAGCTGGGCTCCGCCCTGAACAGCGGCTGGCTGCACGAGCGGGCGACCCACCTCGCGGAGGTGTCCCTGGAACGGCCCGCCCTCCAGGTCCTCGGTGTCCTCCAGTCCGCCGGCGAGCCGCGCCGGATCGGCGAGATCGCCGCCGAGATGCGGGTCGAGGGCCCGCACGTCACCCGCCACGTCCAGCGCCTGGAGCGCAAGGGCCTGGTGGAGCGGGTCGTGGATCCGCAGGACCGGCGTGCCCGGCTCATCGGACTCACGCCCCAGGGCGCCGAACTGAGCACCCGGTACCGGGCGGTGGTGTTCAGCTGGCTGTCCCAGGCGTTCGCGTCTTGGCCCGAGCAGGACCAGCGGGACCTCGTCCGCCTGGGCAGTCGTATGGTCGACGACTTCCTCTCCTTCCTGGAGCAGGAGCGCGCCCACGGCCCGGAGACGCCGGCCGGAGCCGGGGCCCGTACGGCCCGTCAGGGCGGGGTGGACCGCCCCGACCGGGCGGGCGTGGCCTGAGAGGCCGCACCGGGGCGGGCCGGCCGGGAGGGCCTGAAACGCCGGGAGCGCCGGACGACGCGATGGCCGCCGGGCCGCGGAACACATCGGGGGTGTGTGTTCCGCGGCCCGGCGGCCGCGTGGTGGCCGAGGTCCGGCCGTCCTGGGGCCGGTGCTCAGCCGGCGAGGGTCGGAGCCGACAGCCGCAGCGTGGTCGGCGGCTCCTGCGGGGCCGGTTCCAGGTGCAGGCACTGGATGTCGTCGCCGGTCGCGGCGGACAGGCCCGCCGTGCAGGCGCACGCCTGGTCGGTGAAACCGGCGAACCGGTACGCCACCTCCATCATCCGGTTCCGGTCGGTGGCGCGGAAGTCCGCCGCCAGGTGGACCCCGGCCGAGGCCGCCTGGTCGATCAGCCAGCGCAGGATCGCGGCACCCGCCCCGAACGAGACCACCCGGCAGGAGGTGGCGAGGAGCTTGAGGCGCCACACCTCCGGCCGCTTCTCCAGCAGCAGCACCCCGACGGCGCCGTGCGGGCCGAAGCGGTCGGCCATCGTGACGACCAGCACCTCGTGCTCCGGGTCGGACATCAGGGCCCGCAGCGCCGCGTCCGGGTAGTGCACCCCGGTCGCGTTCATCTGGCTGGTCCGCAGGGTGAGTTCCTCCACCCGCGTCAGTTCCTCGTCGGTGGCCCGCCCGATGGTCATGACCAGGTCCAGCGAGCGGAGGAAGTCCTCGTCCGGGCCGGTGAATCCGGCCCGCTCCGCCTCGCGGCGGAAGCCGGCCTGGTACATCCGGCGCCGGCGGCGCGAGTCCACCGTCGACACCGGCGGACTGAACTCGGGCAGCGACGCCAGCGACGCCACCTGGTCCGCGGAGTAGCACCGCACGTCCGGAAGGTGGTAGGCGACCTCGGCCCGCTCGGCGGGCTGGTCGTCGATGAACGCGATCGTCCTGGGAGCGAAGGCGAGCCCGTCCGCGATCGACCGCACCGACTCGGACTTCGGGCCCCAGCCGATGTGCGGCAGGACGAAGTACTCGCTGATGCCCAGCTTCTCCAGCTTGCCCCAGGCGTGGTCGTGGTCGTTCTTGCTGGCCACCGCCTGGAGGATGCCCCGGGCGTCCAGCGCGAGGACGACCTCCCGTACGGACTCCGGCAAGACGACCTCCTCGTCCTCGGAGAGCGTGCCCTGCCAGAGCGTGTTGTCGAGGTCCCAGACCAAGCACTTCACCAGAGCCGCAGGCTCGGCGTGCTGTTCCGACACGATCCCGTCCCTCCTCATCCCCAGGTCGCCAACGCGGCTTGGGCCAGCATCAGTTGGCAGATCTCGCTGCTGCCCTCGATGATCTCCATCAGCTTCGCGTCGCGGTACGCCCGGGCGACCACGCCGCCGTCCCGCGCCCCGGCGGAGGCCAGCACCTGAACGGCCTCGGCCGCTCCCCTGGCCGCGTTCGTCGCGCCGACGTGCTTCGCCAGCACCGTCGCCGTCACCACGTCCGGCGAGCCCTCGTCCCAGCAGCGGCTGGCGTGCTCGCACGCCCGGGCCGCGGCCTGCTCGGCGACGAGCAGTTCGGCGAGGTGACGCATCACCAGCTGGTGCTCGGCGATCGGACGGCCGAACTGCCGACGGGTGCGCGCATGACGGGCCGTGGCCGCCAGGCACGCCCGCAGGATCCCGGTGCAGCCCCAGGCCACGGACATCCGGCCGTACGCCAGGGCGGAGGTCACCAGCAGCGCGACGGGCTGGCCCGCGCTCGGCAGCATGTGGTCGGCCGGGACGCGGACCGAGTCCAGCACCACCTCGGCGTGACCGGCCGCGCGGCAGCCGAGCGGGTCCGGCACGCGCTCGATCCGCACCCCCGGGGCATCCGCGGGAACGACCACCGCGGCGGCCCCGTCGGGGTGCTGCCCGAACACCACCAGCAGATCCGCGTAGGCCGCGGCGGTGATCCACGTCTTCCGCCCGTCGATCACGATCGAGTCGCCGTCGGGGGTGATGGTGGTGCTCATCGCCGACAGGTCGCTGCCGGCCTCCGGCTCGCTGAACGCCACCGCCGCCAGCTCACCGCCGGTCAGCCTCGGCAGGAAGGCCTCCCGGTGCTCCCGCCCGCCGAGGCGCTGCAGCGTCCAGGCCGCCATCCCCTGCGAGGTCATCAGACTGCGCAGGGAGGAGCACAGGCTGCCCACGTGAGCGGTGAACTCGCCGTTGTCCAGGCTGCTGAAGCCCAGGCCGCCGTACTCGGCCGGGACCTGGGCGCAGAGCAGCCCCTTGGTGCCGAGCCCGCGCACCAGCTGGGCCGGGATCACACCCGCGCGGTCCCAGCCGTCGGCCTGGTCGCCGACGGCCGCGGTCGCCAGGGCACAGGCCTCGGCGAGACGGTCACTCACCACGCGCCCCGGCCTTCTCCTCGCGCAGCCGGGCCACCAGGGCGACCATGCCGTTCACCGTACGGAAGTTGTCCAGCCGCAGGTCCGCCCCGCCGATGGTGACGCCGAACTCCTTCTCCAGGAAGACCACCAGCTCCATCGCGAAGAGCGAGGACACCGTCCCGGACGCGAACAGGTCCTGGTCCGCCTTCCAGGCGGTCTTGGTCCGGGCCAGCAGGAACTCCAGCACCTGCTGCCCGACACCGCCCTGCGGCTGCGCTCCCAGCTCGGACCTTCCATCGGCCGCGATCGTCACGACGCCTCCCCGTACTCGTAGAAACCCCGGCCGTTCTTGCGGCCGAGCCTGCCTTCGGAAACCATGCGCACCAGCAGCCCGGCGGGGCGGAACCCCTCGTCACCTGTGCGTTCGTGCAACACCCGCAGCGAATCCGCGAGATTGTCCAGGCCGATCAGATCGGCCGTCCGCAGCGGCCCGGTCCGGTGCCCCAGGCAGCCCTGCATCAGGGCGTCGACCGACTCCGCGCTCGCCCGGCCCTCCTCGACGACCCGGACCGCGTCGTTGATCATCCGGTGCAGGATGCGGCTGGTGACGAAGCCCGGCCCGTCGTTCACCTCGATCGGCCGCCGGTCGACGGCCGTCAGCAGGGCGGTGACCGCCGCCATCGCGGAGTCCGCCGTGCGCGGGCCGCGGATGACCTCGACCGTCGGGATCAGGTACGTCGGGTTCATGAAGTGGACGCCGACGAGGCGTTCCGGGTCCGGAACCGACGCGGCCAGCTCGTCGATCGGGATCGAGGAGGTGTTGGAGACGATCAGGGTGCCCGGGCGGACCACCGCGGAGGCCTTGGCCAGCACCTCGGCCTTGATCCCGGCGTCCTCCGTCACGGCCTCGATCACGGCGGTCGCGTCCGCGGCGTCCTCGACGGCGGTCCCGGTGCGCAGCTCGCCGGTCTCCACGCCCTCCGGCAGGGCGTTCATCAGCCGGGCCATCCGCAGCTGCCGGGCGATCAGCTCGGACGCCTCGCCGAGCCTGGCCGGATCGACGTCGATCAGGGTCACCGGCACGCCGTGGCCGAGTGCCAGCGTCGTGATGTTCGTCCCCATGACACCGGCCCCGAGTACCGCGAGCCGGTGCGGCCCTCGGTCGTCGGTCGCCGGTTCTCCGGGCCTTTCCATGTGCCGTCCTTTCGTCGCACGCGATTCCCGGGGAACCGCGCGGGCGAGACACCGCAGTGTGAATGGGAATGTGCGCTGCAATCCTGTTCGGGGCCCTCTGGGGGAGCAACCCCTACTCGGCCTGGGGGTCTAGGGGATCGGCCGGTGACGGCCCCAGACGCCGGGCAGGGGCCGGGTGGCGGGCACTTCCTGGGGTTCACCCCGGCAGCGCCGCTGGTTACGTTCGATTCCGAAAACACCGAGTCGGCTCCGCATTCCCCGGGGAATTGAGAATGGGCACACTGAGCTTCGTTCCGGCCGTATTCCGGTCCGGTTCCTTCAACGGCGACGGACGGCAGGACCTGCTCGTCCGGAACGCGAGGACGGGAGAGCTGTTCGTCTTTCCGCACGGCGGAGAGTTCAAGGGCACGGAGACGTACGGCGCTCCGGTGCTGATCGGCACCGGCTTCGGCTCGCACCTGTGGCTGTGCGCCGGAGACCTGACCGGAGACGGGACGGCCGACATCGTCTGCATCACCGACGACGACCGCTGCCTGATCTTCCTCAACCAGGGCGGGCTCGACGGCCTCGGCACCCTGGGCGAGCCCATCCACGTCGGGGGGAAGCCCCCGGAGCGCACCTACGACACCATCGCCCTCGGCGACCTCACCGGCAGCGGGACGGTCGACATCGTCGGACGGGTACAGGGCACCGGGGAGATCCACCGGATCCTGCACAGCGGCAAGGTCGACGGCGGGGCGACCTTCGCGCCCCCGCAGGACTTCGCCGTCCTCGCGGAGACCGACCTGCCGGTGGGCCTCGCGGACGTCACCGGCAGCGGCGAGCCGGACCTGCTGGTGCGCCACTCCGACGGCACGCTCTCCTGCTACGAGGTCTACGCCGGCGGCAAGGGCGCGTCCGCCGAACCGCTCGGCCACGGCGCCTCGCACCGGCTCGGCACGGGGTGGAACGACGCGTCCGTGATCGACATCACCGACATCACCGGCGACGGCCACCCGGACCTGCTGGCCCTGCACCGGGACGGAACGCTGGTGGTGCACCGGCACAGCGGCACCTTCGACCCGGAGAACCCCGGCGCGACCTTCCTCCCCCCGGTCACGGTCGCCACCGGATGGGTCGACTTCGACATCGTCAGCTGACTGGTGCCGCGTCAGGCAACCTTCGCCCCGTGGGTCGGCCGCGCGGGCTCCGCGCGGCCGGCCCACGGGCGCCCTGATTCCTTCCTCCAGCCTTTCCGCTTCCGCTCAGGAGAAGTCGCATGCCGCAGCACGACGCTTGGAAAGTCCTGTCCGCAGGAGACCGCCCGGAGGTGGTCCTCGCCGTCGACTTCGACGTGACCGGGCGGCCGGAGGCCCGCTTCACCGATCTCGCCCCGATGCTGAAGGCCGACACCGGCCTCTGGGAGAGCCTCCCGCCGGCCGCCGGCACCGAGACCGGCATGACGGGCGAGGCCTACCTCGACCGGTGGCACCGGGGCCTCGGCGCCGAACTGCCGGAGGTGCGCGCGGTGTTCGGCTACTGCGTGGGCGGCGTGTACGCGGCCGAGCTGGCCGCCCGGATCGCGCGGACGCAGGAGCGCAGCCCCCTCGTCGTGCTCTTCGACCCCGAGCCGTCCACGGGCCCGACCCTCTTCTGGCAGTTCCACAAGGTCATGGAGTTCATGCGGTCGGTGGCCACCGACGAGGAGATCGCCGCGGCCCAGGAGGCCGGGCGGATCGCCGAGGAGAGCACGACCGACCTGGGCGTCCTGTCGGAGCGCCTCATCGAGCTGTTCCGGCGGACCGGCGAGGTCGCGTTCGCCCGGGCCGGCCTGGACGGGATCCGCCGGGCCGAGCTCTTCGCGACCTTCTCCTCGTTCATGACCTACCTGTCCGCCGCCGGCCGGTACGACGCCCTGGCGCGCTGGTCCTCGGCGGTCGCGATCACCTCGGTCAGCCCGACCAGCGGCCTCAACGGCATCCGGGCCCATCTGCCCGCCGGCGAGCACCGGTTGGTCGCCCGCGAGATCCGGGTCGAGGTCGAGCACGCCGAGCTGCTGCGCTCGGACGCGGTCGCGTCGGTGGTCGACGACCTGCTGCTGGAGCTCTCGTGACCGCTCTCCCCGCGGACCGCAAGGAGTCGGCGCTGTGGCTGCTCGAACAGATGGTTCCGGGCAGCGCCGTCAACCACCTCTCGCTCGCCTTCGAGGTCGACGGACGGATCCGCCCGGACGTCCTCCAGGAGTCCCTGACGCTGCTGGTCCGCCGCCATGAGGCGTTGCGGACGGTCTTCCGGGCCACCGGCACCGCGCTGACGAGGTCGGTCCTGCCGAGCGCCGAGGTGGTGGTCGAGTCGGCCACCGGCTCCGACGAGGAGGCCGGGGACGTCCTCGCCGCCTTCGTGGCCCGCCCCTTCGAGCTCGACGGCCGCCCGCTCGTACGGGCGCTGCGGCTGAGCGGCCCGCGGCGCGACCACGTCTGCGTCGCCGTCCACCACCTGGTCTTCGACACGATCTCCGGCGCCGTCCTGCTGACGGAGCTGACCGAGGTCTACGACGCCCTCGCCACGGGCCGGCTCCCGCGCGCCGAACTGCTGGAGACCAGGCCGGCGCTGCCCGAGCCGCGGCCGACCGAGGCCAGTCTCGGCTTCTGGCGGGACCACCTGCGCGGATTCGACCCGAACGGGCTGGGCATGTGGGTCGGCGAACCGGAGGTCGCCGACCCGTCCCTGCGCGGGGACCAGGTGCTCCACCACCTCTCCGAGGAGGCCCGCGAGACCACCCGCAGGCTGGGGAAGGAGCTCCGCGCGCCGGAGGCCGTCATCCTGCTGGCCGTCTACTACCTGCTGCTGGCCCGGCACGGCGCCGGGCCGGACATCGTCGTCGGCTCACCGGTGAACACCCGCGGCGCCCGCGAGCAGGGCGCGATCGGCTACCACGTCAACGTCCTGCCGCTGCGGTGCGCGGTCGATCCGGCGAACGGCTTCGACGCCCTGGTGAAGCAGGTCCGCTCGGTGTTCATGGGCACCATCGCCAGGCTCGACGTGGCCATCGACCGGCTGCTGGAGGACATCCCGCGCACCGGTTCGTCCTGGCACAACCCGCTGTTCCGGCACGTCTTCAACTACGTGCCGGGGGAAGGCCTGCCGCCGTTCGAGATCGACGGCATGACGGCCAGGCCGGTCGTCGTGGAGAACGGCTACAGCAAGTTCGACCTCGAGTTCTTCGTCCTGTCCTCGCCCGGCTCCATCGGTGTGCGGGCGGCGTACTGCGTCGAGGCGTTCGACCGGGGCGACGTGGAGGCCCTGCTGCGCCGGTACGAGCGGCTGCTCCTCGCGGTCGGCGCCGACCCCACCGCGCCGGTCGGCGGGCTGGACCTGTTCAGCGCGCCGGACCGCGAGACCGTCGCCTCCGCCAACGACACCGCCGGGCCGGTCCGGCCCGTCACGGTCCTCGAAGGCGTCCTGGAGCGGACGGCCGCGGCGCCCGAGCGGACCGCCGTCGAGGACGACCAGGGGCGGACCTCCTACCGCGGGCTGCTGGCGGCGGCCCGCGACACCGCGCGGGCCCTGCGCGCCCACGGGGTCGGCCCGGGCGACGTCGTCGCGCTGCTCGGCCAGCGCGGCTCCGCCCTGGCCGCGGCGGCGCTCGGCACCTGGCTGGCCGGCGCGGCCTACCTGCCGCTCGACCCCGGCCACCCGCAGGACCGGCTCCGGTACCAGCTCACCGACTCCGGCGCGCGCGTCGTGCTGGCCGACGACCCCGCCCTGGTACCGAGCGGTGCGGTGTCCGCGGTCCTGCCGCTGAGCGCACCGCGGACGCCGGCCGGGGAGACGGTCGCCGCGGCTCCCGGGGACGAGCCGCCGGCGCCGGACTCCTGCGCCTACCTGATCTACACCTCGGGCTCGACCGGCCGCCCCAAGGGCACCCGGATCAGCCACCGCAGCCTGGCGAACCTGGTGAACCACTTCGCCGGCCGGCTCGCGGTGACCTCCGAGGACGCCGTGCTGTGGCTGACCACCTTCTCCTTCGACATCTCCGCACTCGAACTCTTCCTGCCCCTGCTCGGCGGAGGCCGGATCGTGGTGGCGCCGGACCAAGCGCGCACCGACGGCCGCGCCCTCGCCGACACGATCCGCCGGCACCGGGTCGGCATCGTCCAGGCCACCCCGACCACCTGGCGGACGGTCGTCCAGGACGCCGCGCCCGCGCTCTCCGCGTGCCGGGTGCTCTGCGGCGGGGAGCCGATGCCGGAGGAACTGGCCCGCCGGCTCGGGCAGGCGGCCGGCGAGGTGTGGAACGTCTACGGCCCCACCGAGACCACCATCTGGTCCGCGGCCGGCCGGATCGAGCCGGACGGCCACGCCACGGTCACCGTCGGCCGCCCGATCGCCAACACCACCGCCTTCGTCATCGACCCGGACGGCCACGAGCTGCCGGTCGGAGTCACCGGCGAGCTGTGCCTCGCGGGCGCGGGCGTCGCGCTCGACTACCACGACCGGCCGGAGCTGACGGCGGACCGGTTCCGCCACGACGACCGGTACGGGCGCCACTACCGCACCGGCGACCTGGCGCGCTGGCTGCCCGACGGGAGGCTCCAGGTGATCGGTCGCACCGACCGCCAGGTCAAGCTGCGCGGCAACCGGATCGAGCTGGCCGAGGTCGAGTCGGTGCTGCTCGCCCACGAGGACGTGCGCACCGTCGCGGTGGTCGTGGTCGGCGACCCCGGCGAGGACGGGGTACTGGTCGCCTTCGTCGACGGGCCGGACAAGCCCGACATGGTCGACCGGCTGTGGGAGCAGGCCCGGGCCCGGCTGCCCCGCGCGGCCGTCCCCAGCGAGTTCGTCTTCGTGGACGTCCTGCCCACCACCGGCAACGACAAGATCGACTACCCGGCGCTGACCCGCCTCGCCGAGGAACGCCGCACCGCCGGCACCGAGCCCGGGGCGGACTTCGACTCCGAGGACGAGCTGCTGACGCTCCTGGTCTCGCTCTGGCGCGAGCTGCTCGGCCGCGAGGACGTCGACGACCGGGCGAACTTCTTCGCCAGCGGCGGGCACTCCCTGCTGGGCGCGCAGCTGGTCCAGCGGGTCGAGACCGAGACGGGCCGGCGGGTCCGGCTCGCGGACGTCTTCGAGTACCCGACTCCCCACCGGCTGGCGGAGCACCTGCGCCGGGCCGACTCCCCCACGACCGACGCCGCACCGTCGGGCTCCTGATCAGACGGATTGAGGTAGTTGACGCCGATGCACGAGTCCGACAGCACCAACGCCATCCAGGACGCCACCGCCCCCGAGCCGATCGCCGTGATCGGGATCTCCTGCCGCCTCGCGCAGGCCGGGGACCCCCGGGCGTTCTGGCGGATGCTCCGCGAACAGCGGCACGGGATCACCGAGGTGCCCGAGGGCCGCTGGGGCCCGTGGGCGGAGGACCTCGGCCCGGTCGGTGCTCGGCTCGGCGGCTTCGTCGAGGACGTGGACCACTTCGACGCCTCGTTCTTCGGCATCTCCCCGCGCGAGGCGGAGATGATGGACCCGCAGCAGCGCCTGGCCCTCGAACTCGGGTGGGAGGCACTGGAGGACGCCCGGCTGACCCCGGCGGACCTCGGGCGGAGCCGGACCGGTGTCTTCGTCGGCGCTATCTCCGGGGACCACGCGGCGCAGGTGCTCCGGGGCGGTCCCGCGGTCATCACCCAGCACACGATGGCCGGTCTGGAGCGCGGCCTGATCGCCAACCGGCTCTCCCACCACCTCGATCTGCACGGTCCGAGCATGACCGTCGACGCGGCGCAGGCGTCCTCGCTGGTGGCGGTGCACCTCGCGATCGAGAGCCTGCGCTCCGGCGAGTGCGAGGTCGCGTTCGCCGGCGGCGTCCACCTCAACCTCTCCCCGGAGAGCGCCCTCGCCGTGGTCCGGTTCGGCGGCCTGTCCCCCGACGGGCGCTGCTACACCTTCGACGAGCGCGCCAACGGACTGGTCCGCGGCGAGGGCGGCGGACTGGTCCTGCTCAAGCCCCTGTCCCGGGCGCTGGCGGACGGCGACCACGTGCACTGCGTGATCCGCGGCTCCGCCGTCAACAGCGACGGGGCCGGCGAGGGCCTGACCAGGCCCTCGGCCGACGCGCAGGAGGAGGTCCTGCGGCAGGCCTACCGGCGCTCCGGGGTCGACCCGTCCACCGTGGCCTACGTCGAACTGCACGGCACCGGCACGCCGGTCGGGGACCCGATCGAGGCAGCCGCGCTCGGCGCGGCCTTCGGCCCGGCGGGGCTGCGCCAGGGCCCCCTGCTCGTCGGGTCCGCGAAGACCAACGTGGGTCACCTGGAGGGCGCCGCGGGCATCACCGGGCTGATCAAGGCCGCGCTGAGCATCGAGCACGAAGAGCTCCCGGCGAGCCTGAACTTCGAGCGGCCGAACCCCGCGATCCCGTTCACCGAACTGAACCTCCGGATCGTGCGGGAGCCCACCGCCTGGCCGGGAACGGAGGGCCCGCGCCGCGCGGGTGTGTCCTCCTTCGGCATGGGCGGGACGAACTGTCACGTGGTGCTGGAGCAGGCGCCCGACCCCGTGGAGACCGAACCCGCCCCTGCCGGGGAACCCGTCCCGTCCGTGGTCCCGCTCGTGGTCTCCGCCCGCGACACCGACGCCCTGGGCGAGCTCGCCTCCCACCTGAGCGACCTCACCCACCACCTCCCCGAAGACCGCGACCTCAGCGACCTCGCCACCGCCCTCACCACCACCCGCACCCTCTTCGAACACCGCGCCGTCGCCCTCACCACCCACCCCACCCACGCCACCCACACCCTCACCGCCCTCGCCCACCACCACCCCCACCCCGACCTCGTCACCGGCACCGCCGACCTCACCGGCCCCACCGTCTTCGTCTTCCCCGGCCAAGGCTCCCAATGGACCGGCATGGCCGCCCAACTCCTCGACACCTCACCCGTCTTCGCCCAGACCATGCAAGCCTGCGCCGACGCCCTCGCCCCCCACATCGACTGGAACCTCCACGACGCCGTCCGCGACCACAACGCACCCCTCGACCGCGTCGACATCGTCCAACCCGCCCTCTGGGCCGTCATGGTCTCCCTCGCCGCCACCTGGCAATCCCTCGGCGCCCACCCCGACGCCGTCATCGGCCACTCCCAAGGCGAAATCGCCGCCGCCTGCACCGCCGGAGCCCTCACCCTCCACGACGGCGCCCGCATCATCGCCCTCCGCAGCCGGTTGGCGTCGGAGGAGCTGTCCGACCGAGGGGGGCTCCTTTCCGTCGCCCTCCCCCGGGACGAGGTGACCGCCCTCCTCGAACCCCACCAGGGCCGGGCCACCATCGCCGCGCTCAACGGCCCCAACGCCACCGTCGTCGCCGGAGACCCCGACACCCTCACCGCACTGCGCGACCGCTGCCGGGAGGCCGATGTCCGCGCCAAGATCGTCCCGGCCGCCTACGCCTCGCACTCACCCGCGGTCGAGGTGCTGAAGGAGCGGATGCTCTCGGCGCTCGCCGACGTGGAGCCCCGGCCGACCCCGATCACCTTCTACTCCACCGTCACCGGCGGCCCCCTCGACACCACCGAACTCGACGCCCACTACTGGTACCGCAACCTGCGCCAACCCGTCCTCCTCGAACCCACCACCCGCCGACTCGCCCAAGACGGCCACACCACCTACATCGAGATCAGCCCCCACCCCGTCCTCATCGCCCCCCTCCAAGACACCCTCGACACCACCGACACCCACCCCCTCGTCATCGGCACCCTCCGCCGCGACGACGGCGGACTCCCCCGCCTCCTCCACTCCGCCGCCCAAGCCTTCGTCCGCGGCACCCCCATCACCTGGCCCACCACCCCCCACCCCCGACCCCTCACCCTCCCCCACTACCCCTTCCAACGCCGCCGCCACCGGATCGACACCACCGCCACCGGCGCCACCGGCGCAACCAACGCGATCCACGCGATCGACCTCCCGCAGCGCCCCGCCGAACCGGCGCCCGGCGACTCCGGTCCGGTCCTGCTCCGACAGGTCCTGGCCGCGCCCGAGGGCCGGCGCGCCACCGTCCTGCTCGACGCCGTACGCGCCCACATCATGGCCCTGCTCGGCCACCACCGCCCGGAGGACGTCGAGGCCGGACGCACCTTCCGCGACCTCGGCTTCGACTCCCTCACCTCGGTCGAGCTGCGCAACCGGCTCGCCGCGGCCACCGAACTGCGGCTCCCCGCCTCGGTGCTCTTCGACCACCCCACGCCCGGCCGGCTCGCCGACCACCTCCTCGCCGAGCTGCTGCACGAGGAGCGCGACGACGCCCCCGCCACGCCGGCCGCCGGCTCGCCGGAACCGGACGAGCCGATCGCGATCGTCGCCATGAGCTGCCGCTTCCCCGGGGGCGCCGACACCCCGGAGCGCCTGTGGCGGCTGCTCGCCGACGGCACCGACGCCATCGGTGACCTGCCCGACAACCGCGGCTGGGACCTGGCCGCGCTGTACGACCCGGACCCCGACCACCACGGCACGAGCTACGTCCGCACCGGCGGCTTCCTGTACGAGGCCGACCGGTTCGACGCGGACTTCTTCGGGATCTCGCCGCGCGAGGCGCTGGCCATCGACCCGCAGCAGCGGCTGATGCTGGAGACCGCCTGGGAGGCGTTCGAGGGAGCCGGTATCGACCCCGCGTCACTGCGGGGCAGCTCCACCGGTGTCTACATCGGCGCGATGGCCCAGGACTACGGTCCCCGGCTGCACGAGGACGCGCAGGGTCTGGAGGGCTACCTGCTGACCGGCAGCACCACGAGCGTGGCCTCCGGCCGGGTGGCGTACACCTTCGGGCTGGAGGGCCCCGCGGTCACCATCGACACGGCCTGCTCCTCCTCGCTGGTGGCCACCCACCTCGCCGTCCGGGCCCTGCGCGCCGGTGAGTGCTCGATCGCCCTGGCCGGCGGGGTGACCGTCATGTCGAGCCCCGGCATCTTCCTGGAGTTCAGCCGCCAGCGCGGTCTCGCTCCGGACGGCCGGTGCAAGCCGTTCGCCTCCGGTGCGGACGGCACCGGCTGGGCCGAGGGCGCCGGCATGCTCGTACTGGAACGGCTGTCGGACGCGCGGCGCAACGGGCACCGGGTGCTGGCCGTGATCCGCGGCTCCGCCGTCAACCAGGACGGCGCCAGCAACGGGCTCAGCGCCCCCAACGGCCCCTCCCAGCAGCGGGTCATCCGGCAGGCGCTGGCCGACGCGCGGCTCTCCGCGGCCGAGGTCGACGCGGTCGAGGCCCACGGCACCGGCACCAACCTCGGCGACCCGATCGAGGCGCACGCGCTGCTGATGACGTACGGCCAGGACCGGGCCGCCGACCGTCCGCTGTGGCTCGGCTCGCTGAAGTCGAACATCGGGCACACCCAGGCCGCGGCCGGCATCGGCGGGCTCATCAAGATGGTGCTGGCCCTCCAGCACGGTGTCCTGCCCAGGACGCTGCACGTGGACGAGCCGACCCCGCACGTCGACTGGTCCGCCGGCGGCGTCGAGCTCCTCACCGAGGAGCGGGAGTGGCGCTCCGACGACCGTCCGCGCCGGGCCGGGGTGTCCGCCTTCGGCATCAGCGGGACGAACTGTCACATGGTGCTGGAGCAGGCGCCCGACCCCGTGCAGACCGAACCCGCCCCTGCCGGGGAACCCGTCCCGTCCGTGGTCCCGCTCGTGGTCTCCGCCCGCGACACCGACGCCCTGGGCGAGCTCGCCTCCCACCTCAGCGACCTCACCCACCACCTCCCCGAAGACCGCGACCTCAGCGACCTCGCCACCGCCCTCACCACCACCCGCACCCTCTTCGAACACCGCGCCGTCGCCCTCACCACCCACCCCACCCACGCCACCCACACCCTCACCGCCCTCGCCCACCACCACCCCCACCCCGACCTCGTCACCGGCACCGCCGACCTCACCGGCCCCACCGTCTTCGTCTTCCCCGGCCAAGGCTCCCAATGGACCGGCATGGCCGCCCAACTCCTCGACACCTCACCCGTCTTCGCCCAGACCATGCAAGCCTGCGCCGACGCCCTCGCCCCCCACATCGACTGGAACCTCCACGACGCCGTCCGCGACCACAACGCACCCCTCGACCGCGTCGACATCGTCCAACCCGCCCTCTGGGCCGTCATGGTCTCCCTCGCCGCCACCTGGCGATCCCTCGGCGCCCACCCCGACGCCGTCATCGGCCACTCCCAAGGCGAAATCGCCGCCGCCTGCACCGCCGGAGCCCTCACCCTCCACGACGGCGCCCGCATCGTCGCCCTCCGGAGCAAGGCCCTGCGCGCACTCTCGGGGCAAGGCGGCATGCTCTCCCTCGCCCTCCCCCGGGAGGAGGTGGCCGCCCTCCTCGAACCCCACCAGGGCCGGGCCACCATCGCCGCGCTCAACGGCCCCAACGCCACCGTCGTCGCCGGAGACCCCGACACCCTCGCCGCACTGCGCGACCGGGTCGAGGCGGACGGCGGTCGCGCCCGCATGATCCCGGTCGACTACGCCTCGCACTCCGCCCAGGTGGAGTTCCTGGCCGACGAGCTGACGGCCGCGCTCGCCGACGTGGAGCCCCGGCCGACCCCGATCACCTTCTACTCCACCGTCACCGGCGGCCCCCTCGACACCACCGAACTCGACGCCCACTACTGGTACCGCAACCTGCGCCAACCCGTCCTCCTCGAACCCACCACCCGCCGACTCGCCCAAGACGGCCACACCACCTACATCGAGATCAGCCCCCACCCCGTCCTCATCGCCCCCCTCCAAGACACCCTCGACACCACCGACACCCACCCCCTCGTCATCGGCACCCTCCGCCGCGACGACGGCGGACTCCCCCGCCTCCTCCACTCCGCCGCCCAAGCCTTCGTCCGCGGCACCCCCATCACCTGGCCCACCACCCCCCACCCCCGACCCCTCACCCTCCCCCACTACCCCTTCCAACGCCGCCGCTACTGGGTCAACACCACCGCCACCGGCACCACCGGCACCACCGACTCCACCACCCTCGGTCTCGACCCCGCCGAGCACCCGTTCCTCGGCGCGGCGACCACCCTGGCGAGCGGCGACGGCATGCTGCTGACCGGCCGGCTGTCACTGGAGTCCCACCCCTGGCTGGCGGACCACGCCGTCTCCGGAACCGTGCTGCTCCCGGGCACGGCGCTGCTCGAACTCGCCCTGCACGCGGGCCGGCAGGCCGGCTGCGAGCGCCTGGCCGACCTCACCCTGGAAGCACCCCTGACCCTTCCCGCCCAGGGCGGCGTGCGCCTCCAGCTGGTGGTGGGCCGCCCGGACGGCACCGGACGGCTCCCGCTGAGCGTCCACTCCCGGCCCGCCGGCGAAGCGGCCGACGCGCCCTGGACCAGGCACGCCACCGGCCTCCTGGAAACGGACACCGGCCTCTCCGCCCCGGTGGCCGAGGCCGCCTGGCCGCCAGCCGGGGCCGAGCCGGTGACGATGAACGGCCTCTACGAGCGACTCGCCGGGACCGGATACCACTACGGCCCGCTCTTCCAGGGCGTCCAGGCGCTCTGGAAGAGCGGCGACGAGGTGTTCGCCGAGGTCGCCCTGCCCGAGGAGGCGTACGACACCGCCGCCCGCTTCGGCCTGCACCCGGCCCTGTCCGACGCCGCCCTGCACCCGGCCGTCTCCGTTCTGCTGCCGACCGCCGAACCCGGGGACGGCGAGCAGCTCAAGCTGCCGTTCGCCTGGTCCGGCGTGACCCTGGGCGCGGTCGGCGCCACCACCCTGCGGGTCCGGCTGAGCCGGGTGGGCGACGGCGCCGTCTCGATCGTCGCCACGGATCCGGACGGTCAGCCGGTGCTGACGGCCGACTCGCTGGCGTTCCGTCCGGTCCCGGTGGCACAGCTCGCCGACACCGGCGGTCCGCGCCCGGGCTCCCTCCACCGGGTCGACTGGGCGCCGGTCGCCGCCGCGCCGGCCGCTGCTCCCCGGCTCGCCGTCGTGGGCGCCGACCCGGCGGGCCTCACGGCCTCGCTGGCCGCCGAGCGCTACCCCGACCTCGCCGCGCTGCGCGCGGCGCTCGACGCCGGCGGAACCGTCCCGGAGACCGTCGTCACCTGCTGGGCCGCCCCCGCCGAGGCCCCCGTGGACCTCGCCGCCGGGGCCGGCGCGACCGCCCTGCGATCGCTGGCCCTGCTCCAGGACTGGCTCGCCGACGACCGGTTCGGCGCGGCCCGCCTGGCCCTGCTCACCCGCCGGGCCGTGCCCGACGCGGCGCAGGACGGCCCCCGGGAGAGCGCCGACCTGCTGAACGCCCCGGTCTGGGGCCTCGCCAGGTCGGCCCAGACCGAGCACCCGGGACGCGTCGTCCTGCTCGACACGGACGACGACGAGCACTCCCGCGCCGTCCTGCCGGCCGCGCTGGCCTCGGCCGCCGACGAGCCGCAGCTGCGCGTGCGCCACGGCGAGTGCTCCGCGCCCCGGCTGGTCCGGGTGCCCCGGAACGACCTGGACGCCGCACTCGCCTCCCCGTTCGCACCGGACCCCGAGGGCACCGTCCTGATCACCGGCGCCACCGGGGCACTCGGCCGCGCGATCGCCCGTCATCTGAGCGACCGGTACGGCGTCCGCCACCTGCTCCTGGTGGGCCGGCGCGGCCTGGCGGCGGACGGACTGCCGGAGCTGGCCGAGGAGTTGGGCGAGCGCGGGGTGCAGGTAACCGTCGCGGCCTGCGACGTCGCCGACCGCGAGCAGGTCGCCGCGCTGCTGGACTCCGTCCCGGCCGCCCACCCGCTGACCGCCGTGGTGCACGCCGCGGGCGTCCTCGACGACGCACCGGTGGGCTCGCTGACCGCGGCCCAGCTGGAGCGGGTGCTGCGCCCCAAGGTGGACGCGGCCGTCCACCTGCACGAGCTGACCCGGCACTCGCGGCTGTCCGCCTTCGTGCTCTTCTCCTCGGTGGCGGGCGTGCTCGGCAACCCCGGCCAGGCCAACTACGCGGCGGCCAACGCCTTCCTGGACGCCCTCGCACGGCACCGGTCGGATCTGGGCCTGCCCGCGGTCTCCCTCGCCTGGGGTCTGTGGGGCGAGGCCAGCGGGATGACCGGCCACCTCTCGGAGACCGATCTGCGGCGGCTCTCCCGCGCCGGACTGACCCCGCTGTCCACGGCGGAGGGCCTGCGGCTGCTGGACGTGTCGCTGGGTCTGCCGGCGGCGGCCCTCGTACCGGCCCGGATCGACGTCGCGGCGTTCGCCGGCCGCGCGGCCTCCGGCCCCGTCGCCCCGCTGCTGCGCGGTCTGGTCCGGGCCCCGGCCCGGCGTGCCGCCCGCGCGGCGGACGGCTCCGGCGACGGCCTGGCCCAGCGGCTGGCCCGCGTACCGGCGGCCGAGCAGGAGGAGATCCTGCGCGAGCTGGTGCGCGCGCTCGTCGCCTCGGTGCTGGGTTACGGCGACGGCCGGCCGGTCGACCGCTCACGGGCGTTCAAGGACCTCGGCTTCGACTCCCTCACCTCGGTCGAGCTGCGCAACCGGCTCAACGAGGCCACCGGGCTGCGGCTGCCGGCCACCACGCTGTTCGACCACCCCACCCCGGACGCCCTGGTGCGGCGGCTGCGCAGCGAGTTCGGCGCCGACCCCGCGGCACCGGAACCGGCCGCCGCCCAGGCGCCGTCGGCCGTGGCCGACGAGCCGATCGCGATCGTCGGGATGAGCTGCCGTTTCCCCGGCGGCGCCCACTCGCCCGAGGCCCTCTGGCAGTTGGTGGCGTCCGGCACGGACGCGGTCGGCCCGCTGCCCACCGGGCGCGGCTGGGACCTGGACGCCCTGTACCACCCCGACCCCGATCACCCGGGCACGTTCTACGCCACGGCGGCCGGGCTCCTGGAGGACGAGGTCGCGACCGGGTTCGACGCCGAGTTCTTCGGCATCTCCCCGCGCGAGGCCCTGGCCATGGACCCGCAGCAGCGGCTGCTGCTGGAGACCGCCTGGGAGGCGGTCGAGCGCGCCGGTATCGACCCGAAGTCCCTGAAGGGCTCCCGGACCGGCGTCTTCGTCGGCGCCATGGCCTCCGACTACGCCACCGCCGCCGCACCGGAGGAGCAGGGCGTCGAGGGCTACCTGCTGACCGGGACCAGCGGCAGCATCCTGTCCGGCCGGCTGGCCTACACCTTCGGTTTCGAGGGGTCGGCCGTCACCATCGACACGGCCTGCTCCTCCTCGCTGGTCGCCCTGCACACGGCCGCGCAGTCGCTGCGCCGCGGCGAGTGCTCGATGGCCCTGGTCGGCGGCGTCACCGTGATGGCCACGCCGCGCACCTTCGTCGAGTTCAGCCGCCAGCGCGGTCTCGCACCCGACGGCCGGTGCAAGTCCTTCGCCGAGGCGGCGGACGGCACCGGCTGGGCCGAGGGCGCCGGCGTCCTGGTGGTGGAGCGGCTCTCCGAGGCCCGCCGCCACGGCCACCCGGTGCTCGCGGTCCTGCGCGGCAGCGCCGTCAACCAGGACGGTGCCAGCAACGGACTCACCGCGCCCAGCGGCCCCTCCCAGCAGCAGGTCATCCAGGCCGCGTTGCGCGACGCGGGGCTCTCCGGGGCCGAGGTCGACGCGGTCGAGGCCCACGGCACCGGCACCAACCTCGGCGACCCGATCGAGGCCCAGGCGATCCTGGCCACCTACGGCCGGCAGCACGACGAGCGGCATCCGCTGTGGCTCGGCTCGCTGAAGTCGAACATCGGACACGCCCAGGCGGCGGCCGGGATCGGCGGGGTCATCAAGATGGTGATGGCCATGCGTCACGGCGTCCTGCCCAGGACGCTCCACGTCGACCGGCCCAGTACGCACGTGGACTGGAGCGCCGGCGCGGTCCGGCTCCTGACGGAGCAACAGGACTGGCCCGACACCCGGCGCCCGCGCCGGGCGGGCGTCTCCTCCTTCGGCCTCAGCGGCACCAACGCCCACGTCGTCCTGGAGTACGACCCGCAGTCCGAGGCGAAGACGCCGGTCACCCCCGGGCAGCAGGCCCCGGGCGCGACGACCGTGGTGCCCTGGGTGCTCTCCTCGCGGACCGCGGACGGCCTGCGGGCGCAGGCCGAGCGGATGCGGGCGTTCACCGAGCACCGGCCCGACCTGGATCCGGCCGGGATCGCCCGGGCCCTGGTCTCCTCCCGCACCCTGTTCGAGCACCGCGCGGTGGTCACCGGCGCCGACCGCGAGGAGCTGCTGCGCGGCCTCACCGCGCTCGCCCGGGGGGAGCTGCCGGGCACGGCCGACACGGCCGCACCCCCGGCCGGACGGGTCGCCTTCCTGTTCACCGGTCAGGGCTCCCAGTCCGTGGGCATGGCGCGCGAGCTGTACCGGGAGTACGAGGTCTTCGCCCGCGCGCTCGACGAGGCCTGCGCGGCGCTCGGCCCGGAACTGACCGGCCCGCTCGCGGAGTTGCTCCTCGCCGAGCCGGCCCCCGAGCCTGACTCCGGGCTCGACGAGCGGCTGGACCGGACCGGGTTCACCCAGCCCGCGCTGTTCGCCTTCCAGGTCGCGCTGTCCCGGCTGCTGGCCTCCTGGGGCCTGCGCCCCGACGCCGTCGCCGGGCACTCGGTGGGCGAGCTGGCCGCCGCCCACGTGGCCGGGGCACTGTCCCTGGCGGACGCCGCCGCCCTGGTGACGGCCCGGGCCGCCGCCATGGAGGAACTGCCCCCGGGCGGCGCGATGGTGGCGCTCCAGATGTCGGAGGCCGAGGTCCTGCCGCTGATCGCGGGGCGGGCCGACGCCGTCTCGATCGCGGCGGTCAACGGCCCGTCGTCGGTGGTGCTGGCCGGTGACGAGGAGGAGGTCCTGGCGGTGGCCGAGCTCGTCCGCGGGCAGGGCCGCAAGACCCGCCGGCTGCGGGTCAGCCACGCCTTCCACTCGTCCCACATGGAGCCCGCGCTGAACGCCCTGCGCTCGGCGGCGGCCGAACTGGACCACGCTCCGACGGAGATCACGTTCGTCTCCGGGCTGACCGGCCGCCCGCTCGGCGCCACCGGGCCGGGCGACGGCGAGCCACTCGCCCTCGGCCCGGAGTACTGGGCGCGGCACGCCCGCGAGGCCGTCCGTTTCCAGGACTGCGTGCACGGGCTCGCCGACCTGGGCACGACCCTCTTCGTCGAGGTGGGCCCCGACGGCATCCTCACGGCGATGGCCCAGGAGGCCCTGGCCGGGCGGCCCGTGGAGGCCGGCTTCGTGGCGACGCAGCGCGCCGGACGCCCCCCGGCCCACACCCTGGTGGAGGCGGTCGGGCGGGCGCAGGCACTCGGTGCGGCGGTGTCCTGGACAGGCCTGCTGGGCGAGCGGGCCGACTCCCGGACCGCCGCCGAGCTGCCGACCTACGCCTTCCGCCACCGGCCGTACTGGCTCTCCTCCACCGGCGCGGCCGGTGCCGGAGTCGAGGCGGCCGGCCTGGTGCGGTCCGACCACCCGCTGCTCGGCGCGGCGGTACCGCTCGCCGCCTCGGCGGGGACGGTCTTCACCGGACGGCTCTCCCGGACGACGCACCCCTGGCTCACCGACCACGCCATCCTCGGCACGGTCGTCGTCCCGGGCACCGCCCTGCTCGAACTCGCCCGGTACGCGGGCGCCGAGACGGGCTGCGCACGGGTGGCCGAGCTGGTGCTGGAGGAACCCCTGGTCCTGCCCGACTCCGGTGTGCTCCTGCTGCAACTGGTGGTCGGGGAGCCGGAGGAGGGCTCCGCGGACCGGCCGGTGCACGTGTACGCCCGCCCCGAGGAGGCCGATCCCGCCGACCACCCGGTCTGGACCCGGCACGCCGGCGGCGCCCTCCGCCCCGAGGACACCGAGGACACCGAGCACGCCGGGGACGCCGAGAACACCGACGGCACCGACCTCCGGGTCTGGCCGCCGGCCGGCGCCCGGCCCGTCCCCTCGGACGGACTGTACGAGCGGCTGGCCGAGGCCGGATTCAGCTACGGGCCGTCCTTCCGCGGCCTGCGGGCCGCCTGGCGCCGGGGGGACGAGATCTTCGTGGAGGTCGCCGCCGCCGAGCCCTCGGCCGACCACGAGCACTTCGGCATCCGGCCGGCCGCGCTCGACGCGGCGCTGAACGCCCTGAAGCTGGGCGTGCTGACCGGCCAGGACGACGACCGGCTCCCGTTCGCGTTCTCCGGCGTCACCCTGCACGCGGCCGAGTCCGGCCCCCTGCGGGTGCGCCTGGCGCCGCGCGGCATCGACGGCTACCGGCTCCAGGCCGCCGACCAGGCCGGCCGGCCGGTGCTCTCGATCGACGAGGTGACGTTGCGCCCGCTGCCCGCCGGCGCCCTGGAGCGCTCCCGCAGCGGCTCCCGTTCGCTCTACCGGCTGGACTGGGTGCCCGTCCCGGGCGCGCCGCTCCCGGAGCACGACGCGTCGCGCTGGGCGGTCCTCGGCACGACCGGGGCCGCGCCGGTGCCGAACGCCGGCACCTACCCGGACCTGGCCGCACTGCTGGCCGCCCTGGACGGCGGGGCACGGCCACCGGAGGCGGTCGTACTGGAGGCACCGGCCTCGCCGCCGGCCTCCGGTGCCGACCCGGCCGAGGTCGAACGGGCCGTGCTCGGCGCCCTGCGCACGGTGCAGGACTGGCTGGCCGACGACCGGCTCGCCGACACCCGGCTCGTGGTGGCCACCCGCGGTGCGGTCGGCGTCCGGTCCACCGACGCCGTACCGGACCTGGCCGGAGCGGCGGTGTGGGGCCTGTTGCGCGCCGCCCAGGCGGAGCACCCCGGCCGGTTCCTCCTGATCGACCTGGCGGAACCCGCCGGCCTCGGAGCGCTCCTGCTGCCCTCCGAGGAGGAGCCCCAACTCGCCGTACGGAACGGCGTGTTGTACGCGCCGAGGCTGGCCAGGGCGAACCTCGCCGCGCCGGACGCGGCCGCCGGGGGCGGCTTCACCGCCGACGGCACCGTCCTGCTGAGCGGCGCCACCGGGGCGCTCGGCGGCCTGCTCGCCCGGCACCTGGTGAGCGCGCACGGCGTGCGGCGGCTGCTGCTGGTCAGCCGCCGCGGCCCGGCGGCCGAGGGCGCGGCGCAGCTGCTGTCGGACCTCGCCGAACTGGGCGCCGACGCGGAGCTGGTGGCCTGCGACCTGTCCGACCGGAACGCGGTCGACGGCCTGCTGGCCGCCGTGCCGACCGGGCGTCCGCTGACCGCGGTCGTGCACGCCGCGGGTGTGCTGGACGACGGCGTCGTCCAATCGCTGACCGAGCGGCAGGTCACCGCCGTCCTGCGGGCCAAGGTCGACGCCGCCGTCCACCTGCACGAGGCCACCAAGGACCTGGGGCTCCGGTCGTTCGTCCTGTTCTCCTCGGCCGCCGGCACGCTCGGCACGGCCGGGCAGGGCAACTACGCGGCCGCCAACGCCTTCCTGGACGCGTTCGCCCGCCACCGCGCGACACAGGGGCTCCCCGCCACCTCGCTGGCCTGGGGCCTGTGGGCCCAGCACGGCGGCATGGCGGGCACCCTCGGCGACGCCGACCTCCGGCGTCTGGCCCGGTCGGGTGTGGCCGCGCTGTCCGACCGCGAGGCGCTGGAGCTCTTCGACGCGGCCTGCGCCGGCCAGGAACCCGTCCTGCTGCCGGTCCGGCTGGACCTGCCCGCCCTGCGGGCGCGGCGCGGCGACGCGCCCGCGGTCATGCGCGGCCTCCTGCCGCGCCCGGCGCGCCGGGCGGAGCGGGCCGACGGCCCGGCCGAGGTGCCGCTGACCGACCGGCTGGCGGGCCTGTCGGAGCAGGAGTCGGAGGCGGTGCTGCTCGACCTCGTCCGGGCCCAGGCCGCCGCCGTGCTCGGGTTCCCGGACCCGAGGGCGGTCGGTGCGGAGCGCGGCTTCCTCGATCTCGGCTTCGACTCGCTGACCGCCGTGGAGTTCCGCAACCGGCTGGCCCGGCTCACCGGCCTGCCGCTGCCACCCACCGTGCTGTTCGACTTCCCGGAGCCGGTGCTGCTCGCCAAGCACCTGCGGGAGCTGCTGGCGGAACGGATCCGGGCGCAGGCCCCCCTCGACGGACCTGGCCTCGACGGCCCGGACCTCGACGGCCTGGACCTGGACCGCCTGGAGGACTGGATCCTCCAGCGGCTCCAGGACGGCCGGGGCGAGGACGGCGTGGCCCGCCGTCTGCGCGGCCTGCTGGACCGGGCGAGCGCCGCCGACCGCCGCGCCGACGGCACGGACCTGGCCGAGCGGCTCGACGAATCGACCGACGACGAGATCTTCAACCTGATCGACAACGACCTCGGAGTGTCCTGATGAGCCTTTCGACACCTGCGTCGGACCAGCCGTCCGGACCTGGAGCGACCCCTTTGAGGAGTGGGACACCGGTGGGGAACGAGGAGAAGCTTCGCGGCTACCTCAAGCGGGTCACGGCCGACCTTCAGCGGACCAGGCAGCGGCTGGAGGAGGCGGAGGAGGCCGAGCGCGAGCCGATCGCCGTCGTCTCGATGGCCTGCCGGTACCCGGGCGGGGTCGCCTCGCCGGAGGACCTGTGGGAGGTGGCCCTCGGCGGGACGGACGCGATCTCGGGCTTCCCGGCCAACCGCGGCTGGGACACCGAGGCGCTGTACGACCCCGACCCCGAGACCACGGGCACGACCTACACCCGCTCGGGCGGCTTCCTGCACGACGCCGACCTGTTCGACGCCGAGCTCTTCGGCCTGAACCCGCGTGAGGCGACGGCGACGGACCCGCAGCAGCGGCTGCTGCTGGAGGTCTCCTGGGAGGCCCTCGAACGGGCCGGTCTCGGCGTCCGGTCGGTCAAGGGAAGCGACACCGGGGTCTTCATCGGCCTGATGTACGACGACTACGGCTCCCGGCTGCACACCGTTCCGGCCGACTTCGAGGGCTACGTCGGCAGCGGGAGCGCGCCGAGCATCGCCTCCGGCCGGATCGCGTACAGCTTCGGGTTCCAGGGCCCGGCCATCACCGTGGACACCGCCTGCTCCTCGTCCCTGGTGTCCGTGCACCTGGCCGCGCAGTCGCTGCGCCGTGGCGAGTGCGCGCTCGCGCTGGCCGGCGGCGTCACGGTGATGTCCTCGCCGTCGACGTTCGTCGAGTTCAGCCGGCAGCGCGGGCTCTCGCCGGACGGCCGCTGCAAGGCCTTCTCCGCCGACGCCGACGGCACCGGCTGGGGCGAGGGCGCGGGCGTCCTCGTCCTGGAGCGGCTGTCCGACGCGCTGCGCAACGGCCACCCGGTGCTGGCCGTGATCCCCGGTTCGGCCGTCAACCAGGACGGCGCGAGCAGCCGGCTCACGGCGCCCAACGGACCCGCCCAGCAGCGGGTGATCCGCCAGGCCCTGGCCTCGGCCCGGCTGGGCGCCGCCGACATCGACGTGGTGGAGGCCCACGGCACGGGCACCCGGCTGGGTGACCCGATCGAGGTGCAGGCGCTCCAGGCGGTGTACGGCGCCGGCCGCGCCGCCGACCGTCCGCTGTGGCTCGGGTCGGTCAAGTCCAACCTCGGCCACACCCAGGCCGCCGCCGGCGTGGCCGGGCTCATCAAGATGGTCATGGCGCTGCGCCACCGGACCCTGCCCCGCACGCTGCACGCGCAGCGGCCGCTGCCGGACGTGGACTGGGCCGACGGCGGAGTGGCGCTGCTCGACGAGAACCGCCCGTGGCAGCGGCCGGACGGTCCGCGCCGGGCGGCCGTCTCCTCGTTCGGCATCAGCGGCACCAACGCGCACGTGATCGTCGAGGAGCACCCGGCCCAGGCGCCTTCGGACAGCGCGCCTTCGGACACCGCGCCGACCGGTCCCGGGCGGGTCGTCCCGCTGCCGCTGTCGGCCCGGAGCGCGGAGGCGCTGCGCGGCCAGGCCGAGCGGCTGCGTCCGCTGCTGGACGACGGGGCCCGGCCCGCCGATCTCGGCCACTCGCTCGCCACCACCCGTTCGGTCTTCGAGCAGCGGGCGGTCCTCGTGGGCGCGGACGCGCGGGAGCTGGCAGAGAGCCTCGACGCGCTGGCCCGGGGCGAGGCGGCGCCCGGGCTCGTCCACGGGACGGCCGCGACCACCGGCCGTACGGTCTTCGTCTTCCCAGGCCAGGGCTCGCAGTGGGCCGGCATGGCGGCCGGACTGCTGGACTCCTCCGAGGTCTTCGCCGCGTCCGTGCGGCGCTGCGCCGAGGCCCTGCGCCCGTACACCGGCTGGGACCTGGAGGCGGTGCTGCGCGCCGACGAGGGCGCGCCGTCCCTGGAGGCCGTGGACGTCGTCCAGCCGGCCCTGTTCGCGGTGATGGTCTCGCTCGCCGAGCTGTGGACGGCACACGGCGTGCGGCCCGCCGCCGTGATCGGCCACAGCCAGGGCGAGATCGCGGCGGCCTGCGTGGCCGGCGCGCTGACGCTCGACGACGCCGCCAGGGTGGTCGCGCTGCGGGCGCGGGCGCTGGCCGCGCTCTCGGGCACCGGCGGGATGGCCTCGATCGCCGCCGCGGCCGCCGAGGTGACGCCGCGTCTGGCCGAGTGGGCGGGCCGGATCTCCGTCGCGGCCGTCAACGGCCCCCGCTCGACGGTCGTCTCCGGCGACCGCTCGGCGCTGGAGGAGCTGTGCGCGGCCTGCGAGAAGGACGGTGTCCGGGCGCGGATGATCCCGGTCGGCTACGCCTCCCACTCGGCCCACGTGGACGGCATCCGGGAGGAGATCGCCGAGGCCCTCGCCGGGGTGACGCCGAAGCCGGCGCAGACGGTCTTCTGCTCCACCGTCACCGGGGCGCCGCTCGACGGTACGGCGCTCGACGCGGAGTACTGGTTCCGCAACCTGCGGCTGCCGGTCCGGCTGGAGGAGGCCGTCGGCACCCTGCTGGAGCAGGGGTACGACGCCTTCGTCGAGGTGAGCCCCCACCCGGTGCTGACCGTCGGGCTCGAGGAGACCGTCGAGGCCCGCGGCGCCGAGGCGGTGGTCTGCGAGACGCTCCGGCGCGAGGAGGGCGGGCCGCACCGGTTCCTGCTGTCCCTGGGCCGGGCGTTCGTCGGCGGCATCCCGGTGGACTGGTCCGCCGCCTTCGACGGCACCGGGGCGCACCGCGTCGACCTGCCCACCTACGCGTTCCAGGGCCGCCGCTACTGGCTCGACCCGGCCGAGGCGCCGGCCGGCGCCGGCCGGCTGGGCCTGGCGGAGGCCGGACACCCGCTGCTGGGCGCGGCGATCCGGCCCGCGGCCGACGGCGAGGTGCTGCTCACCGGGTCGGTGGGGCTCGGCTCCCAGCCGTGGCTGGCCGACCACACCGTCTCCGGGGCCGCCCTGGTGCCGGGCGCGTACTTCGTCGAACTCGCCCTCCACGCCGCCGGGGTGGCGGGCTGCGACCGGGTGGTGGAACTCACCCTCGAGGCGCCGCTGGTGCTGACCGAGGAGGACGGCGCCCGGCTCCAGATCGTGGTCGGCCCGGCGGACGAGTCCGGCGAGCACACCGTGGAGATCTTCTCGGCGCCCGCCGGCCGGGCCGGCGATCCGGCCTGGACCAGGCACGCCGCCGGGCTGCTGGGGCACGGCGCACCGGCCGAGGACGCCGGCTTCGCCGTGTGGCCGCCGTCCGGGGCGACCGCCCTGGACGTCAGCGGCCACTACGAGGCGCTGGCCGGGCGCGGCTACCGGTACGGCCCGGCCTTCCAGGGGCTGCAGGCCGCCTGGCGGCGCGGTGACGAGCTGTTCGCCGAGGTCCGCCTCCCCGAGGACCAGCGGGCCGGGGCCGCCGGCTTCGGGCTCCATCCGGCGCTGCTGGACGCGGCGCTGCACGTCATCGGCCTGGCCCTGCCCGACGGGAGCGGGACGCTGCTGCCGTTCTCCTGGGCCGGGGTGTCCCTGCGGGCGACCGGTGCCACGGCGCTGCGGGTCCGCATCGCCGGGGACGGCTCCGGCGCGTACGGGATCACGCTCGCCGACCCCACCGGAGTGGTGGGGTCCGTCGAGGCGCTCAGCCTGCGCGCCGTGGATCCGCAGGCGCTGACCCGCGATCCGGCGCTCGACCACCTGTTCCGGATCGACTGGAGCCTGCTGCCGGTGACGGCCGACGGTGCGCGGGCACCGCAGTGGGCCGTGCTGGGCACGGACCGGCCCGACACCGTGCGGGCGCTCACCTCGGCGGGCGCCCGGGTCACCGCCTACGCCGACCTCGCCGGGCTGATCGCGGAGGTCGAGGCGGGCGCCCCGGTCCCGGACGCCGTCTGGGCGGACGTCACCGGCGCTTCGGCCCCGGCCGGTCCGGCGCCCGGCCCGCGTCCGGCCGCCGCCCGCGAGGCCGTGGAGCGGGCGCTGGAGCTGGCCCGGCTCTGGGCCGGGAGCGAGCGCTTCCCGCAGTCCCGGCTGGTCTTCCTGACCCACGGCGCGGTCTCCACCGAGACCGGCGGACAGCGGCCGGACCCGGTCCAGGCGGCCGTCTGGGGCCTGATCCGCTCCGCGCAGTCCGAGCGTCCGGACCGGTTCGTCCTCCTGGACACCGACGGCCGGGGTGCCTCCCACCTCGCCGCGCCGGCCGCGCTCGCCACCGGCGAGCCCCAACTCGCCCTGCGCGAGGGCACGGTGCTGTGCCCCCGGCTGGTCCGGGCGGACGGGCGCCGCGGCACCGCGCTGCGGACCCCGGGCGGTTCGGCGCCGTGGCGGCTCGACTTCGCCGGACGGCGCACGCTGGAACAGATCGCGCTCGTACCGTACCCGGAGGCGGACGCCCCGCTGCTGCCCGGGCAGATCCGGGTCGCCGTGCGCGCCGCGGGCGTCAACTTCCGCGACGTGCTGATGACGCTCGGCATGGTGCCGGCCACCGCGGGACTGCCCGGCGGCGAGGGGGCCGGCCTGGTCCTGGAGGTCGGCGAGGGCGTGACCGGGCTCGCGCCGGGCGACCGGGTGATGGGCCTGTTCTCGGGCGGCATCGGCCCGGTCACGGTGGCCGACGCCAGGCTGGTCACCGGGATCCCCGCGACCCTGTCGTACGCCCAGGCCGCAGCCGTACCGGTGGCGTTCCTGACCGCCTACTACGGTCTGGCCGACCTGGCGCGGATCCAGCCGGGAGAGTCCCTGCTGGTGCACGCCGCCGCCGGGGCGGTGGGGATCGCGGCGGTGCAGCTCGCCCGGCACTGGGACGTCGAGCCGTTCGGCACCGCGAGCCCGCACAAGTGGGACACCGTGCACTCCTGGGGCGTGCGCCGCGAGCACATCGCGTCCTCGCGCACCCTGGAGTTCGAGTCCCACGTGCGCACGGTGACCGGTGGCCGCGGCGTGGACGTGGTGCTCAACTCCCTGGCCCGCGAGTACGTCGACGCCTCGCTGCGGCTGCTGCGGCCGGGCGGCCGGTTCATCGAGATGGGCAAGACCGACATCCGCGACGCCGGCGAGACCGCCGCCGACCACCCGGGCGTCGGCTACCGCGCCTTCGACCTGGGCGAGGCCGGGCCGGAGCGGATCAAGGAGATGCTCGACGAGATCGCCGCCCTCTACGGGCGCGGCGTGCTCGCCCCCCTGCCGGTGGCGGCCTGGGACGTCCGGCACGCACCCGACGCCTTCCGCTACCTCAGCCAGGCCCGCAACGTCGGCAAGGTCGTGCTGACCCTGCCGGCCGAACCCCGCTCCGAGGGGACGGTCCTGGTGACCGGCGCCCTCGGCACGCTGGGCTCCCTGGTGGCACGGCGGCTGGTGACGCACCACGGGGTGCGCCACCTGGTCCTGCTCGGCCGGCGCGGCCCCGACACCCCCGGGGCCCGTGAACTGGTGGCCGAGCTGGCCGAGTCGGGGGCCGACGCGGTGGTCGCCGAGTGCGACGCCGCCGACCGGGACGCGCTCGCCCGGGTCCTGGAGGCGATCCCCGCGGCGCACCCGCTCGTCGCCGTGGTGCACGCGGCCGGTGTGCTCGACGACGGCGTCCTCACCTCGCTGACCGCGGAACGGGTCGACCGGGTGTTCCGGCCGAAGGTGGACGCGGCCGTGCACCTGCACGAGCTCACCCGCGACCTGGACCTGGACGCCTTCGTGACGTTCTCGTCGGCGGCCGGCGTGCTCGGCGGTGCGGGACAGGCCGGCTACGCCGCGGCCAACGCCTTCCTCGACGCGCTGGCCACGGAACGACGGGCCGCCGGGCTCCCGGGGCTCTCGCTCGCCTGGGGGCTGTGGGCCGAACGCAGCGGCATGACCGGCCACCTGGACGACACCGACCTGCGGCGGATCCGGCGCACCGGGCTGGCCCCGCTGGAGACCGAGGAGGGCCTGGCCCTGTTCGGGGCCGCGCTGGGCGCCTCGGACGCGGTGCTGGTCCCCACCCCGGTGGACGTCGCGGCGCTGCGGGAGCAGGCCGCCGTGAACGCCCTCGCGCCCATCCTGCGGGCCCTCGCCCCGGCGCCGGCGCCGGCCCGGCGGTCGGCCTCGGCCGAACCGGCGTTCCCTGCGGGCGGCGAGACGATGGCCCACCAGCTGGCCCGGCTGTCCGCCCCGGACCGCGAGCGCACCGTGCGCCAGCTGGTCCGGAGCCAGATGGCGGCCGCCCTGGGGCACTCCTCGGCCGCGGCGGTCGACGGGGACCGGACGTTCAAGGCCTTCGGCTTCGACTCGCTCACCGGAGTGGAGTTCCGCAACCGGCTGGCCGCGGCCACCGGCCTGCGGCTGCCGGCCACGCTGGTCTTCGACGTGCCCACCCCGGCCGCGCTCGTCGACCACCTGCTCGCCCGGCTGGCCCCGGACGGCGCCGCCGCCCCGGAGGCTCCGGTGAGCGGCCGGGCCCTGCTCGGGGAGATCGACCGCCTGGCCGACCTGCTGAACGCCGCGGACCCGGCCGGCGACGAGCACGGGACGGTGACCGCCCGGCTGCGCGCGCTGCTGACCGGCTGGAACGACGCGCGGGCCCGGACCGACGCGGCCGCGGCACCGGAGGAGGACCTCGGATCCACCGACGACCAGTCCCTGTTCGACGCCCTCGACCGCGAGCTCGGCATCGGATGAGCGCCCCGCACCGCACCGGCCCGGCGTCCGGAGCCCGCCACCACCTCGCCTTCCGTACCCAGGAGTGACCACCATGTCGAGCACGTCGAACACATCGCACACGTCACACACGTCGAACGCGTCGCACACGTCGAACGAGGAAAAGCTCCGCGACTACCTCAAGCGCGCCACCGCCGACCTCCGGCAGGCGCGGCGGAAACTGGACGACGCCGAGGCCCGCGAGCGCGAGCCCGTCGCGATCATCGGCATGGGCTGCCGCTTCCCCGGCGGGGTCGACTCGCCGGAGTCGTTCTGGCGGCTGCTCGAAGAGGGCCGGGACGCGATCGGCCCGTTCCCCGGCAACCGCGGCTGGGACCTGGACGGCTGGTACTCGGCGGACCCGGACGCACCCGGCCGCAGCTACGTCCGCGAGGGCGGCTTCGTCCACGACGCGGACCGGTTCGACGCCGGACTGTTCGGCATCTCCCCCCGCGAGGCCACCGCCATGGATCCCCAGCAGCGGCTCCTCCTGGAGACCTCCTGGGAGGCCGTCGAGCGGGCCGGGATCGACCCGCACGCCCTGCGCGGGACCCGCACCGGCGTCTTCTTCGGGGTGATCTCGCAGGACTACGGCCCCCGGCTCCAGGAGGCCGACGAGCAGTTGGGCGGCCACCTGCTGACCGGGACCACCACGAGTGTGGCCTCCGGGCGGGTGGCGTACGCCTTGGGCCTGGAGGCGTCCGCCGTCACCGTCGACACCGCCTGCTCGTCGTCGCTGGTGGCGCTGCACCTGGCCGTCCACGCGCTGCGGCGCGGCGAGTGCACGATGGCGCTGGTCGGCGGCGCTTCGGTGATGCCCACGCTGGGCGCCTTCGTCGAACTGAGCCGCCAGCGGGCGCTGTCCCCGACCGGGCGCTGCCGGGCCTTCGCCGCCGGGGCCGACGGCACCGGCTGGGGCGAGGGGGCCGGCGTGCTGCTGGTCGAGCGGCTGTCCGAGGCCCGGCGCCTCGGGCATCCCGTGCTGGCCGTCGTCCGCGGCTCGGCGACCAACCAGGACGGCGCGACCAACGGGCTGAGTGCGCCGAGCGGTCCGGCCCAGCAGCGGGTGATCGAGCAGGCCCTGCGCAATGCCTGGGTCTCCGCCGACCAGGTGGACGTGGTCGAGGCGCACGGCACGGGCACCGAGCTGGGCGACCCGATCGAGGCGCAGGCGCTGCTCGCCTCCTACGGGCGCACCCGGAGTGCGGAACGGCCGCTCTGGCTCGGGTCGCTGAAGTCGAACATCGGTCACACCCAGGCCGCCGCGGGGGCCGCCTCGGTCATCAAGATGGTCATGGCCCTGCGGCACGGCGCGCTGCCGAGGACCCTGCACGTCGACGCGCCGTCCCCGCACGTGGACTGGTCGCCGGGCACCGTACGGCTCCTCACCGAACAGGTGGACTGGCCCGCCGGCGACCGGCCGCGCCGTGCGGGGGTGTCCTCGTTCGGGATCAGCGGCACCAACGCGCACGTCATCCTGGAGGAGGCGCCCGCCGAGCCGCAGGAGCCCCCGGCCGTCGGCGCCTCCGTCGTCCCTGCCGCAGTCCCCGCCGTCGTCCCTGTCCCGCTCTCCGGCAACGGCGCGGAGGCGCTGCGCGCCCAGGCCCGGCGGCTGCGCGACCACGTCCGGGCGAACCCGGCCACCGACCTGGCCGGCCTCGGCGTCGCCTCGGCGACCACCCGCGCCGCGCTCTCGCACCGGGCGGTCGTGGTCGCCGCGGACCTGGCGGAGCTGACCGAGGGCCTGACCGCGCTGGCCGAGGGCGCCGAAGTACCGTCCCTGGTCACGGGGGTGGCGGGCGGCGACCGCCGTCCGGTCTTCGTCTTCCCGGGCCAGGGATCGCAGTGGCCGGGGATGGCCGCGGGCCTGCTGGAGACCGACCCGGCGTTCCGCGAGCAGGCGGAGAGGTGCGTCGAGGCGCTCTCCCCCTATCTCGACTGGTCCCTGTGGGACGTGCTCCGCGACGTGCCCGGGTCCCCGTCGATCGACCGCGCCGACGTCGTGCAGCCGCTGCTCTTCACCGTCATGGTGTCGCTGGCCGCCGCCTGGCGCGCCTACGGTGTCGAACCGTCCGCCGTGGTCGGCCACTCCCAGGGCGAGGTGGCCGCCGCCTACGTGGCCGGCGCGCTGAGCCTGCCCGACGCCGCGCGGCTGATCGCGGTGCGCAGCCGGCTGTGGGGACGGCTGGTGGGCAACGGCGGCATGGTCTCGGTGCTGGCGCCCGCGGCCGAGGTCCGCGAGTGGCTGGAGCCGTGGAGCGACCGGATCGCGATCGCCGCGGTGAACGGGCCGGCCACCGCCACGGTGTCGGGGGACCCGGCGGCCCTGGAGGAGTTCGGGGCCAGGCTGTCCTCCCTCGGCGTGCTGCGCTGGCCCCTTCCGGGGGTGGACTTCGCCTCGCACTCCCCCCAGGTCGACGTGCTTCGCGAGAGCCTGCTGAGCGAGTTGGACGGAATCCGCCCGCGGAGCGGCGAGATCCCGTTCTGCTCGACCGTCACCGGCTCCGTCCTGGACACGGCCGGGCTCGATCCCGCGTACTGGTTCCGGAACATGCGCGAACCGGTGGAGTTCGAGCGCGCCACCCGTGAGCTGCTGGCACAGGGCCACCGGGCGTTCGTCGAGATGAGCCCGCACCTCCTGCTCGCCCCCTCGCTGCTGGAGGTGGCCGAGGACGAGTCGGTCGAGGTCACGGTGACCGGCTCGCTGCGGCGCGAACACGGCGGCGCCCGGCGCCTGCTCACCTCGGTGGCCGAGGCGTGGGCCGGTGGCGTCGCGCTGGACTGGCCCGCGGTGCACGAGGGCCGCCCGGCCGCGGCCGACCTGCCGACCTATGCCTTCCAGCGTGAGCGGTACTGGGCCGACGTCCGGCCGGCCGAGCCCGCGGCACGGCCGGAGGGCCCCTCGGACGCGCGGTTCTGGCAGGCGGTGGAGGACGGCGACGCGGCCGGCCTGGCCCGGCTGCTGGGGCTGGGCCAGGAGGACGGGGGCGACTCGTTCGCGGCCGTCGTCCCGGCCTTGTCCGCGTGGCGCCGGCAGGAGCGGGAGAGGTCCCGGCTCGACGCCTGGCGCTACCGGATCGGCTGGCAGCCGGTCGACCCGCCCGCCCCGGCGCTGTCGGGCGACTGGCTGGTCGTGGTGCCCGAGGACCACGAGGGCGACGCCCACGTCGAGGCGGCGCTGGGCGCCCTGACCACGTACGGGGCCCGTCCGGTCCGGCTGGTCGTCGGCGCGGTGTCCGCCGGGCGTGCCGGCCTGGCCGCGCTACTGCGCGAGGCCCCCGCGGGGCCGGTCGCCGGGGTGCTGTCGCTGCTGGCGCTCGACCGGCGCCCGCACCGGGCGTCCCCGCTGCTCGCGGCCGGCGTGGCGGGCACCCTCGCGCTGGTGCAGGCGCTGGGCGACGCCGGGATCGAGGCCCCGCTGTGGTGCGTCACCGACGGCGCCGTGGCGGCACAGGCCGACGAGGCGGTCTGCGCGGACCAGGCGCAGGTGTGGGGTCTGGGCCGGGTGGTCGCTCTGGAGTACCCGCGCCGCTGGGGCGGTCTGGTCGACCTTCGGGACCCGCTGGACGAGAACGCCCTGCGCCGGCTCGCCGGGGTGCTCTCGCAGACCGGCGGCGAGGACCAGGTCGTGGTGTCCGCCGCCGGGCTGCTCGCCCGCCGGCTGCTCTCCGCGCCGGCCGCCGACCGCCCGGTGGTCCGCCCGTGGACGCCCCGGGGCACGGCACTGGTCACCGGCGGTACCGGCGCGCTCGGCGCGCACGTCGCCCGCTGGCTGGCCCGCGGCGGCGTGGAGCACCTGGTCCTCACCAGCCGGCGGGGGCCCGACGCCCCCGGGGCCGCGGCGCTGACGGCCGAGCTCCAGGTGATGGGCACCCGGGTGACCGTGGCGGCCTGCGACGCCACCGACCGTCCGGCGCTGGCGGACCTGGTCGCCCGCGTCACGGCGGACGGATCGGTGATCCGCACGGTCGTGCACACCGCCGGTGTCGGGCAGTTCACCCCGATCGACGAGACCGGCCCGGACGAGTTCGCGCGGGTGCTCGCCGCCAAGGCCGCCGGCGCCCGTCACCTGCTCGACCTGGTGGACCGCACCGAGCTCGACGCGGTCGTCCTGTTCTCCTCGATCTCCGCCGCCTGGGGCAGCGGCAACCAGGGCGCCTACGCCGCCGCCAACTCCTGCCTCGACGGGCTCGCCCAGCACTGGCGGACGCAGGGCGTGCCCGCCACCGCGGTCTCCTGGGGCGGCTGGGGCGGCGAGGGGATGGCCTCGAACGACCTGATGGAGGATCAGCTCCGGCGGCGCGGCATCTGGAAGATGGACCCGGACCGGGCGATCGCCGCCCTCCAGCAGGCGCTGGAGAGCGACGACACCTCGCTGGTCGTCACGGACATGGACTGGGGGCTCTTCGCACCGGCCTTCACCGCCGCCCGCCCGAGCCGGCTGTTCGACGAACTGCCGCAGGTCCGGCTGGCACTCGGCCAGGACGCGCCCTCCGAGGAGGAGCGGACGGACGGCGGCCTGCCCCTGCGGGAGGAACTGCGGGCCCTGTCCGGCATCGACCGGGACCGGCGCCTGCTCGACCTCGTGCTCACCCACGCCGCCGCCGTACTCGGCCACACCGGAACCGACCGGATCGCCCCCGGCCAGGCGTTCAAGGCGGTGGGCTTCGACTCGCTGACCGTCGTGGAGCTGCGCAACCGCCTGCGCAAGGCCACCGGCCTGCCGCTGCCCACCACGGTGATCTTCGACTACCCGACGCCGAACGCTCTGGCCGGCCGACTGTGCGAGCTGCTGGTGCCCGCCGAGGCCGACCCCGCCGGCCCTGTTGGCCCTGTTGGCCCTGTTGGCCCCGTCGACGAGGAGGAGCAGGCGGTCCGCCGCGCGCTCGCCGCCGTCCCGATGGACCGGCTGCGGGCGGCCGGGCTGGTCGACCGGCTGCTGCGGCTCGGCTCCGCGGAGGAGCCGGCCCCCGAGCCGTCCGAGGCCGGGCGGATCGACGCGATGGACGCCGAGGCCCTGATCGCGATGGCCCTGCAGAAGGCCGGCTCGTGACCGGCCCCGGATCGAACACGGAAGCGGAGAAGACCATGACGGCCACGTCCACCGACCGGGTCGTGGAGGCCCTGCGGGCCGCCCTGCAGGACAACGAGCGGCTGCGCCGGGAGAACCACGACCTGGCCGATGCCGCCCAGGAGCCGATCGCGATCGTCGGCATGAGCTGCCGGTTCCCGGGCGGGATCGGCAACCCCGACGAGCTGTGGGACCTGGTGGACCGCGGCGTCGACGCGCTGACCCCGTTCCCCCGGGACCGCGGCTGGGACGTCGACGCGCTGTACGACCCCGAGAGCACCCGGCCCGGCACGACCTACACCCGGGAGGGCGGCTTCCTGCACGACGCCGCGGAGTTCGACCCCGGCTTCTTCGGGATCTCACCGCGCGAGGCGCTGGCGATGGATCCCCAGCAGCGGCTGCTGCTGGAGGCCTCGTGGGAGGCGATCGAGCACGCCGGGATCGACCCGCTCACCCTGCGCGGCAGCCGCACCGGGGTCTTCGTCGGCGGCCGGGCCCTCGACTACGGCCCCCGGGTGCACGAGGAGGTGCCGGAGCACCTCGCGGGCTACCTGCTGACCGGCGGCTCCCCGGCGGTGATCTCCGGCCGGGTCTCGTACGTCCTGGGTCTGGAGGGACCCGCGCTGACGGTCGACACGGCCTGCTCCTCCTCGCTCGTGGCACTCCACCTGGCGGGCCGGGCGCTGCGCGACGGCGAGTGCTCGACGGCCCTCGTCTCGGGCGTCGCGGTGATGGCCACCCCGGGGGCGTTCGTCGAGTTCAGCCGCCAGCGCGGGATGGCCCCGGACGGGAGGTGCAAGGCGTTCTCGGCCGACGCCGACGGCACGGGCTGGGGCGAGGGCGTGGCCGTCCTGGTCCTGGAGCGGCTCGGCGACGCCCGGCGGCTCGGGCACGAGGTCCTGGCCGTGGTCCGCGGCAGCGCGGTCAACCAGGACGGCGCCAGCAACGGGCTCAGCGCACCCAGCGGCCTGGCCCAGCAGCGGGTGATCCGCGAGGCCCTGCGGGACGCGGCCCTGACCGTCGCCGACGTCGACGTGGTCGAGGCCCACGGCACCGGCACCAGGCTCGGCGACCCGATCGAGGCCGAGGCGCTGCTCGCCACGTACGGGCAGCGGGGGGCCGACCGGCACCCGCTGCTGCTGGGCTCGATCAAGTCCAACATCGGCCACACCCAGGCGTCCGCCGGCCTCGGCGGGATCATCAAGATGGTGATGGCGATCCGGCACGCCACCGTCCCGAGGACCCTGCACGTCACCGAGCCCACGCCGCACGTGGCCTGGGACTCCGGCGCCGTCCGGCTGGTCACCGAGCCGACCCCGTGGCCCGAGACCGGACGGCCGCGCCGGGCGGCGGTGTCCTCGTTCGGGGTCAGCGGCACCAACGTCCACGTGATCATCGAGCAGCCCCCGGCCCAGGCCGAGGCCGCCGCCCCGTCCGAGACCCCGTCCGAGACCGAGCCCCTGGCCGAGGCCGAGACCCAGGCCGGGGCCGACGCCCCCTCGCCGGCGGACCGGCCCGCCGCGGCGCCCCTGGTGCCCTGGCCGCTGTCGGCCGACCGGCCGGAGTCCCTGCGGGCCCAGGCCCGCAGGCTGTACGGCTCGACCGCCGCCCGCCACAGCACCCCCACCGACGTCGGCCACTCCCTGGCGACCACCCGCCCCGCCCTGGAGCAGCGGGCGGTGGTGCTCGGTGCCGACGGCGACGAACTCCTGGAGGGCCTGGCCGCCCTGGCGGAGGGCCGGCCGTCACCGCACGTGGTGCTGGGGTCGGTGCGCCCGGAGGCGAAGACCGCGTTCCTGTTCACCGGGCAGGGGGCGCAGCGGCCCGGCATGGGCCGGGACCTCCACCGTCGCTTCCCGGCCTTCGCCGCGGCCTGGGACGAGGTGACGGCCCACCTCGATCCGCTGCTCGGCCGCCCGCTGGCCGAGGTGGCGTTCGCGGACGCGGGCACCCCGGAGGCGGAGCTGCTGAACCGCACCAACTGGACCCAGGCCGCCCTCTTCGCCTTCGAACTGGCGCTGTTCCGGCTGCTGGAGGGCTTCGGCGTGCGCCCGGACGTGCTGATCGGCCACTCGATCGGCGAGCTGAGCGCCGCCACCGCGGCCGGGGTGCTGTCGCTGCCCGACGCCGCCTCCCTGGTGGCGGCCCGGGGGCGGCTGATGGAGGCCCTCCCCGCCGGCGGTGCCATGGTCGCCGTCCAGGCCTCCGAGGCGGAGATGCTGCCGGTCCTGGCCGGGCAGCGGGAGCACGTCGCGATCGCCGCGCTGAACGGGCCGCGCACCACCGTCATCGCCGGGACGGAGTCCGCGGTGCTGGCGATCGCGGCCCACTGGACGGAACTCGGGCGCAAGACCCACCGGTTGAAGGTCAGCCACGCGTTCCACTCCCCCCTGATGGAGCCGATGCTCGCCGAGTTCCGCTCCGTCGCCGAGCGGGTCACGTACCACCCGCCGAGGATCCCGGTCGTCTCCAACGTGACCGGCGGGCCGGCCGGCCCCGACGAGCTCCGCTCCGCCGACTACTGGACCCGTCACGTCCGGCTGCCGGTGCGTTTCGCGGACGGCATCCGCACCGTGCTCGGGCAGCAGGTGGACCGCTTCGTGGAGATCGGTCCGGACGCCGTGCTGTCCGCCCTGGTCGGGCAGTGCCTGCCGGAGGAGCAGGACGCCGACCGGTACACCGTCGTGCCCGCGCTGCGTCGCGACCGCGCCGAGGAGCAGGGGCTGCTGACCGCGCTCTCCACGCTGCACGTCCAGGGCGGACGGGTGGACTGGGCCGCCGTGCTGGCGGACCACCGCCCCCGCCGGGTCGCGCTGCCGACGTACGCCTTCCAGCGTCAGCGGTTCTGGCTCGAGGACCGGGCCCGCTCCGCCGACCTCGCCACCGCCGGCCTCACCCCGGTCGACCACCCGCTGGTGAGCGCCGGTGTGCCCCTGGCCGACGGGCGGGCCGAGGTGTTCACCTCCGTGCTGTCGCTCACGCGGCAGCCGTGGCTGGCCGACCACACCGTCCAGGGCACCGCCGTCGTGCCCGGGACCGCCGTCGTCGAGCTGGTGGCCGGCGCCGGCCACCGGCTGGGCTGCGAACGGGTGGCCGAACTGACCGTCAACACCCCCCTGGTGGTGCCCGACGGCGCGGGGATCGCGATCCAGCTCGTCGTGGAACCCGCGCGGGAGGGTGCCCGGGCGTTCACGCTGTACAGCCGGCCCGCGGCAGCGCAGGCCGACAATCCGCAGGCCGGACCGCCCTGGTCCGCGCACGCCGAGGGCCTGCTGGAGCCCCGCTCGGCGCAGACCGGCACCGCCGCCCGTCCCGGCGGCGACGCCCGGCGGCCGGAGGGGGCGGCCGAGATCGACCTGGACGAGCTGCTGGACGGCCTCGCCGAGACCGGCTTCGGCTACGGCCCGGCCTTCCTGGGGCTGCGCGCGGCCTGGCGCTCGGGGGACGACCTGTTCGTCGAGGCCTCCCTGCCCGAGGTGGCACGGCAGGACGCCGCCTCGTACACGGTCCACCCCGCGCTGCTCGACGCCCTGCTGCGGCCGGTGGCGCTCGGGGCCCTGGCGGAGACCGGTCCGGACGGGACCAGGCGCCGCTACGGCCTGCCCTACTCCTGGAGCGGCGTCTCCTGGCGGACGGGCGGCGCCGACACCCTGCGGGCCCGGTTCCGTCCGGCCGGGGCGGACGCGGTCTCGGTCGAGGTGACCGACGGTTCGGGCGCCCCGGTCGGCTCGATCGACGCCCTGACGCTGCGCCCGGCCCGGCTCGGGGACCTCGTCACCGCGCCCCCGGTGGTGGAGCGCGCGATGTTCCGGCTCGACTGGACGCCGGTCCCGGCATCGGCCGTCGCGCCGCAGCCGGGCCGGTGGGCGCTGCTGGACCCCACGGCCGCCGTCGCCGCCGACCCGTCCGACTCGCCCGGCCGGTCCGACCTGTCCGACCCGTCTGACTCGCCCGGCCGGTCCGACCTGTCCGACCTGTCCGCCCCGTCGGCACCGGAGCCGTTCGATGGGCTCCGCGCGCTGCGCGCGGCCATGGACGCGGGCCGCCCCGCTCCCCCGGTCGTCCTGCTGCCGCTCGCTCCGCACCCGGCGGCGGCCACCGCGCCGGCCGAGGCCGTACGGGAGCAACTCGCCTGCGTCCTGGCCGTGTTGCACGACTGGGCCGCCGAGGACCGGCTGACGGCGTCCCGGCTGGTCGTCCTCACCACGGGCGGCGTCGCCACGACCGATGCCGAGGTACCGGACCCGGCCCAGGCCGCCGTCTGGGGTCTGGTGCGTTCCGCGCAGGCGGAGTACCCCGGCCGGATCCTGCTGCTGGACCTCGCTCCGACCGGCCCGGCTCCGACCGCCGCAACCGGCCCGGCTCCGATCACCGCGACCGGCCCGGTCATGGCGGCCCTGGCGGGCGAGGAGCCGCAGTCGGCCGAGCGCGACGGCCGCCTGCTCGCCCCCCGGCTGGCACCAGCGGCCCGGACGGCCTTCGGCGAGGCGCGCCTCGACCCCGACGGCACCACGCTGATCACCGGCGGCACCGGGGCCATCGGCGCCGCCCTCGCCCGGCACCTGGTGCGGCACCACGGCGTCCGGCACCTCGTCCTGACCGGCCGGCGCGGCCCGGCGGCCGAGGGCGCCGAGCAGCTCCGCGCCGAGCTGCGCGAGCTCGGGGCCGAGGTCACCCTCGCCGCCTGTGACGTGGCCGAACGCGACCAGCTGGCCGCGCTGCTGGCGACGATCGCCCCCGAGCACCCGCTGCGCTCCGTCGTACACGCCGCGGGTGTGGTGGCCGACGGAACCGTCGCCTCCCTGGACGCCGGACGGTTCGACACCGTGCTGCGGGCCAAGGCGGACGGCGCGTGGCACCTCCACGAGCTCACCCGCGGACTGGACCTCTCGGCCTTCGTCCTGTTCTCCTCGGCCGCCGGCGTCCTCGGCAGCCCCGGCCAGGGCAACTACGCCGCCGCCAACGCCACCGTGGACGCGCTCGCCGCGCACCGCCGGGCGGCCGAACTGCCGGGCGTCTCGCTCGCCTGGGGCTGGTGGGACCAGCGCAACGGCATGGCCGGGCGGCTGGGCGAGGCCGAGACCCAGCGCATGGCCAAGGCCGGTCTGCTGCCGCTCACCGAGGCGGAGGGCCTGGCGCTGTTCGACGCCGCACTCGGCGCCACCGCGTCGGACGCCGTGCTCGTCCCGATGCGGATCGACCGGGCGGCCCTGCGGGGGCAGGCGAACGCCGGGCTGCTCCCGGCCGTCCTGCGGGGCCTCGCCCCGGCCCCGCAGGCCACCGCTGCCCCGGAGCAGGCGGAGGACGCCGTCGGACTCCGCGACCGGTGGGCGACGCTCTCCGGGAAGGAGCTCGACGCCGAGCTGAGCCGCCTGGTCGCCACCACGGTGGCCTCCGTCCTCGGCCACTCCGACGCCGAGGCGGTCGACACCACCCGCGGATTCCTGGACCTGGGCTTCGACTCGCTGAGCGCGATGGACCTGCGGGGCCGGCTCGGCCGGACGACCGGTCTGCGCCTGCCCGCCACCCTGATCTTCGACCATCCCACCCCGGCGGCCGTGACCGACCTGATGCGCGAGCAGCTCGCCGCGGACCTCGGGCGGCACGGAGCGAACCGGCTGCGGCAGGAACTCGACACCCTGGCCGACCTGTTGGCCGGCCACGCGCCGACGGGCGAGGAGCGGCAGCACACCGCGGCCCGGCTGCGGGCCCTGCTCCGGGAGGTCGAGGGCGCCGTCGAGGCGGAGACCTCCGACGACGACGTCTCCTCGGCGAGCGCGCAGGAGCTGTTCGACCTGCTCGACGCGGAACTCGACGCCCTGTGAACCGCGCCCCCGTCAACCCCGATCGGTCCGGCGGGACCGGTGATCTCACGAGCTGGGAGTGCTGAATGGCCGAGAACGGCATTATCGCCGACGAACAGAAACTGATGGAGTACCTCAAGCGGGCCACGATCGACCTGCGCGAGACCCGGCGCCAGCTGCGGGAGCTGCGGGACCGGGAGCAGGAGCCCCTCGCCATCGTGGGCATGGCCTGCGCCTACCCCGGAGACGTCCGTTCGCCCGAGGACCTGTGGGACCTCGTGTCCCACGGCGTGGACGCGATCTCCGGGTTCCCCACCGACCGGGGCTGGGACCTCGAGAACCTCTACGACCCCGACCCCGACGCCCCGGGCAGGTGCACCGCGCGCGGCGGCGGCTTCCTCTCCGAGGCGAGCCACTTCGACACGAGCGTCTTCGGCATCTCGCCGCGCGAGGCGCTGGCCATCGACCCCCAGCAGCGGCTGCTGCTGGAGTGCGCCTGGGAGACGTTCGAGCGCGCCGGCATCGACCCGCGCAGCGTCCGCGGCGCCGACATCGGCACCTACGTCGGCGTGATGTACAACGACTACGCCTCCCGCCTCCAGCCCGCGCCCGAGGGATTCGAGGGATTCCTCGGCAACGGCAGCGCCCCGAGCGTGGCCTCGGGCCGGGTGGCCTACACCTTCGGGCTGGAGGGCCCGGCCGTGACCATCGACACCGCGTGCTCCTCCTCGCTGGTGGGGCTGCACCTGGCCGCCCGCGCCCTGCGGGGCGGCGAGTGCTCGATGGCGCTGGTCGGCGGCGTCACGGTGATGTCGACGACCGGGCCGTTCGTCGAGTTCAGCCGCCAGCGCGGGCTGGCGCCGGACGGCCGCTGCAAGGCGTTCTCGGCGCACGCGGACGGGACCGGCTGGGGCGAGGGCGTCGGGCTGCTGCTGGTCGAACGCCTGACGGACGCCCGGCGCAACGACCACCGGGTCCTGGCGGTGGTGCGCGGCACCGCCGTCAACCAGGACGGTGCCAGCAGCGGGCTCACCGCGCCCAACGGCCCCGCCCAGCAGCGGGTCATCCGACGGGCCCTGGCCAACGCCGGTCTGTCGGCCGGCGAGGTGGACGCCGTCGAGGCGCACGGCACCGGCACCACCCTGGGCGACCCGATCGAGGCCCAGGCGATCATGGCCGTCTACGGCGCGGAGCACACCCCCGAGGCGCCGCTCCGGCTGGGCAGCCTGAAGTCGAACATCGGCCACGCCCAGGCCGCGGCCGGCGTCGGCGGCGTGATCAAGATGGTCATGGCGATGCGCCACGGCCTCCTGCCGCGAACCCTCCACGCGAGCGAGCCCAACCCGCTCATCGACTGGTCGGACGGGACGGTCGCCCTGCTCGACGAGGCGGTGGCCTGGCCGGAGACCGGCCGCCCGCGGCGCGCCGGTGTGTCCTCCTTCGGGGTCAGCGGAACGAACGCGCACGTCATCGTCGAGTACGACCCCGAGCCGGCCCCGGCCACGCCGGCCGCTTCAGCCACTTCGGCCACTTCGGCCACTTCGGCCACTTCGGCCACTTTGGCCACTTTGGCCACTTTGGCCGCTTCAGCCGCTTTCACCACCTCGGCCCTTCGCGAACCCGCGACGCGCGGCGGCGACCGGCCGGCCGTACTCGGACTGCCGCTGTCCGCCAACGACCCCGAGGCCCTGCGGGCGCAGGCCCACCGGCTGCACGAAGCGCTGACGCACCGTCCGGAACCGCTGCCCGCCGGCGTCGCCCACGCGCTCGCGACGACGCGGACGCTCTTCCCGCACCGAGCCGTGGTCATCGGCGGCGACCGCCAGGAGCTGCTGGCGGGCCTGGCTCGGCTGGCCGCCGACCAGCCGTCGCCCTCGGTGGTGCGCGGCGCGCCGGAGCCCGGCTCGCCCGGCCGCCTCGCCGTGCTCTTCTCCGGGCAGGGATCGCAGCGGCTCGGCGCGGGCCAGGAGCTGTACCGCGCGTTCCCGTCCTTCGCCGAGGAACTGGACGAGGTCCTGGCCCAGGTCGACCGCCACCTGGAGGTCCCGCTCACCACGGTGCTCTGGGCCGAGCCCGGCTCGGAGCAGGCCGGTCTGCTGGACCGGACGGACTTCACCCAGCCCGCCCTGTTCGCCGTGGAAGTCGCCCTCTACCGCTGGTTCCACCGGTTCGTACCGGAGCCGGACTTCGTCCTCGGCCACTCGATCGGCGAACTGGCCGCCGCCCACGTCGCCGGCCTGTGGTCGCTGGAGGACGCCGCGGAACTCGTCGCCGCGCGCGGACGCCTGATGCAGGGCCTACGGTCAGGCGCCAGCGCCATGCTGGCCGTGCAGGCGACCGAGGACGAGCTGCGGCCGCTGCTGGCCCGCACCGCCGGCCGGCTGGCCCTCGCCGCCGTCAACGGCCCCACCTCCACGGTGGTCTCGGGTGACCTCGACGCCGTACGGGAGGCCGAGTCGTGGGGCGGACAGCAGGGCCGCCGGATGCGGCGGCTGCGCGTCAGCCACGCGTTCCACTCCCCCCACATGGACGCCATGCTGGACGACTTCCGGGCCGTGGCCGGCCGGCTGTCCTACCGCCCGCCGCGGATCACCGTGGTGTCCAACGTGACCGGCCGGCCGGCCCGCGAGGGGGAACTCACCGATCCGGCGTACTGGGTGCGTCAGGTCCGCGAGCCCGTCCGCTTCCACCCCGGCGTCCGCAGCCTGGCCGCCGAGGGCACCCGTACGTTCCTGGAGCTCGGCCCGGACGGCCTCCTGGCCTCGATGGTGCCGGACTGCCTGGCCGGCCTCCCGTCCGCCGGCCCGGTGGCCGCCGTACCGGCCCTGCGGCGCGACCGGCCCGAACCGGCCACCGCGCTCACCGCCCTGGCCCGGCTGCACGTCCGCGGCACCCCGGTCGACTGGGCGGCCCTGGGCGCCGGCCCGGCGGGCGCCCCCGTGGACCTGCCGACCTACCCGTTCCAGCGGCGGCGCTACTGGCTCGACCCGGTCGCCCCCGCGACGGCCGGCGGCGGAAGCCCGCCGTCCGACCCGGTCCTGCGCTTCTGGCGGACCGCCTCCGAGCAGGGGCCCGAAGCCGCGGCGGAGCTGCTCGGCCTGAGCCCGGAGGCCCCGCTCAAGGAGGTCCTCGGCGCACTGGCCCTGTACGCCCCGGGCGAGGAGGAGCCCGCCGCGCCGCAGTCCCCGGCGTCCCCGGATCTCACCGCGCTGTCCGGCGAGGAGCGGTACGCCGCGCTCCGGGAGCTGACCTCGGCGACCGTGGCCGAGGTACTGGGCCACGAATCGCCCGGCGACATCGACACCGCGGCGGAGCTGCTCGACCTCGGGATCACCTCCCTGATGGCCGTGGAACTGCGCGGCCGGCTCGGCGAGCAGCTCGGTCTGGAGCTGGAGCCGACCCTGGCGTACGACCACCCGACCGTCGACGACATCGCCCGGCACCTGGACGAGGAACTGCGGGGTGCGAGGACCTGATGAACGACCCCCACCTCGGGACGGACTGGCTCCGGCGGTTCCACGCCAGGCCCGACGCCCCCCGGACGCTGGTGTGCTTCCCGCACGCCGGTGGCTCCGCCAGCGCCTACTTCCCGCTGTCGGAGGCGCTGTCCTCGGCAGCGGACGTCGACGTACTCGTCGTGCAGTACCCGGGCCGCCAGGACCGGCGCCGGGTCCGGCACGACGGCATCCACGCGATGGCCGACCGGATCGTCGACGAGCTGGCCGCGTTCCGCGACCGGCCGACGGCCCTCTTCGGCCACAGCATGGGCGCGACGGTCGGCTACGAAGTGGCCCGCCGCCTCCAGCAACACCCGGGCGCCTCCCCGGACGTGCTGATCGCCTCCGGCCAGCGCGCACCCGAACGGCAGAGCCACCGTCCGGTGCGCGACCTCCACGCGGACCACGAGTTCGTCGAGGAACTGGTCGAACTCGGCGGCACGGACACCCGGTTGCTGACCGACCCCGACCTGCTGTCGATGTTCCTGCCGCCCCTGCGCGAGGACTACGCGGCGCTGCGCGCCTACCGCCACCACCCCGGCCCCCGGCTGCGCTGCCCGGTCGTGGCACTCACCGGCGACCGCGACCCGCGCGTGAGCATCGAGGAAGCCGGCGAGTGGGCCGCCACCACGGACGACTCCTTCGAACTGCGGGTCTTCCGAGGCGGCCACTTCTACCTGGAGGACCGCCGCCTCGAATTCCTCGACACCCTGGCCGACCTGCTGAAGCAGCACTCCCCGCCCCCTGCCTCCACCGCCCCCCGACCCGTGAAGTGAGACGATGGCCCACCAGACCGAATTCACCGCCGAACTCCTCGACTACGTCACGAAGGTGTCCCTCCGCGACGACCCGATCCTGGCCGAACTCCGCGAACTGACCAACGCCCTCCCCGGCGGAACCTCACTCCAGGTCATGGCAGAGGAGGCACAACTACTCGCCCTCCTGGTGCAGTTGACCAACGCGACCACCGTACTGGAGATCGGCACCTACACCGGCTACAGCGCCCTCTGCATGGCCCGGGCACTCCCCGCCGACGGACACCTCGTCACCCTGGACATCAACCCCAAGTGGATCGAAGTGGCCACCCCGTACTGGCAGCGAGCCGGAGTGGCCGACCGCATCGAACCCATCGTCGGCGACGCGACCGCGACCCTGGAACGACTGCGCACCGACCGCGGCGAGGAGACCTTCGACCTCGTCTTCATCGACGGCGACAAGGCCGGCTACCCGTCCTACTACGAAAGCGCCCTGCACCTCGTCCGCCCCGGCGGACTGATCGTGCTCGACAACACCCTCTTCTTCGGCCGAGTGATCGACCGATCCGCCCAGGACAACGACACCCAGGCCATCCGCACCCTGAACACCAGCCTCCGAACCGACGACCGCATCGACCTCAGCCTCCTCGTCATGGCAGACGGCATCACCCTGGCCCGCAAGCGCCGCCAGCACCCCGGAACCCCCCGCTAGGCCCCTCTCTTTCGGATCTCTTTCGGATCTCGCCGAGCGGCCGCTCCGCCATCCACACCCCCGATCGAGGGCCGGCCCCACTCCGCGCGGGTGACCCGGCCCTCGGCGGCCGTCTTTCGGGCGGCGATCAGCGGGCCCTCGCGAGCCAGTCCCGGTAGCGGGTGGAGGCCAGGCGGGCGCCGGGGCCGGGGGTGAGGACGTCACCGGGGACGGCGGCGTCCACTGGGCACCCCGCCCGAACAGTGCACCGGACCGTGCCCCATCGCCCGGGTGATGGGCGCCGCCGACGCCGCCTGAGCCCCGCGCCGGTCCTACTCAGGTTGACCCTGAGTGACCGCTGCTTCGTAGAAGGCATCGGCGAGGGCGAGGATGATCACGTTGATAGCCGGCCCGTCGGTGAAGAAGTAGTCAGCCATCGTGTTGTGGGCGTCCTGATTGTCTGCGACCGCCTCCGTAACGGCTGCTTGGAAGTCCTGTGACTCCATGAACTGCTTCTTGGAGTTCACCTTGGTCTGGTCGACCAGGTTCCGATCAGCGAGCAATCGCTGGACGAGCCCCTGGACGAACTCCCGGATCTGGGACTCGGCGAACGATTCAGCACCGAAGAGGTCGTTCATCTTGTCTATGACGACCTGGAGCGCGACGTACTTCGGATCCTTCTTCGCACCCGTGCCCGCGGCGCTGATGCCCTTCAACTGCCCGTCGCCCACGAGCGAGATGTCGACCGGGATCGCCTTGTCGTACCTCACCCCGACCAGCACCACGTCGGAGAGGTCAACCTCGGCGGCCCAGGCCGACTCGGCGATGACCCTTTCCAGCAGGCGAAGGAAAATTGCGAGCATCTCCATGTAGGGGTCGCCGTAGTCGACGATCTGGGACATGAAGTCATAGAGGTGTGTGTAGGTGGAGACGTCCTTACGGAACAGGTCGAGCGCGTTGAGCGTGACCTTGTCCTCGTCTTCGATCGCTCTCGCGTAGCGGCGCCGGAAGTCGTGCTGCGCCGGACTGATCGCCGCCGAGAGCGCATTGTTGCCCTTCCGGGTCACCCACAGCGTGGCGACCTTTCGGACGTCGTCCTCGGTGTAGATCCCGGCCTGGGCGAGCTTGTTAGCCAGATGGACGACGATGTACGGGTCGGTCTCGGTCTCCAGGGTGGCGTTCTTGAAGTACGGCTCGAAGGCTGCCCTGATGTCCTCGGGCTTGTTGACGAAGTCGATGACGAACGTCTTGCGCTTCTGCTCACCACCTGCGGTGCGATGGGTGCGGTTGAGTCGTGAGAGTGTTTGCACCGCGGTGATCCCCGGCAACTTCTTGTCGACGTACATCGCCGAGAGCAGTGGCTGATCGAAGCCGGTCTGGAACTTGTTGGCGACCAGCATGATCTTGTACGTATCGCCCTTGAATGCGGCTGCCAGGTCAGCCCCGGCGCCGGGGTTCATGCTGGCCTCGGTGTACTCGTCGTCCTTCGACGGCTGCGACCCCCAGTCGTTGTGCCAGGTCTCGTCCTCGGCCATCGTCACCCCGCCGGAGAAGGCGACCAGCGTGCGGTAGTTGTACGAGGCGTCCTCGGCACGACGCTTGGCGATGTAGGCGTCTATGGCCAGCTTGTACTTCACCGCGGACCTGCGCGAGCCGGTCACTACCATCGCCTTCGCCTTGCCTTCGAGGAGATAGGCGACGTTGGTGTGGAAGTGCTCGACGATGATCTGCACCTTCTGGCTGATGTTCGTCGGATGGAGCTGCACCCACCGCATCAGACCCTTACGAGCGGTGGCCTCCTCGACCTCGCCCCCATCGCCGCTTCCGGCCTTGCCCGCGATTTTCAGTGCCATGTCGTAGGGCTGATAGCCCTTGAGCACGTCGAGAATGTAGCCCTCTTCGATCGCCTGCTTCATCGAGTACAGGTGGAACTCGCGCGGCTTCCCGTCGGCACCCTTGCGGCCGAACAGTTCGAGGGTCTTGCTCTTCGGCGTCGCAGTGAAGGCGAAATAGGAGATGTTCTCCGACTCGGCCCGCTCCGTCATCTCCGACGCGAGGATCGACTCCACATCGACCTCGCCGCCGTCCTCGATCTCCTTGATCTCCTCAGCAGTCAGCACCTGCTTCAGTTTCGCGGAAATCTGACCCGACTGGGAGGAGTGCGCCTCATCGGCGATGACGGCGAACCGCTTGCCCTTCAGACCGGCGTCGGTACGGATCTCGTCCAGAGCGTGCGGGAACGTCTGCAGTGTCACCACGATGATGAGCTCACCGTTCTTCAGCGCCTGCGCCAGCAGGCCCGACTTCGACCTCGCGCCAGCCTTGCGGACGTCCTCGGGGCTGATGGTGGCGACGATCTTGCCGGTGCCGTCGATCTGCCGGATCGCATCCTGCAACTGAGAGTCGAGCACGGTGCGGTCCACGACCACGAGGACCGAGTCGAAGACCTTCCGATCACCGACATGCAGTCGTGCCAGCCGGTGGGCCGTCCACGCGATGGTGTTCGTCTTCCCCGATCCGGCCGAGTGCTCGATCAGGTACCGCTGCCCGATACCCTCCTCCGTCACCGCGTCCACAATGTTCGTGACGGCCTCCCACTGGTGGAAGCGCGGGAAGAGCATGCTCGTACGCCGCACCGAGGTGCCGGTACTGACGTCCCACTCCTCCTTGGTCTGTACGATCATCAGCCGCCCGATGATGTTCAGCCAGGCGTGCTTCTCCCAGACCCGTTCCCACAGGTACGCCGTCGCGGACCGTCCGTCCGCGCCGGGCGGGTTGCCGGCACCACTGTCGAAGCCGACGTTGAACGGCAGGAAGTGGGTGTTCTCCCCCTCCAGCCTCGTGGTCATCGCCGCCAGATCGTTCGAGACCGCGAAGTGCACCAGCGCCCGGTGACCGAACGACAGCAACGGCTCAGGACGACCGTTCGTCAACGGGTTGCGTTTCTGCCTGTACTGGTTGACGGCCTCGTCCAGCGACTGGGTGAAGTCGGTCTTCAGCTCCACCGTGGCCACCGGGAGCCCGTTGACGAAGAACACCAGGTCGATGCTGCGCTGGTCAGCGGTCGAGAAGTGCACCTGCCGCACCACCCGCACCCGCATGACCTTGTAGTGCGCCGCCGTGGTCTCGTTGAGCGACGTGTCCGGACGGAACTGCGCCATCTTCAACCGACCACCACCGATGTACTGCACCCCGTTACGCAGGATGTTCAGCGTCCCACCGCCGTGCTCGAGCGGCCGATCGAGCGCCGCGGTCAGCACGTCGAGGAACTTCGCCTGCGACCCTGCCGCCTTCAACGCCTTCTCGTACGCCGACTTCTGTGTCGCGTCCAGCCACGCAAACAGGTCTGCCGGAAACAGCGCCCGCTCCCGGTCGTACTCGCCACCGTCACGGTCGTTCGCGGAGTACAGCCAACCGTGAGCCTCGAGGTGCTCACAGATCTCCGTCTCGAAGACCTCCTCATTGTGGTCGGCCATCACGCCACCTCTCGTACATCGATCTGCCCCGTCACTGCCGCCGTGATCAACGCCGACCGTCGCTCCCTGGAGAGCTCGATGAACCGCTCAGTCTCAGCGATCAGCTGGTCGATCTTCGACGTCTGCTTGTCGAGGAACGCCACGATGGCTCGTTGCTCGTCCATGGGAGGCACAGGAAGGACCAACGAGCGGATGTCTCCCCCCGCCACCTTGAAGGTGCCGACTGCCGTTCGGGCTCGGGCCCGAACCTGCGCGCGCGTCGGGCTCGCGTTGCACGCCCACACGAAGAACTCGGGAAGCATGGACGAGTTCACGCGAATTCGGATGAGCAAGTCAGGATAGATGTATTTTTCTGCGGCAAACTCAGGGCCGACGAGGCCTGCACGCGCCACGAGGTCCACGTTCCCGTTTCCCCGGACAAGCAGGATGTCTCCAGGGTGAAGCCTGAGCGATTCTGTGCTCTCGAGACTGGAACGGTCGACGAACTTGGTTACCTCGGGCCCCATGATGACCCGACCGTTCCTGATCGCTCCGAGAGACAGCGACTTCAAGTCGTCGGTGCCGCCGGCCGCGGGAGACACACCGCTCGCAGGACCGAACGCCAGTACATGCTTCGCGCGAACGGCCTTCCAGCCGACGGGAAGCTCCGGCAGCCACGGGCTACCGGTTCCAAAGCGCGCGGTCTCCGGGTCAAGACCCTGCGAGAGAACCGCGTCGACGACCGCACGTCGGCGCAGATGCAGCATCTCGACCAAGTGCTGCTGCTCCTCGACGAGCGTGTCGATACGGGTCGTCTCGCGGTCGAGGTAGTCAGCGATGAGGCGCTGTTCTTCAGGCGGCGGCAATGCGATGGGGAGAGCGCGGATCGCCGACACGTTGATGCGACGAAACGTGGAGCCGATCATCGCCGACTCGATGGCGTAGTTCGCTTCTGCCCCCACGAGTGCATACCGCAGGAACGTCGGATCGACCTCCGAGGTCCTTCGAAGTAGGACCGTTTCCTGGCCAACAGCGAACTCGGGGGTACTCGGGGCCACAGCTGACACCAGACCCACTGAGACATTGCGGATGAACAACAGGTCACCGGCACGCGGCGCGCGGTCGGACGCACGCAGGTGGTCAAAGAATTCCTTTGTCGTGTATTTGCAATCAGAGAGGTCGACAAATGCACCCTGGCACTCTCGAATGCTCGCGACCGGGAATCGGCGGTCATCGTCAACGAACGGGGCCGTGACATGGGCACAATCAATGACATCGACGAGCCGCCTGAGCGGAACAGTCGTGGTCATCCTTCGACCTCCCGCAGCAGCCCGAGGATCTTCGCGACCTGCTTCTCCAGGTCGGCATCGATCTCGGCGAGCGGGCGAGGCGGAACGTACTTGTAGAACTGGCGGGTGAAGGGGATCTCGTAGCCGATCTTGGTCTTGGACCAGTCAATCCAGGCGTCAGGGACGTGCGGCTTCACCTCCACGTCGAAGTACGTCTGGATGACCTCGCGCTCCCCCGCCCTTCCGACGGCCGAACCACCATAGGCGAAGGGCACGTTCTCCGTGTCGCGCCTCTTCGAATCAGGCTTCGGGTTGCCCTTGCGGTCGACGACAGGGTTCCCTTCCTCATCGAGCAAGGGACGCTCGACGGTGATGGCCCAGTAGCCGAACTCATCGTTGCGCAGGACCTTGGAGAATTCGGGGTCGGCGTCCTCGAAGTCGGCGTACAACCGCACGACCTTGGCGCGGTCACCGTCGCCGATCCTGCGTCCCTTGGACCCGAGGTTCTTGCGCATCTTGGTCCAGAACGACGTGCCGTCGATGAGCTGGACCTTGCCCCGGCGGTCGGGGTGCTTGGTGTTGTCGAGAATCCAGATGTATGTGGCGATACCGGTGTTGAAGTACATATTGGTAGGAAGCGCAACGATCGCCTCGACCCGATCGCTCTCCAGCAGCCACTTGCGGATGTTGGAGGGGCCGGATTCGGCGGCGCCGGTGAAGAGCGGCGAGCCGTTCATGACGATGCCGACGCGGCCGCCGCCGTCCCCAGGTGCGCGCATCTTGTGGGCCAGGTGAAGAAGGAAGAGCATCTGGCCGTCCGAGGTCGCGGGGAGTCCCGGTGCGAAGCGGCCGTGGGGGCCGGCGGAGTCGCGCTCGTCCTTGATCGCCTTGGAGTACTGCTTCCAGTCCACCCCATAGGGCGGGTTGGACATGCAGTAGTCGAACTGGCGGCCCTTGAAGGCGTCGTCGGTGAGCGTGTTGCCGAACGCGATGTTGGTCGCGTCGTGGCCCTTTGCGAGCAGGTCGGACTTGCAGATGGCGTACGACTGCGGGTTGTACTCCTGGCCGTACAGGCTCAGCTTCGCGTCGGGGTTCTGGTCGAGCAGGTGCTCCTCGGCCAGAGAGAGCATGCCGCCGGTGCCGGCTGTGGGGTCGTACAGCGTCCGGATGATGCTGCCCTCGGAAAGGTCGGCATCCTTCTCCGCGAACAGCAGGTCGACCAGCAGCCGGATCGCGTCGCGTGGCGTGTAGTGGTCTCCGGAGGTCTCGTTCGCGGCCTCGTTGAACTTGCGGATGATGTACTCGAACGCATCCCCCATGTCTGCGTTGGACACCACCTCGGGATGCAGGTCGACGGCGCCGAAGGACTTGACGATCTCGCGCAGGAGCCCGGCCTTCTCCAGGGCCAGGACCTCCTTCTTGAAGTCGAAGTACTCGAACACGTCCACGTCGGCCGAGAACCGGTCGATGTAGTCAGTGAGGTTGTCCGCCAGCCCGTCCGCATCGGTCAGCAGGTTCGCGAACTCGTAGTTGGAGGTGTTGTAGAACGTCCGCCCTGTGACCTTCTTCACCTCGACCTTGAGCCGGTTCGGGTTCTCGTACCTCGCAGCCAGCTGCCGTACCGCCGCACGATCCGCGTCGAGTACGCAGTCAAGCCGCCTCAGGATCGTGAACGGAAGGATCACCGTCCCATACTGGTTGGGACGGTAAGGGCCTCGAAGCCGGTCAGCGATTGACCAGATGAAGCTACCGAGCGCGCTCACAAGGTTCCTCACGAAAATCGTCTAGCAGAGACGGCCACTCTGCCAGAGGGCAGCAGCCAGCGCCCGCATGGTTCAGTCATGGGACGCCCTTCCAAGCCTGGCATCTCGCACACTGGACCGCCGTCACGGACACCGGCCTGGCCACCCCGGTGACAGCCGCACGTCAGCACTGGTGGCCCCGCCCAGGGTGGCGCTCCGGGCCGCGGCCACCCCGGCCCGCGACCGTCCAACTGGCCCCAGGACACCTGCGGCGTGGGGCCGGAATGTGAGGCGCTGGCTCAGGAGCGGGCAGCGATCAACCAGCGGGGTGACCTCGTGGAGCGGGTCATCGTCCTGGAGCGGTCGGGTACCGCGATGGACGGGAAGGCGGCGCCACCGCATCGATCGGTGGTGCCGCCTTCCTGGTAGCCCTGCCGCACGAGCTGGGAGTGGTGGTGTCAGGACGGGTCGCCGTACTGGAGGCCGCGGCCGTTGGTGCCGATGTAGACCCGGCCGTAGAGGTCCGGGTCGCCGGTGATGATGCCCTGGCCGGCGAAGTTGCCCCACTGGTGGGCGTCGTCGTTGATGCGGACCCAGGTGGCGCCCTGGTCGGTGGAGCGGAAGACGCCGGCGACGTCCTTGACCGTGCCGATCAGGTACAGCGCCTGGTAGGAGGTGCCCGGTGCGGCCTTGCCGAAGCCGACGGCGGTGCCGGACTGCACCGAGGAGAGCCTGGTGAAGCTGCGCCCGCCGTCGGTGGAGTGCAGCACGCCCTGGCCGCCGGCGAGCCACAGGTCGCCCGCGAGGCCGGGGACGGCGGTGAGCTTGCCGGAGGGCAGGTTGCCGGCGCGGGCGGTGAAGCTCGCGCCGCCGTCGGTGCTGGCGTAGAGCGTGCCGCCGGACAGCGAGTAGAAGGTGGTGGCCGAGGACCGGTCGGCGATCACCACGGCGTCCTTGCCCAGGCCGTTGACCTTCGACCAGCTCGCGCCCCGGTCGGTGGAGCGGTACGGGGCCTGGCCGGCCTCGGTCCAGACGAAGCTGGAGCCGTCCGCCGCGACGGCGATGTGGCCGCTGTCCGCGCCGGGCACCGGCTCGCCCTTGAAGCCGTTCCAGGTGTGGCCGCCGTCGGTGGAGAGGGCGCCGTCCTGCTCGCCGCCCCGGCCGACCCGGACCACCAGGGAGGGGTTGGACTGGGCGTAGTCGAGGGAGGTGCTGTTGTAGATCGTCGGGTTGACCAGCCGCCCGGTCGGCTCCTTCGTCAGGTCGTCGTACACGAAGCCGCCCTGGTCGCCCATCGAGGTGATGAGCGCGGCGGCGCCGGGCGGGGAGACCGCGTCGTACAGCGCGGTCTCCTCCAGCCCGCGGGCCCCGATGAACCAGTGGCTGGTGCCGCCGTTGTCGGTCGAGTTGGCGTCCTTGCTGGCCCAGATGCCGTTGCCGGTGCCGTACATCACGTGCCCGGAGTCGAACGGGTCGATGCTCAGCGCGGTCATCCAGTGCCCGATGCCGGTACCGAGGTACGGGGCGAGGGAGGGGTCCCGCACGGACTTGTCGGCCTGGGTCTTCCAGGTCGCACCGCCGTCGGTGCTGCGGTAGACCTCGTCCTGCGGCCACCAGCGGTCCAGCGTGGTGACCATCACCGTGGACGGCTTCTGCGGGTCGACGGCCAGACCGGCGAACCCGTAGCCGCCCTGGGACGGCGAGACGTTCTTCCACGCCCCGCCGGAGGTGCTGTACTTCCACACCGAACCCGCCGTCACGCCGTTGGGCCCGGGGGCGTTGGTGTACGTCAGGTACAGCGAGCCGTCACCGGAGAGCACGCCGTGCTGCGGCACCTGGCCGGTGGGCTGCCCGGGGACGGCCTGCCAGGAGTTGCCGCCGTCGGTGGAGCGGTACAGGTTGGTGGACTTGTCGGCGACGCCGACGTAGACCGTGTTGCCGCCGGCCGGGCCGTACGTCACGAAGGAGATGCCGGTGCCGAAGCTCGCCCCGTCCCTGACCGGGAACGAGGAGACCTGGTTCCAGGTCCTACCGGCGTCGGTGCTGCGCCACAGGCCGTTCTTGCGGGTGCCCAGCAGCAGGGTGTCGTGGTTCGCGGGGTCGATCACCAGGCGCTCGCCCGCCCCGCGGCCGTCCTCGTTGCCGCCCAGCTTGAACGGCAGCTCGGTGCGCTGGAAGGTGCGGCCGCGGTCGGTGGAGCGCAGGATCGCGCCGTTGCCGGCCCAGTCGTTGGTGTAGGTGCCGGCCGCGAGGTAGAGCCGGTCCGGGTCGACCGGGTCGGTGGCCAGCGACTCGATGCCCAGCAGGTTCCAGTCCTTCTGCCCGACCCAGTCGGTGAGCGGTACCCACTGCTCGGCGCCGGTGTCCCAGCGGTAGGCGCCACCCATGTCGGTGCGCGCGTACAGCAGGCCCTTCTCCTTCTGGTTGAACACCAGGCCGGTGACGTAACCGCCGCCCGCCACCGGGGCGTTCCTCCACACGTACGAGCCGGAGCCCTTCGAGCCGCCGGCCCCGCCCGCCGACGCGCCGGGGACCTTCACCAGCTTCCACTGCTGGTTGGCACCGCCCCAGCCGGCCCACTGGATGACCTGGGCACCCTGGTTCGTGGAGCCGCCCGTCACGTCCAGGACCTGACCGCTCCCGCGGGAGGTGAAGGTGACCACGTCGCCCCCGCTCACGTCGCCGATCCGCCACTGCTGGAAGGGCGCCGACCGGTCCGTCTGCTGCTCGGCGACGGCGCCCTGGTTCGTGGAGTCGCCCGCGATGCCCAGCACCTTGCCGCTGTTGCGGTTCACCAGCTCGTAGTAGCCGTCCCCGGTCGGCTTCAGCCGCCACTGCTGGTTGGCGGTGTTCTGGTCGGTCCACTGCTGGACACGGGTGCCGTCAGCGGTGGAGAACCCGTTGACGTCCAGCACCTGGCCGCTGCGCACCGAGACCAGCCGGTAGTACCCGTCGCCGTCGACCACCGCCGCCTGCGAGTCCGCGTGGACGAACACGAAGTACGACCCGACGCCGAGGGGCACGGCGAGCAGCAGGGCCGTGGCGCTCAGGCGACGGCGGTGGCGCCCGCGGCGGCCACTGCGGGGGGATTCGCTCATGGTTTGACGTTCTCCTTGCGAGCCGTGCACGAGGTGGGAGCCGATCCCGGCACCGGAACGGGCCGGGATCCGACCTCTTGTTGCCGCAGGCTCCGCAAAGGGTTGCCGCGGATCCGAGGATTTCTCCCCCGGCCTCCTGACCGGCCGGCGGTGGTGGTGCCGTCCGGTGGTGGTGGCGCCGTCCGGCAGTGGTGCCGGCCGGCGGCCTGGGCGGCACTTCCCGCAAGGAGCCTTCGATAGTACGGTCACGCGCATCACCCGAGATCATCGGAGGACTTCCGCATGTCGGCACGCTACTTCGAGGACTTCGCGATCGGCCGTGGGGGCCTTGCGCCGCGCGCGGCACTGGACACGGACGCTCCCGTGCTCGATCTCAATGGATCGTGGGCGTTCCGCTTCTCGCCCACCCTGCGCAGCACATCGGACGATTTCCAGAGCCTGGAGTTCGACGACGGCTCCTGGGGCACCCTGCCCGTCCCCTCGCACTGGCAGTTGCACGGCCACGGCCGCCCGATCTACGTCAACGTCGCCTACCCCATCCCCCTGGACCCGCCCTTCGTTCCGGACGAGAACGAGACCGGGGACTACCGCAGGGCCTTCGACCTGCCCGAGTCCTGGGACGGCGTGCCGGCCGTGGTGCGCTTCGAGGGTGTGGACTCCTGCGCCCGGGTCTGGCTCAACGGGACGGAACTGGGCGTCACCTACGGCAGCCGCCTGCCCGTCGAGTTCGACGTGTCGGCCGTGCTGCGCCCGGGCCGCAACCTGCTGGCGGTGCGGGTGCACCAGTTCTCCGCCGGCACGTACCTGGAGGACCAGGACACCTGGCGGCTGTCGGGCATCTTCCGCGACGTCCGGTTGCTGGCCCGCCCGGCCGGCGGCATCCGGGACGTCTTCGTGCGGGCCGACTACGACGCCGCCACGGGGGCGGGCCGTCTGCGGGTGGGCGTGGACGCGGACGCGCCCGTGCGGATCACCGTGCCGGCCCTCGGGATCGACGGGCCGGCCGGCGACGGGTTCCGGCTGCCCGCGGTACGGCCCTGGAGCGCGGAGGACCCGCACCTGTACGAGGCCGAGCTGAGCACGGCGACCGAACGCGTCCGGGTCAGGTTGGGGTTCCGCACCGTCGCCGTGGGCGAGGACGGGGTGTTGCGGGTCAACGGGCGCCGGGTCGTGCTGCGCGGGGTCAACCGGCACGAGTTCGACCCCGACCACGGACGCACCCTCTCTCCGGAGACCATGCGCCGGGACGTGGAGCTGATGAAGCGGCACAACATCAACGCCGTCCGCACCTCCCACTACCCGCCGCACCCCGCCTTCCTCGACCTGTGCGACGAACTCGGGCTGTACGTCGCGCTCGAATGCGACCTGGAGACCCACGGGTTCGAGTACGCCGACCAGGAGCGATGGCAGCGCAACCCCTCCGACGACCCCCGCTGGCGCGACGCCTTCCTGGACCGCGCGGAGCGCACGGTCGAGCGGGACAAGAACCACCCGAGCGTCGTCCTCTGGTCGCTGGGCAACGAGGCGGGCGACGGCCGGAACCTGCGGGAGATGGCCGACCGGGTACGCCAGCGCGACCCCTCCCGCCCGATCCACTACGAGGGCGACCGGCTCGCCGAGTACACCGACGTGTTCGGCGAGATGTACCGCCCGCCCGCGGCCGTGGCCCGCATCGGCCGGGGGGAACTGCTTCCGGGTGAGATGTCGTACCCCGCGCGAGCCGGCTCGGGCGACCCGGCGGACGATCCGCGCAACCGCAAGCCGTACCTGCTCACCGAGTTCGCCCACGCGATGGGCAACGGCCCGGGCGGCCTGGCCGAGTACGAGCGGCTGTCCGACGCGTACCCGCGAGTGCAGGGCGGCTGGGTGTGGGAGTGGATCGACCAAGGGCTGCGGACGCGCGACGCCGAGGGGCGCGAATTCTTCGGCTACGGCGGCGACTTCGGCGAGGACCTGCACGACGGCACCTTCGTCTGCGACGGACTGCTCTTCCCCGACCGCACCCCCTCGCCCGGTCTGCTGGAGTACGCCGAGGTCATCGCCCCGGTCCGCATCGGCCCCGGCCCGGAACCCGGGACACTGACCGTGGAGAACCGCTACGAGGTCCTGGACCTGTCGCACCTGCGGTTCACCTGGTCGCTGGAGCGCGAGGGCACCGAGCTGGCCCGGGGCGAACTGCCCGCACCGCGCCTGGCCGCCGGTGAACGCGGCCCGCTGCCGCTGCCCGCGCCGGACCTGCCCCCGGCCGGGCACGAGGAGGGCGAACTCTGGCTCACCGTACGGGCGGAGCTGGCCGAGGCCACCGGCTGGGCCCCCGAGGGCCACCTCGTCGCCTGGGGTCAGCTCCCGCTCTCCGCACCGGACCGCAGCCGCCCGGACGGCATTACTGTTAACGCTCACATCGAGGACGGGTGCATCCGGCTCGGCCCCGGCCGCTTCGACCCCGACACCGGACTCCTGCTGGGCCTCGGCGAACTGCCCCTCCAGGGACCGCGACTGAACCTCTGGCGGGCACCCACCGACAACGACCGCGGCGGCTGGCCCCAGCCCGACGCCGCCTACTGGAAGGACCGCGGCCTGAACCGGCTGCGCCACCGCACCGTCTCCGTCACCCCCGGCGCCCACGGGCTGACCGTCATGGTCCGCAGCGGCGCCGCCTCGGTCGGCTGCGGCTACCTGACGACGTACCGATGGAGCAGCTACGGGACGGGCCTGCGGCTCCACGTTCACACCGAACCGGCCGGCCACTGGCCCGAGCGAGAGGACGCCGCCTCCGCGAGCCTGGTGGACGAAGCCCTGCCGCCGCAGGAGTACCGGGAACTGGTCCGCCGCAGCGCTTCCCGCTCCGTGGCCCGGATCGGCCTCGACTGGCAGCTGCCCGCCGACCTGTCCTCGGTCGAGTGGTTCGGCGCGGGCCCCGGCGAGTCCTACCCCGACTCCCGGCAGGCGGCCCGGGTGGGCCGCTTCCGCGCCACCGTCGACCAGTTGCAGACGCCCTACGTACACCCGCAGGAGAACGGCAACCGGGCGGACGTACGGTGGGCCGAGATCAGTAACGGGGCGGGCGAGGGAGTCCGCGTCCACGGCGAGGAGTTCTTCCACCTCTCCGCCCGCCGCTGGAGCGACCGCCAACTCGCCGACGCCCGGCACCCGACCGAGCTGACACCCGGCCCGGTGGTCCACCTGCACACCGACCACGCCGTCCACGGCCTGGGCAGCGCCTCGTGCGGCCCCGGCGTCCTGCCCCGGCACCGGCTGGAACTCGGCGCCGCGGACTTCACCCTCGCCATCACGCCGTTCCACCGCCCGTGACCCCGGGAACGACCCGTGCAGAGGCCCGTACCAGAACCCCCCCGAACGAGGACGAAATGACTGAGGCGAACCTCGTCGTGCTGTCGGCCGGTGACACGGCCCTCGCGCTCGACACCACCGGACCCGAGCTGCCCCGAGTGCTGCACTGGGGCCCCGATCCCGGCTTCAGCGCCGGTGACGCCGTACAGGTGCTCGACGCCATGGGCCTGACCTCCCGGCACCAGGCCGGGAGCCTGATGCCCTCCCAGGGCCGGGGCTGGGGCTGGTTCGGCCGCCCGGCCCTGGCCGGGCACCGCGACGGCCGGGTCCGCCCTCCGCGCTTCGCACTCGCCGAACCGGTCGCCGTACGCGCCCAGGACGGCCGGGGTGGCACCGTCCGCGTGCGGGCCCTGGACTCCGGCGCCGGGCTCGCGCTGGACACCGAGCTGCGGATGACGGAGCACGGCGTGGTGCGGCTGCGCCACACCCTGACCAACACGGCGACGGACACCTACACCCTGGAGGCACTGACCTGCGTGCTGCCGCTCCCCGCCCACGCCGCGGAGCTGCTGGACTTCGCCGGCCGCTGGGCCCGTGAGCGCTCCCCGCAGCGCTCCCCGCTGCGGCAGGGCGTCCGGTCGAGGGAGAGCCGCCGTGGCCGCACCGGCTTCGACGCCGGGCTCCTGCTCGCCGGCACCGAGGGCTTCGGCTTCCGGCACGGCGAGGTCTGGGGCGTGCACCCCGCCTGGAGCGGCAACCACGTCCAGTACGCGGAGCGGCTGGCCGACGGCACGACCGTCCTCGGCGGCGGCGAGCTGCTGGACGCGGGCGAGATCCGGCTGGCGCAGGGCGAGTCCTACCGGACCCCGTGGGTGTACTTCGCGGCCTCCGGCACGGGTCTGGACGGGATCAGCCGAGGATTCCACGCCATGCTCCGGGCCCGGCCGCAGCACCCGGCCACCGCCCGGCCCGTCACCCTGAACATCTGGGAGGCGGTCTACTTCGACCACGACCCCGAGCGACTGCACGCCTTCGCCCGGACCGCGGCGGAGGTCGGCGTGGAACGGTTCGTCGTGGACGACGGCTGGTTCCTGCACCGCCGCCACGACCGGGCCGGACTCGGCGACTGGTACGTGGACGAGAAGGTGTGGCCCGACGGACTGCGCCCGCTCGCCGACCACGTCCACGGCCTCGGCATGCAGTTCGGCCTCTGGTTCGAACCCGAGATGGTCAACCCCGACTCCGACCTGGCCCGCGCCCACCCCGACTGGTTCCTCGCCGACCCCGAGCGCCTCCCGTCCGAGCAGCGCAACCAGCACGTCCTGGACGTCGCGAACCCCGACGCCTACGCCTACCTGCTGGAACGGATCAGCACCCTCGTCGGCGAGGTGGGCGTCGACTACGTCAAGTGGGACCACAACCGCGACCTCGCCGACGCCGTCCACGACGGCCGCCCCGGCGTCCACGCCCAGACGACGGCGGTCTACCGGCTCCTGGACGACCTGCGCGGCCGTCACCCCGGCCTGGAGATCGAGTCCTGCTCCTCCGGCGGGGCCCGCGCCGACCTCGGCATCCTCGAACGCACGGACCGGATCTGGGGATCGGACAACATCGACCCGATCGAACGCCAGGCCATCCAGCGCTGGACCAGCCTGCTCCTGCCCTACGAGCTGATCGGCTCCCACGTCGGCTCCTCCCCCGCCCACATCAGCCACCGCGCCACGACGCTCGCCTTCCGCTGCGCCACCGCCCTGTTCGGCCACGCCGGCATCGAGTCCGACATCTCCGGCTGGCCGCAGGAGGACCTGACCGCGCTCGCCGCGTGGATCGACGCCTACAAGCGGCTGCGGCCGCTGCTCCACGGCGGCGACGTCGTGCGCACCGACCACCCCGACCCGGCCGCCTGGGTCCACGGCGTCGTCTCGCGGGACCGGGCCCACGCCCTCTTCGCCTACGTCCAGCTGGAGACCTCCGCCTCCGAGAACGGCGCGCCCGTACGCCTCCCGGGGCTGGAGCCCGCATCCCGCTACACCCTGCGGGTGCGCCCCGAGCTGTCGTCCCCCGAGCACACCTGGCCCGCCTGGGCACGGCGTACGACCCCGCTCACCCTGACCGGCCGGTACCTCGCCCAAGTCGGCCTCGCCGCCCCGAGCCTGACCAACCGCCCCGGTCACGCCCTGGTGATCGAGGCGAGGGCGGAGGCGCCCGCCCCACAGGGGTGATCTCCGCCCCGGTGCGGGTGTGCTCCCGCAGGCGGAGGGCGGGTCGTCCCGAAGGGCGACGGCGGGCGGGGCGGCTCGCCGTATGGTCGGTGGCATGAGCCGAGGACTTCATCTGGACGCCTACCTGCTGGCCTTCGACACCCGGGCGCAGTCGCTGCAGGACCGCGCCCGGGCCGGCTTCCTGGTGCGGGCCGCCGCCCTGGCCGAGCTCGCCCACCGGGACGCCGTCGACGAGGACGGGGCGGGCCGGGTCCGGGTCGTCTCCGCCGCGGCCACCGGGGATCCGGTCCTGGACGCGCTGCTCGCGGAGGTGGCCGAGCGGCCCCGCTCCTGGAAGGCGTGGATCAGGCGCGGCCGCGAGGACACCCTGGAGGCCGTCGAGGAGCGTCTCGCGGTGCTCGGCGCGGTGACCATGGCCGACCGCGACCCCTACGGCCCGGTCGCTCCGCACCGGACGGTGGCGATGGACGATCCGCGCGAGGCCCTGGACCTCCAGGCGCGGGTGGCCGAGGCCGTCCGCGGCGACGCACCGGTCGCCGCGGTGCCGTTCGGCGACGCGGTCCTCGCGGCGCTGGCCGCCCACGGGCACCTGCGGCTGGTGCTCTCCGCGCACGAGCGCCGGGCCCACGGCGGGCGGATCGCCGCGCTCACCGCCCGGCTCGCCGACGGCACCCCGGGCCTGGCCCGGGCGGTGAACGGGCTGAACCTGACCATGGTCGCCGCTCAGGGCGGCATGGGCGGGAGCTGAGCGGCTCCCGCCCGGGTCAGCGGAGCAGGCCCGCGACCTCCGCGCCTTCCCGGGCGAAGACCGGGAGGCGTTCCAGCGGGGCGTCCGCGTCGAGCGTCGTCCCACCGTCCAGGACGCGGCCGGTGACCGGGTCGACCCAGCGGGTGCCGGAGGGCAGGTACACCCGGCGGGTCCGGGCGCCCGGCTCATACACCGGTGCCACCAGGAGGTCGGGGCCGAGCAGGAACTGGTCGTCCACCTCCCACGCGTGCTCGTCCTCGGGGAAGTCGAAGAACAGCGGGCGCATCGGCGGGGCGCCGGTGCGGTGGGCGTCCTCCGACAGCCCGGTCAGGTACGGGCGCAGGCGCTCGCGCAGCGACAGGTGCTCGCGCAGGATGCCGTACGCCTGTTCCCCGTACGACCAGACCTCGTTGGGGCCGCCGGTCATGTCCGCCGAGAAGGCGGGGAAGTTGGGCGCGCGGTCCCCGTGGAGCCGCATGACGGGGCTGAAGGTGCCGTACTGGAACCACCGGATCAGCAGCTCGCGGTACGCGGGGTCGTCCGGGTCACCGCCGAAGAAGCCGCCGATGTCGGTGTTCCACCAGGGGATGCCGCTCATCGCGACGTTCAGCCCGGCCCTGATCTGGCGTCCGAGGGAGTCGAAGGTGGTGGGGATGTCCCCGGACCAGAGCAGGGCCCCGTGGGCCTGGCTGCCCGCCCAGGCGGAGCGGATCAGCGACAGCGGCCGGTCCTCGCCGTCGGCGCGCAGGCCGTCGGCCACGGCGCGGGCGTGCTCCAGCGGGTAGAGGTTCGCGGCCTCGGCGGCCGGCCCGGCAGCGTAGACGGCTCGCCCGGCGGTCTCCCGGGACAGCAGGTCGGGTTCGCAGGCGTCCAGCCAGAAGCAGGCCACGCCCAGCGAACGGTAGTTGTCGTTCAGCCGCTGCCAGAGCGCGGCGCGGGCGCCGGGGTGGGTGGCGTCGTAGTACGCCATCGGGCGGATCAACGCCTCCCCGGCGTACCGGGACGGCCACGGGAAGGTCAGCAGACCGCCGTTCGCGTCCCGGAGGAGGTGCCCGTTCGCACGCAGTTCGTCGTAGGTGTCGCTGCCGGGCTCGACGGTCGGCCACACCGAGACGGCGAGCTTGACCCCGAGATCGTCCAGTTCCTCGACCATGGCGGCGGGGTCGGGCCACTCGCTCTCCTCGAAGCGCCAGTCGCCCATCCTCGGCCAGTGGAAGAAGTCGCAGACGATGACGGACAGCGGCAGTCCGCGTTCCTTGTACTGCCGTGCCACCGCCAGGAGTTCGTCCTGGGTGCGGTAGCGCAGCTTCGACTGCCAGAAGCCGGAGGCCCACTCGGGCAGGAGGGGCGGGCGGCCGGTCGCCCCGGTGTAGGCGTCGAGGATCCGGGCCGGGGTGTCGCCGGCGGTGATCCAGTAGTCGATGCGCCCGCCGGCGTCGGCGGTCCACCGGGTGGTGTCGGCGCCCAGTTCGGCACGGCCCGTGGCGGGGTTGTTCCACAACAGTCCGTACCCGCGCGAGGAGTGCAGGAACGGGACGGCGGCGACGGTGTTGCTCTGGACGAGGTCGATCACGCAGCCCTTCTGGTCCAGGCGGCCGTGCGGATGCTGCCCCAGGCCGTGCAGCCGTTCGCCGTCGTACGCCTCGAAGTGCTGCTCCGTCCGGCCGCCCGCCGCGTGGACGCGGGGGCCGGCGGGATGCGGGCGCGGGTTCCTCTCGGCGAGGAGTTCACGGCCCGACACGGCGTGGCGGAACGTCAGCCGGCCGTCCGGCGACGCCTCCACGGCCATGCTGCCGTTGACCAGGCGGGCACTGCCGTCGTCCGACACGGACACCTCGGCGTCCGGGCAGGGCGGGGGGCTCTCCAACGCGCCGGGGGCGGTGGGGTCGATGGTCCCGGAGGACGCCCGTACCCGGACGGAGTCCGGTCCCCAGGGCTCGATGCGGAGGATCTCCGCGGCCGTGTGCCGTTCCAGACCGCCCGCGCGAATGCTGTAGGACAAGGGTCGGCTCCTCTGTTCGTCCCAACCGCCCGGACGCATGCCGGGCGGGTACTACGGCCACGGTGACCGGACCCGACGGCGAGTGCCCACCGCGCTCGCACATCCCTGGACACGGTCGAGGATCCAGGTCTATAAACGTGGGATCAGCGCTCACTCCCGCCAGTCCTTTCCGGCAATGATTTGTTAGCGCTAACAATCTGCACCATCCTCCCCCACCAGAGCCGCTTGCTCAAGGATGACGAGACCCCATGCGCAGACCAACTCCCCACCGAACACGCCCGTTCGCGGTGCTCACCTCCGCCGTCGCCGTCCTGGCCGCACTGGCAGCGATGCTCACCATCGGCCCGGTGCACGCCGCCGCCACCGGCGCCGTGCGCGGCACGGGTTCCGGCCGGTGTCTCGACGTACCGGGCGCCGCCCGGACCGACGGCACGAACCTCCAGATCTACGACTGCTGGGGTGGGGCCAACCAGCAGTGGACGTCGACGGACAGCAGTCAGCTGACCGTGTACGGCGACAAGTGCCTGGACGTCCCGGGCCACGCCACCTCGGCCGGGACCAGGGTGGCGATCTGGGCCTGCACCGGCGGTGCGAACCAGCAGTGGCGGGTGAACGCCGACGGCACGATCGTCGGCGTGGAGTCCGGGCTGTGCCTGGACGTCTCGGGCGGCGGGACCGCCAACGGCACGGCCGTGCAGCTCTGGAACTGCACCGGCGCCGCCAACCAGCAGTGGACCGGCCTCTCCACGACCTCGTGCGCCCTTCCGTCGACGTACCACTGGACGTCGACGGGTCCGCTGGCGCAGCCCGCGAACGGATGGGTCGCGCTGAAGGACTTCACCACCACGACGTACAACGGCAAGCACCTCGTCTACGCCACCACCTCTGACGGCTCGTCATGGAGGACGATGGCGTTCGCTCCCTTCACGAACTGGTCGGACCTGGCCTCGACCGCCCAGACCGGCCTGCCCCAGTCCGCGGTGGCGCCCCAGCTGTTCTACTTCGCGCCCAAGAACATCTGGGTGCTGGCGTCCCTGGGATGGGGTACCTCCTGGTCCTTCACCTACCGCACGTCCAGCGACCCCACCAACCCCAACGGCTGGTCCGCGCCACAGAACCTGTTCACCGGCAGCCTCCCGACCGGCGGCCCGATCGACCCGACCCTGATCGCCGACGACCAGAACATGTACCTGTTCTTCGCCGGCGACAACGGCAGCATCTACCGGGCCGGCATGCCGATCGGGAACTTCCCCGGCAGCTTCGGCTCCTTCACCACGGTCATGAGCGACACGGAGGCCAACCTGTTCGAGGCGCCGCAGGTCTACAAGGTCCAGGGCCAGAACCAGTACCTCATGTTCGTGGAGGCGAGGGGGGCGAACGGGCGCTACTTCCGTTCCTTCACGGCCTCCGGCCTCGACGGTCCGTGGACCCCGCAGGCCGCCACCGAGAGCAACCCCTTCGCCGGCAAGGCCAACAGCGGCGCCACCTGGACCAACGACATCAGCCACGGCGACCTCGTCCGCGACAACCCCGACCAGACCATGACCGTCGACGCCTGCCACCTGCAGTTCCTCTACCAGGGCAGGGACCCCAGGAGCGACGGCAGCCCGTACCTGCAACTGCCGTACCGGCCGGGCCTCCTCACCCTGCAACGCTGACCCGCCCGACCCGCGGTGATCGCGACGTGGCGCGGTCCTGAGTACGGGCACGGGCACGGGTGCCGAAGGCGGGGCTCCGAGCCGGAGCCCCGCCTTCGGTGCGGTCAGGCCGGGTGGGGCAGCTCGGCCTCATGGGTGCCGGCCGGGTGGACGTGCAGGGCGCCGTCCGGGCCGCCGGTCCTCAGCTGCCACGGGTGCGGGCTGTCGGTGGTGACCGTCAGCCGGTCGCCGGTGCGGCGCAGGTGGAAGCGGGCCGTCTCGCCGGTGCCTTCGGTGCCGGGGATGACGACGGTGCGCTCGGCGCCGTCCGCGAAGGCGTGGACGCGCAGTTCCACGCCCTCGGCCCAGGCGGAGACCGGGCGTTGGTCATCAGCGCCGAGCGGGAGGACGGAGTCCGGGCGGGCGAGCAGCGGCAGGGTGTGGAAGCCGTGCTGCTCGCGCACCCAGCGCGGGCCGGTGACCTGATCGCCGGTCAGGAGGTTGGTCCAGGTGCCCTCGGGCACGTAGTACTCGACCGTGCCGTCCTCGGTGAACACCGGGGCGACGAGCAGGTCGTCGCCGAGCATGTACTGCCGGTCGAGGGTGGCGGCGGCCGGGTCGTCCGGGAACTCCAGCACCATGGCGCGCATCACCGGCAGGCCCGTGGCGTGGGCCTGCTGGGCGGCGCGCTGGAGGTAGGGCGCGAGGCGGTGCTTGAGCAGGGTGAACGCACGGGTGACCTCGACGGCCTCCTCGCCGAACTCCCACGGCACGCGGTAGGACTTGCTGCCGTGCAGCCGGCTGTGCGAGGAGAGCAGGCCGAACTGGGCCCAGCGTTTGAAGACCGCGGGGGTCGGGGTGCCCTCGAAGCCGCCGATGTCGTGGCTCCAGAAGCCGAAGCCGGACAGGCCGAGGGACAGGCCCCCGCGCAGCGACTCCGCCATGGCGTTGAAGTGCGATTCGCAGTCGCCGCCCCAGTGCACGGGGTACTGCTGGCCGCCCGCGGTGGCGGAGCGGGCGAAGAGCAGCGCCTCGCCCTCCCCGCGCACCTCGCGGAGCAGCTCGAACACGGCCTCGTTGTACAGCTGGGTGTAGTAGTTGTGCATCCGTTCCGGGTCGGAGCCGTCGTGCCAGACCACATCGGTGGGGATGCGTTCGCCGAAGTCGGTCTTGAAGCAGTCCACGCCGACGTCCAGCAGCGTGCGCAGCTTGCCCGTGTACCACGCGCGGGCGGCCGGGTTGGTGAAGTCGACCAGGGCCATACCGGGTTGCCACAGGTCCCACTGCCAGACGGTGCCGTCCGGGCGGCGCACCAGATAGCCCCCGCGCACGCCCTCGGCGAACAGCTCCGACTTCTGCGCGATGTACGGGTTGATCCACAGGCTGACGCGCAGCCCCTGTTCCTTGAGCCTGGCGAGCATGCCCGCCGGGTCCGGGAAGGTGTCCTGGTCCCAGCGGAAGTCGCTCCACTGGTACCCGCGCATCCAGAAGCAGTCGAAGTGGAACACGCTCAGCGGGATGCCGCGTTCGGCCATCCCGCCGACGAAGCGGTTGACGGTGGCCTCGTCGTAGTCGGTGGTGAAGGAGGTGGTCAGCCAAAGCCCCAGCGCCCAGGCCGGGGGCAGCGCGGGGCGCCCGGTCAGGGCGGTGTAGCGCTCCAGGATCCGCTTGGGGGTGGGGCCGTGGACGACGAAGTACTCCAGCGACTGGTCCTCGACGCTGAACTGCACCTGGCCGACGGCTTCGGAGCCGATCTCGTAGCCGACCTTGCCGGGGTGGTTGACGAACACCCCGTAGCCCCGGTTGGTCAGGTGGAACGGGACGTTCTTGTACGCCTGTTCGCTGCTGGTGCCGCCGTCCGCCTGCCAGATGTCCACCACCTGGCCGTTGCGGACGAACGGGGTGAACCGCTCCCCCAGTCCGTAGACCAGTTCGCCGACGCCGAGGGAGAGCTGCCCGAGCATGTGGTGGCGGCCGTCCGCGTCGGTGACGAAGCCGGTGCCGCGCTCGCCCACGGTGGTCAGCACCCGGCCGCCGGCGGAGAACTCCAGCTGCCAGGGCCCGGCCGTGTCCACCCTCAGCGTCAGTTCGCCGGAGCTCAGTTCGACCACGTCGCCGTCCCGGTGCACCTTGCCGCTGCCCGGTGCGGCGCCGGGCAGCGCGAACTCCGGACCTCGTTGCACCGATCCGGCGTGGTGGGTGGCGCGCACCCCGATCACGCCCTCCGCCGGGGACCAGCACTCGACGGTCAGCAGCGGGCTGTTGAGCGTGTCACCGCGGCCGCGCACGTGCCGGACGGGCGCGTAGAGGGTCAGCCGGTGGTCCTCGGCGCGTACGTCGGCGACCTCGGTGGCGTAGCGCGCGGTGACGCCCGGACGCATCAGCCAGTAGCCGTCGGTGAACTTCATCGTGCAGGTTCCTCCGTCCGCGCGTGGTGCGCGGTGATCAGGCCCCGGTACCAGTGGTAGCTGTCCTTGGGGGTGCGGGTCAGGGTGTCGTAGTCGACGCGGACGAGGCCGAAGCGCTGGTCGTAGCCGCGGGCCCACTCGAAGTTGTCCAGCAGGGACCAGACGTAGTAGCCGCGTACGTCGACACCGGCGGTGACGGCGTCGGCGACGGCGGTGAGGTGGGAGGCCAGGTAGTCGATGCGCTCGGCGTCGTGGACGTGGCCGTCGGGGGTGAGGCTGTCGGCCTCGGCGGAGCCGTTCTCGGTGATCCAGATCGGCGGGAGCTGCGGGTAGCGGGCGTCGAGGTTGCACAGCAGCTCGGTGAACGCGGACGGGACGACGGGCCAGCCCATGGTGGTCTGCCGGGTGCCGTACGGGTCGCTCTCGGCGACGCCGATGTCCACGGCGGTGCGCAGCTCCCGGTCCGGCTCGCGGTGCGGGGCGGCCGCGACGGTGGCCGGCCGGTAGAAGTTGACGCCCACGAAGTCCAGTGGGGCGCCGATGAGTTCGAGGTCGCCCGGCCGCCGCCAGGGGCCGTCTGCCAGGCCCTGCCAGGTCTCGGCCTCGTGCTCGGGGTAGCGCCCGGCGAACAGCGGTTCCGTCCACACCTCGTTGTGCAGGACCTCGGCCCGGCGCAGCGCGGCCAGGTCCTCGGAGCGGCCGGAGGCGGGGTGCAGGCGGTCGAGGTTGAGTGTGATGCCGACTTCGCGGGCCCCGGCGGCGCGCAGCTCCCGGACGGCCAGGCCGTGCGCGAGCAGCAGGTGGTGGGCGGCCGCGAGCGCCCCGCGGCCCTCCCGGGCGCCGGGGGCGTGGCGGCCCTCGGCGTAGCCGACGAAGGCGGAGCAGAAGGGCTCGTTGAGGGTGATCCACCGCTCGACCCGGTCCCCGTAGCGGTCGGCGGCGACGGCCGCGAACTCGGCGAACGCCTCGGCCGTCTCCCGTACCCGCCAGCCGCCTCGGTCCTCGAGGGCCTGGGGAAGGTCCCAGTGGTAGAGGGTCGCGGCGGGCTCGATGCCCGCGTCGAGCAGTTCGTCGATCAGCCGGTCGTAGAAGTCCAGGCCCTTCTGGTTGATCGCACCGGTGCCCTCCGGCAGCAGGCGCGGCCAGGAGAGCGAGAAGCGGTACGTGTCGACGCCGAGCTCCCGCAGCAGGGCGACGTCCTGCGGGTAGCGGTGGTAGTGGTCGCAGGCGGTGTCGCCGGTGGCGCCGCCGTGGGTGCGGCCCGGGGTGTGGCTGAAGGTGTCCCAGATGGACGGGCCGCGCCCGTCCTCCTCGTGGGCGCCCTCGATCTGGTAGGCGGCGGTGGCGGCGCCGAAGCGGAAGCCGGGGGGAAGGTGGGGGAAGGCCGGGGCGCTCATGGCTGGGGTACTCATACGTGGGCCTCCGGTGCGAGCCCGCGCTCGCGCAGCCAGGCCAGCTGGACGGGCGGGTTGGAGCCGCAGCCGCCCGCGTGGTCGGCGAAGGGCCACACCGTCATGCTCCGGTCCTCGGCCGCGTAGTGGTTGAAGGCGGCGTAGACCGTCCGGGGCGGGCAGACCGGGTCCATCAGGCCGACGCTGAACAGGGCCGGGGCGGTGGCCCGCTGCGCGAAGTTGACGCCGTCGAAGTAGGCGAGGGTGGCGAAGGTCGGCCGCACCCGCTCCCGGCTGTGCCAGCGCAGGTACTTGACCAGCTCCTGGTACGGCCCGTCCAGGGAGGTCTGCGCGCCCTCGCGGTAGTGGCACAGGAACGGGACGTCGGGCATCACCGCGGCCACCCGGTCCCCGGTGAGCCCGGCGACGGCGAGCGCCAGGCCGCCGCCCTGGCTGCCGCCGGTCAGGACGATCCGGTCGGTGTCGAGGCCGGGCAGCTCCGCGACGGCGTCGACGGCGCGCACGCAGTCGGTCATCAGCCGCCGGTAGTAGTGGTTCTCCGGGGAGTCGATGCCGCGGGTCATGAAGCCCTCGGCCCACTGGGTGCCCTCGCCCACGGTCCGGTCGGGGGTGTCGTGGCCCTGGCCGCGGCTGTCCACGACGAGCTGGGCGTAGCCGGCGGCGGACCAGAACAGGTGCTCGGTGGGCAGTCCCCGGCCGCCGCTGTAGCCGATGTAGGTGACGACGACCGGCAGCGGGCCCGCCGCGCCGCGCGGGCGCAGCAGCCAGGCCGCCACCGGCTCGCCGTTCCAGCCGGGGAAACGTACGTCGTCGACCTCGACGGTGCGCAGGCCGGTCCGCGCGGTGACGCGTTCGGCCTTGACCGCCCCGCCGTGCGAGCGGGCCTCGGCGAGGGTGCGCCGCCAGAACTCGTCGAAGTCCGGTGGTGTTGTCAACTCTGGTTTGTAGGCGCCAAGTTCGGCCTGACCGAAGTCTGTGAGCGGCATCGGGATTCCATCGGTCGAAGAGATGGGGAGGGGCGGCCCGTCCCCACGAACGGGCCGCCGGTCTGTGCGGTGCGGACGTCAGCCGGCCGCGCCGAAGCGGAAGGCGGCGAGCCGGAAGCCGCCGCGCAGGGTCAGGCTCAGGTCGTGGACGCCGCCGAGCGGGGCGGCGAGGCCGGCGGTGGTGCTCGTCCAGGCGTAGCGGTCCCCGGTCACGGGCACGTCGATCTCGGCCAGCAGCCGGCCGTCGGCCCGGACTTCGAGCCGCGCCCCGCCCTCGCCGTCGCGCTCGCCGTCGCCCTCGCGGGCGGTCTCGACCTCGATCGCGGCGGCGCCGGTGAGGTCGACCTCGCGGAAGTGGAGCGTGGCGGGCCGCGCGGGGTCGGCGGGCGTGACGGCGTCGCCGTCGGTGCGGGTGGCGTCGACGATGGCCGCGTCCTCGTAGTCGTCGAAGTCGACGGCCAGGATCCGGTGCCCGGTACCCGCGCGGGGGCCGGCGGGCTCCCCGGTCACGGTCAGCGGGGCGGTGAGCACGGCGTGGTCGGCGCTGCGGGCGACGATCACCTCGTAGCCGCCGGGGTCGACGGTGAACTCGCCGGTGGCGACGGACCAGTGGGCGAACCGCTCGGCCGGCAGCGTGAACGTCAGCTCGCGGCTCTCCCCCGGCTCCAGCCGGACCTTGCGGAAGTCGGCCAGGCGCAGCCGGGGCGCCTCGTACCGGGCCTCCAGGGCGCGGACGTAGACCTGGACCACCTCGCTGCCGGGCCGCGCACCGGTGTTCTCCAGCGTCACTGCGAGCCCGACCGATCCGTCCTGGGCGATCGAGGGCTGCGACAGCCGCAGGTCGCGGTGGGTGAACTGGGTGTACGAGAGCCCGTGGCCGAAGGGGTAGAGCGGGGTGGAGCGGTGGTACTGGTACGTCCAGCCGGCCTTGATGACGTCGTAGTCGAGCGGCGCGGGCAGCGGGTCGTCGCCCCGGTACCAGGTCTGCGCCAGCCGCCCGGAGGGCTCGGCCCCGCCGAGCAGGACGGCGGCCAGCGCGTGACCTGTCTCCTGCCCGCCGTGGGAGGTCCACACCACGGCGGGCAAGTGCTCGTCGGCCCAGTCGAGGGCGTACGGGTAGCTGCTCATCACGACCAGCGCGGTGTCCGGGCGCACCCCGGCGACGGCGCGCAGCAGCTTCTCCTGCCCCTCGGGCAGGGCGATGTCCGCGCGGTCCTCCGTCTCGCGGCCGTTGATCAGCGGGTGGTTGCCGAGGACGACGACGGCGACATCGGCGGCAGCGGCGGCCGCCCTGGCCTCGGCGACGCCGTCGCGCACCACCTCGCGCTGCCAGTGCTCGGCCTCCTGCGCCGTCTCGGCGGTGACGCCGACCCGGCCGTCGGTCGGGTCGACGGTGGCGTAGCGCCCGGTGAACACGCTGCGCAGCAGCACGGTGTCCGGGCCGGCCGGTTCGATCCGGAAGGTCTCCTTGACGAACCAGCTCTTGATGATCTCCTGGCCGGGGGCCAGGGTGTCGTCGTCCTGGAGGCTGAGGTAGCGGCCGGTGTCGGCGTCGCGCAGGGTGGAGGCGCCGCCGCCCCAGTCGGTCACCTCGAAGGCGGACTTGCCGAGCAGCTCACCGGTGGTGCGCGAGCGCAGGGTGATCCGGTCGGAGCCCTCCACGTGGACGACCTCGCCGCCGTGGGCGCCGAGGGCCGCGCCCAGACCGGCGGCGGCGCTGACCCGGTACGGCAGGGTGCCGCTGTACCAGTCCTCGAAGAGGGTGTCGGCGAGCGGGCCGATGACGGCGATGCGCGGTGTGCGGGCCGGATCGAGCGGCAGCAGGCCGTTGTTCTTGAGCAGCACCGTCGACTCGGCGGCGGCGCGGCGGGCCAGCGCGCGGTGCTCGGGGCTGTCGATCACCTCCGGGCCGGTGCCGGCGTACGGGTCCAGCTCGGGGTCGAACTCGCCGAGGCGGAACCGCACTTCGAGCTGGCGGCGGACGGCGCGGTCCACGTCCTCCTGGTCGATCAGGCCGCGTTCCAGGGCCTCGCGCAGCCGGCCGACGACCGTCTCCGTGTCCTCGCCGTGGTCGGTGAAGCTGTCGATGCCGGCCTTGAGCGCGGCGGCGTGGCCCTGCGCGTGGTCGTCGAAGTAGTGCTCCGGGTCGACCAGGTTGGAGGGGGCCTCGGCGTCGCTGACCACGAACAGCTCGTGGCCGGTCGGCCCGGCCCAGCGGCGCAGCTCCGCCTCGATCAGCGGACTGACGTGGCAGGGGCGGCCGTTGACCAGGTTGTAGGCGGCCATCGCGCCGGTCGCGGCGCCGGCGGCGACGACGGGGCGGAAGGCGGCGAGGTCGTACTCCTGGAGCACGCGCGGGCGCAGCGCGGAGGAGGTGGTGCAGCGGTCGTCCTCGTTGTTGTAGGCGAGGAAGTGCTTGAGCACCGGGGCGGTGCGCAGGTAGACCGGGTGGTCGCCGGAGAGGCCGCGGCAGAACGCCTCGCCGACCTTCGCGGTGTGCACCGGGTCCTCGGAGTACCCCTCCTCGTTGCGCCCCCACCGGGGGTCGCGCAGCAGGTTGAGCACGGGGGCCCACGCCTGGAGGGAGTTGGGCCCGCGGTCGGAGCCGACCGCCGTCGGGCGGTGGTAGTGGAAGGCCCGCAGCTCGGTGGAGACCGCCTCCCCGACCTCGCGCACCAACTCCTCGTCCCAGCTGGCGCCGAGGCCGACGGCCTGCGGGAAGACCGTCGCCTCCCCGAGCCAGGAGACGCCGTGCAGGCCCTCGCTGCCGGTACGGAAAGCGCCGACGCCCAGGCGCCGCACGGCGGGCGCGTACTGGTGCAGCATCGCCAGCCGTTCGTCGGTCGTCAGCCGGCTCAGCAGGTCTTCGACGCGCTCCCGCAGGGGAAGCGCGGGGTTGCGGAAACCGGGCAGACCGGTAGCGGAAACGGGCACGGAACTCACGTGGGACACCCCTCGGGCGGGTTCGGCTCGGAGATCGTAGGTCGAAGCGCTTCGACGCTGACACGCTCCAAACACCGTGTCAACTCCCCAGGAAACAACTAATTTTGACTTTGTTCAGGCTCTTGCCCAACCCGTAACGCGTCGTTAGTGTCACCGAAACATCCAAGCGCTTCGACGCTCAGACCGCGCTTCGACGGAGAGGGGCTACGCCACCATGAGATCCGGATTGAACCGCAGGGGCTTTCTGACCACCGCCGCCACGGTCGCGGGGGCCGCCGCGATGGCACCCCTGCTGTCCGCCTGTGGGGGCGGCTCGACCAAGAAGGCGGGGGCGAACACCAAGGAGGGCCTGAAGGCGGCCCTGCCGGCCTACGTGCCGAACGCCAGCGCGGTCAAGCCGGACATCGCCCCCGTAGCGGGCTCGGGCGACGCCGCCACCGACCCGGCCTACCTCGCCTACCCCGCCTCTCCGCCCACCAGCGTCTCCGGCGTTCCCGGCAAGGGCGGCAGCTACACGGCGATCACCCCGCTGTGGGGCACGGCCCCGCCGGTCGGCAACTCCTTCTACCAGGCGATGAACAAGGCACTCGGGGTCGACCTGACCGTCAAGCCGACGGACGGCATCAACTACAACACCATCATCCCGACGATGACCGCCGCCAAGAAGCTGCCGGACTGGATCAACCTGCCGGCCTGGATGAACGACGCCTTCAACACCGGCGGGCTCGCCGGCGCCCAGCTCGCGGACCTGACCCCCTACCTGTCCGGCGACAACATCAAGAAGTACCCCAACCTCGCCGCCCTGCCCACCGGCGCCTGGCAGCACGGCGTCTGGGGCGACAAGCTCTACGGGATCCCCTGCTTCTCCACCAGCTTCGGCATCCCCGGCGCCACGTTCTACCGCCGGGACCTCCTCGAAGCCCGGGGCATCACCGCGGACCAGATCAAGTCCGCGAACGACCTGATGAACCTGGGCAAGGAACTGACCGACGCCAAACGGGGCGTGTGGGCCTTCGACGACGTGTGGACCTACCTCCAGTTCTCCTGGAACGTCCCCATGAGGTGGAGGGTCGACAACGGCAAGCTGGTCCACCCGTTCGAGACCCAGGAGTTCCTGGAGGCCGTCGACTGGCACTACCGCCTGGCCACCTCGGGCTACATGCACCCGGACGCGCTCGCCGGCGACGTCTCCAACGGGGCCACCCGCTTCTACAGCGGCAAGACGCTCGTCGGAGGCGGCGGACTCGGCGCCTGGAACCTGGCCGACCACCAGTCCGGCACCGCCGCGGACCCGAACTACCGGCGCGGCGCCTTCAACGCCATCACCGCCAGCGGCCAGGGCACGCCGGTGGTCTACATGGGCGCCGCCGCCAGCATGATCAGCTACCTCAACGCCGACCTGAAGCCGGAGCAGATCCAGGAGCTGCTCGCCGTCGCGAACTACCTCGCCGCGCCCTACGGAACGGCCGAGTACACCATGGTCAACTTCGGCGTCGAGGGCGTCCACCACACCCGGGTCAACGGCATGCCGACCTTCACGGAGGAGGGCAAGAAGGACGTCCAGGTGACGACCTACAACTTCCTGGCCGCTTCCGGCTCCGTGATCAGCAGCCCGGGCGGCGACCAGATCACCAAGGACTACGCGAGCTGGTCGGCCGCCAACGTCAAGTACCTCACCAAGCCGCCCTTCTGGGGCATGAACTTCAGCATGCCCCAGGCCATCGCCTCGGCATCGGCCGCGCAGAGCGTCAACGACACCCTGAAGGACTGCTACCACGGCAAGAGGAAGGTCTCCGAGCTGCAGGACGCCATCTCCAGCTGGCGCTCCGGCCCCGGGGAGCGGCTCAAGCAGTGGATGACCGACAACGTCCTCAACAAGTACGGCACAGGACAGTGAGCACCGCCGCGCCGAAACACCCGGCCGGCCCCGCGCGGCTCAGCTGGCGGACCAGGCTGCGGCGGGACAAGTCCCTCCTGCTGATGACGGTGCCCGCGGTCGTCCTGCTCCTGGTGTTCAACTACGTCCCGCTGTTCGGCATCGTCACCGCCTTCCAGGAGTACGACCCGCTGGTCGGCGTCCGGGCGAGCGAGTGGGTCGGGTTCGACCAGTTCCAGCAGTTGCTCGGCGACCCGGCCTTCTGGGCCTCGCTGCAGAACACGCTGTACCTGAGCCTCGTCCAACTGGTCCTGTTCTTCCCGGTCCCGATCGCCCTCGCCCTGCTGCTCAACTCGGTGATCAGCGAACGCATCCGCAACTTCTTCCAGTCCGTGGTCTACCTGCCGCACTTCTTCTCATGGGTGCTGGCGGTCACGATCTTCCAGCAGATGCTGGGCGGCGCCGGCGTGCTCAACCAGTTCCTGCGCCAGCACTCCATCGCCACCTGGGACATCATGACCAACCCGGACACCTTCGCGCTGCTGGTCACCTCCCAGGCGGTCTGGAAGGAGGCGGGCTGGGGGATCATCGTCTTCCTCGCGGCGCTCAGCGCGATCAACAGCGAGCTGTACGAGGCCGCGGCCGCCGACGGCGCGGGCCGGCTCCGGCGGATGTGGCACATCACGCTGCCGGGCCTGCGCGGGGTGATCGTGCTGATGCTGGTCCTGCGCCTGGGCAACGCCCTGTCCGTCGGATTCGAGCAGTTCCTGATCCAGCGCGACGCCGTCGGCCACGACGCCGCGGACGTCCTGGACACCTTCTCCTTCTACTACGGCATCGCCACCGGCGGCTACAGCTACGGCGCGGCGGCCGGGCTCTTCAAGAGCGTGGTCTCGCTGCTGCTCATCTGGGGCGCCAACAAACTGGCGCACGCCTTCGGCGAGGACGGGCTGTACCGCACATGACGAACGCACTGACCATCAGCTCCCGGGGCGAGAAGCGCCGCACCGCGACAGCGGCCGCCCGCCGCCGGGCCCGCTCCGCCCGTCCGCCCTGGGAGGAGCCGCCCACCGCCGTCGGCCAGGCGGCCAAGGGAATCACGCTCGGCGGGACGCTCGCCGTCATCCTGGTCCCGCTCTACATCATCGTGCTGACCAGCTTCTCCACCCCCGGGGCGATCAACCGGGCCGGCGGCCTGGTGATCTGGCCGGACGGCCTCACCACCGAGACCTACCGCCAGATGCTCGGCGACTCGACGATCGTCACCGCGCTGGGGGTGAGCCTCGGGATCGCCGTGGTCGGCACCGCGGTGTCCATGGTCGTCTCCGTCCTGTGCGCCTACGGCCTCTCCCGGTCGCGTTCCCTCGGGCACCGCTTCATCCTGATGCTGCTGATCATCACGATGTTCATCAGCGGCGGACTGATCCCCAGCTTCCTGGTCGTCACGGGCCTCGGCGGCTACGGCCAGTGGTGGGCGCTGATCCTGCCCGGCGCGGTCTCCGTCTTCAACATCCTGGTGCTGCGCTCCTTCTACCAGGACACCTCCTCCGAACTCATGGACGCCGCCCGGATGGACGGCGCCGGCGAGTGGCGCATCCTGTGGTCCGTCGTGCTGCCCACCTCACGCGCCGTCACCGCCGTCACCGCGCTGTTCTACGCCGTCGGGTACTGGAACTCCTTCTTCAACGTCATGCTCTACATGCCGACGGAAAGTCAGAAGTGGCCGCTGCAGTACGTGCTGCTGACCTACGTCAACCGGGCCAACGGCCTGCCCGGTTCGGTCAACGCCGGCTTCGGGGAGACCCACGCCCAGACCGCACCGCTGTCGCTGCAGATGGCGGTCGTGGTCCTCACCCTGGTACCACTGGTGATCGTGTACCCGTTCGTGCAGAAGCACCTGCGTACCGGTGTCCTCACCGGGGCGATCAAGGGCTGAGCCCGTCCGCTCCGGGCCCCCGCCGGCCCCCACCGGCCGGGAGTGGTCCCCCGCGGACCTCCTCGTCGCACGACCGGGACCGCTCCCACCGGAACCGACAGAAGGAAGCAGAGCGATGGTGACACTCGCCGATGTGGCCAGGCACGCCGGCGTCTCGTCCAGCACGGTCAGCTACGCCCTCAGCGGCAAACGCCCCATCTCCGACGAGACCAGGACCCGCATCGAACGGGCCATCACCCACCTCGGTTACCACCCCCACGCGGGCGCCCGGGCCCTGGCCGGCAAACGCTCGCACATCATCGCCCTGGTCGTACCGCTCCACCCCGAGGTCCACGTCCCCACCATGATGGAGATCGCCATCGCCGTCACCGTCGCGGCCCGCGAACACGGCTACGACGTCCTGCTCCTCACCAACGACGAAGGGCCCGAGGGGGTCCGCCGCGTCGCCGCCACCGGCCTCGCCGACGGCGTCATCCTCATGGACGTCCGCCTCGACGACGACCGCATCCCCGTCCTACACGCCCAGGACATCCCCGCCGCCCTCATCGGCCTGCCCGACGACCCCACCGGACTCTCCTGCGTCGACCACGACTTCGCCACCGCCGGCGCCCTGTGCGCCGACCACCTCGCCGACCTCGGCCACCACCACATCGCCTTCATCGGCTACAGCACCGCCACCTACCGCCGCCACGCCGGCTACGCCGAACGCACCCTCAACGGCTTCCGCACCCGCGCCCAAGCACGCGGCCTGCGCTTCCTCCACCGCCCCTGCGAAGGCACCTACGAGAGCACCGCCGGCACCCTCGCCCGCATCCTCGCCGACCGCCCCGACACCACCGGGTTCGTCGTGCAGAACGAGGCCGCGATCGGCCCGCTGCTCAGCCTGCTGCGCGCCAGCGGACGCACCGTACCGGAAGACGCCTCCGTCATCGCCATCTGCCCCGACCCCCTCGCCGAACAGCACTCCCCCCGCCTCACCTCCGTCACCAGCCCCCAAAAAGACCTCGGACACGTCGCCGTCGAACAGGTCATGGCGAGGATCACCGCCCGCGCCGCAGGCAAGGACCCGCAGGACCAACTCCTCCTGATGCCACCGCAACTGCGGCTCCGCGAAAGCACCGCCCCTGCCCCGCACCACAGTTGACACCCTTCACGGAAGGACGGCCACCTCATGGACCTGCAACGGCTCACGGACCGCCTCGGCGGCCTCGCCTTCGGCGGGGACTACAACCCCGAGCAGTGGCACGCCCAGGTCTGGAAGGAGGACGACGAGCTGATGCGCCACGCGCGCGTCAACCTCGCCACCGTCGGCGTCTTCTCCTGGGCCCTCATGGAACCCGAGGAGGGCCGCTACGACTTCGACTGGCTCGACGCCCATCTCGACCGGCTGCACGCGGCCGGAGTCGCCGTCGACCTGGCCACCCCCACCGCCTCCCCACCGCCCTGGTTCACCCTGGCCCACCCGGACGCCCTCACCGTCCGCCCCGACGGCGCCCGCCTGACCCACGGCAGCCGGGACACCTACTGCCTCACCGCGCCCGCCTACCGCCGCGCCGCCCGCCGCATCGCCGGCGCCCTCGCCGAACGCTACGGCGACCACCCCGCGCTCGCCCTGTGGCACGTCCACAACGAGTACGTGACCCTCTGCCACTGCGACCACACCGCCGCCGCCTTCCGGGTCTGGCTGCGCGCCCGCCACGGCTCCCTCGACGCCCTCAACGAGGCGTGGGGAACGGCCTTCTGGAGCCAGCGCTACACCTCGTGGGAGCAGATCCTGCCGCCCCGCGCCACCCAGTGGCACCACAACCCCGGCCAGAGCCTGGACTACAGCCGCTTCTGGTCCGACGAGACCCTCGCCGCCTACCGCGAGCAGCGCGACGCGATCCGCGCCCACAGCGACCGCCCGGTGACCACCAACCTCATGCTCCCCGGCTACCAGAACCTCGACCTGTGGGCCTTCGGCCGCGAGGTCGACCTGGTGACCGTCAACCACTACCCCGGCGCCCCCGGCGTCGACGCCGCCGCCCACGCCGCCTTCGACGCCGACCGGGCCCGCTCGATCGCCGGCGGCGCGCCCTGGCTGCTGATGGAATCGGGCACCAACACCGTCTACGCCGAAGGGCGCGTCCTCCCCAAGGAGCCCGGGGACATCCTGCGCCACTCCCTCGCCCACATCGCCCGGGGCTCCGAGGGCGCGCTGTTCTTCCAGTGGCGCCAGTCCCGCGCCGGCGCCGAGCAGTGGCACTCGGCGATGGTCCCGCACGCCGGACCGGACAGCCGCATCTTCCGCGAGGTCACGGCCACCGGGGAGGCCGTCGCCCGGCTCGGCGAACTCGCCGGCTCCACCGTCCGCGCCGAGGTCGCCGTCCTGCACGACTCCGACGCCTGGTGGGCCCTGCGGGCCGACGGCCTCCCCTCGCCCGAACTCGACTACTACGCCGCCCTGCGCCGCGCCCACCGGGCCCTGTGGGACGCCGGCCGGACGGTCGACTTCGCCCACCCCGGGCACGACCTGAGCCGCTATCGGCTGGTCATCGCCCCGGCGCTTTTCCTGCTCTCCGATGTGAACGCTCACAACCTTCGCCGCTACGTCGCCGGCGGCGGAACCCTGCTGGTCCAGCACTTCAGCGGCGTGGTCGACGAGAACCTCCGGTCCCGGCTCGGCGGCTACCCGGCCGCGCCCCTGCGCGAGACCCTCGGCATCCGGTCCGAGGAGTACCGCCCGTTGCGCCGTGACGAGGCGATCACGCTCTCCGACGGCTCGACGGCCTCCTCCTGGAGCGAGTCCCTGCGCACCGAAGGCGCCGAGGCGCTCGCCGCCTACACCCACGGCCCGCTCGCCGGCAGCCCGGCCCTGACCCGCCACGCCTTCGGCTCCGGCCACGGCTGGTACCTCTCCACCCGCCTCGACGACCCCGGCTACGCCGCCCTGGTCGAGCGGCTCCTCGCGGAAGCCGGGGTCGCCCCCGACCTGCCCGGCCTGCCGCGCGGCGTCGAGGCCGTCACCCGGCACGCCCCGGACGGCCGCGCCTGGCACCTGCTGATCAACCACCGGCCCGTGGCCGTACCGCTTCCGCAGCCGGGCCACGACCTGCTCACCGGTACGACCCTCGGCGAACTGCCGCCCGACGGCTGCGCGGTCCTGCGCGCACGCTGACCCCCGCCGTGTCTCCCCTTCGAGGAAGCAGCATGACCGACCCGCACGAGACGATCCGCTGGGGCCACGACGCCCTGGAGCTGGAGATCGCCCTGGACGAGCAGGGCGCCGCCCGCCTGGTGCACCTCGGCGCGCTGGGTGAGAAGGGGGCGGCCCCGCGCCCCGGCGCACCCCTTCCACTGGTGGAGGTGACGACGGCCGACCTCGGCCGTTACTGGTCCGGCCGGCACCTCGTCAACACCGTCCTCGGCGGGCGGCTGCGCCACCGCTCCCACCACGCGACCCGGGACGGCGACTGGCACCTGCTCACCGTCGAACTCCACGAGCCCGAGACCGGCCTGACCGCCGTGGCGCGCTACCGGTCCCCGGACGGCCTGCCGGTGCTGCGCAGCGAGGTGCTGCTTCGCAACGACGGGCCGCGCACGCTGCACCTGGAGTCGGTCTCCTCGCTCGTGGCGGGCTGCCTCACCGGGGGCGGCGCCGAGGCCCTGGACGCCGCCGACCTGCTGTGGGCGGAGAACGAGTGGTTCGCCGAGTGCCGCTGGCAGCGCCGGCCGCTGCGGGCCTCCTCGCCCGAGCGCAGCGGCCGCTTCCACACAACCTCCGGGCGCAGCACCGAGGTCCTGGCCGGGCGGGGCGTGTGGTCCAGCTGCGGGCACCTGCCGATGGGCGGCCTGACGGACCGCGCGTGCGGCCGCACCTGGCTGTGGCAGATCGAGCACAACGGCGGGGGCTGGCGCTGGGAGTGCGGCGTGCGCGACGACACCGCGTACGCGGCGCTGTACGGGCCCGAGGACGCCGACCACGGCTGGCGGCACCCGCTGGAGCCCGGTGCCGAGTTCCGTACCGTACCGGTGGCGCTGGCGTTCTGCGCCGACGGCGGCCCGGACGCGGCCTTCGCCGCCCTCACCCGCTACCGCCGGGCCACCCGGCGCCCGCACCCCGACCACGAGCGACTGCCGGTGATCTTCAACGACTATATGAACTGCCTGATGGGCGACCCCACCACGGCGAAGCTGCTGCCACTGGTGGACGCCGCCGCCGAGGCGGGGGCGGAGTACTTCGTCATCGACGCCGGCTGGTACGACGACGGCGGCAACTGGTGGAGCTCCGTCGGGGCCTGGGAGCCGTCGGCCTCCCGCTTCCCCGGGCCGAAGGGCATCCACGAGGTCCTGGACCGCATCCGGGAGCGCGGCATGGTCCCCGGCCTGTGGCTGGAGCCGGAGGCGGTCGGGGTGTCCAGCCCGCTGGCCGAGTCGCTGCCGGAGGAGGCGTTCTTCCGCCGCGACGGCCTGCGGGTGGAGGAGGGCGGCGGCCGCTACCACCTGGACCTGCGCCACCCGGCCGCCCGCGCCCATCTGGACGCCGTGGTGGACCGCCTGGTCGGCGACTGGGGTGTCGGCTACCTCAAGCTCGACCACAACACCGACCCGGGCTCCGGCACCAGCAGTGGCCCCGGGGAGGCCCCGGCGGCCGGTCTGCTCGGCCACAACCGCGCCCAACTCGCCTGGCTCGACGGCATCCTGGACCGCCACCCGGACCTGGTGATCGAGAACTGCGCCTCCGGCGGCATGCGGATGGACCACGCCCTGCTGTCCCGCCTCCAGCTCCAGTCCACCAGCGACCAGCAGGACCTGCTGCGCTACCCGCCGATCGCGGCGGCGGCCCCCACCGCCGTCACCCCGGAGCAGGGCGCCGTCTGGGCCTACCCACTGCCCGAGGACACCCCCGACGAGGTCGCCCTCACCATGGCCGGCGCGCTGCTGGGCCGCATCCACCTCTCCGGCCGGCTCACCGAACTTCCCCCGCGCTCCCGGGAGCTGGTCCACGAGGCGGTGGCCGTCCACAAGGCGATCCGCGCCGACCTGCCACAGGCGGTGCCCGCCTGGCCGCTCGGGCTCCCGGGCTGGGAAGACCCGTGGCTCGCCCTGGCGCTGCACACCCGAGCCACCACCTATGTCACCGCCTGGCGGCGCTGGGGCGAGGAGCCCGTCAGGGACCTCGCCCTGCCCCACCTGCTCGGCGCCGACGTCCGCGCCGAGGTGCTCTACCCGTTCGACAGCAAGGCGTCGGCCACCTGGCACCCGGACACCGCCGCCCTGGCCCTGACCCTGCCGGCGGCCCCGTCCGCCGTCCTGCTGCGCCTCACCGTGCCTCCGAACGAAAGGAGTTGACGATGCGTCAGCAGCTCGCGCGCGGCCCTCCGCGCCGACCCGCGTTCCGAGGAAGCAGTTTCGCGTCCGGGCCCGGTCCGCTGGAGTCGCACGGGCCCCCTGCCGTCCAGTCCGCGGGAGTTCGTACCCCCACTCGAACCCCTCGCACCCCCACCCCCTGGAGGGACGCACGTGAAATGGTCAGCCCGTACGTGTCATGATCGCGCCATAGCTGCCGCGGCAGCCCTGGCGCTGGCGTTCACCGGCGCGATCGCCGCCGTGGCGCCGCACGCCACCGCCGCACCGACCCCCGTCAGCGCGAACTCCGTGTCGGTGTCGGTCGACGCCGCCCTGAACCTCGCCGACATCCCCGCCACCGGCGTCGGCGTCAACATCCCGGTCTACGACGCCGCCATGAACTCCGGCGCCACCCCCGGCCTCCTCAGCACGGCCGGCATCAACACCGTCCGCTACCCCGGCGGCAGCCACTCCGACGTCTACCACTGGAAGACCGGCACCGCCGAGGGCGGCGCCTACGTCGCCCCGAACACCGGCTTCGACGCCTTCATGGGCACCGTGCGCGCCGCCGGAGCGCAGCCGATCATCACCGCCAACTACGGCTCCGGCACCCCCCAGGAGGCCGCCGACTGGGTCCGGTACGCCAACGTCACCAAGGGCTACGGCATCAAGTACTGGGAGATCGGCAACGAGGTCTACGGCAACGGCGAGTACGGCGCCACCTGGGAGTACGACACCCACAGCAGCAAGAGCGCCACGACCTACGCCAACAACGTGCTCCAGTACGTCTCGGCGATGAAGGCGGCCGACCCGAGCGTGAGGATCGGCGCCGTGCTGGCCACCCCCGGCTACTGGCCGGACGGCATCGTCGGCCCGGGCGACACCCAGGACTGGAACCACACCGTCCTGTCGATCGCCGGCTCGAAGATCGATTTCGCCATCGTGCACGCCTACCCCACCAGCACCAGCCCCGCCGACCTGCTCACCAAGCCGCAGGCCCAGAACGCCGACATCACCGGCACCGTACGCTCGCTGATCAACCAGTACGCCGGCTCCAACGCCCCCAACGTCGGCATCGCCGTCACCGAGGCGAACGCCCAGGCGTACCTGGACACCTCCCCCAACGGACTGTTCGCGCCGGACAACTACCTGACCTGGCTGGAGAACGGCGCGTTCAACGTCGACTGGTGGGACCTGCGCAACGGCACCGACTGCACCAAGGTCACCACCGTCGAAGGCGCCACCGACTACGCCGACGGCGGCATGGTCTCCAGCGGCTCCCCCTGCGAGCTGGCCGCCAACACGCCCTTCCCCGCCTACTACGGCATCCAGATGATCAGCAGGCTGGGCACGCCCGGGGACACCCTGGTCAAGACAGCCAGCTCGTCCACGCTGCTCACCGCGCACGCCGTCCGCCGCGCCGACGGCGACGTGGACGTCATGCTGATCAACAAGGACCCGAACAACGACGCCGCGGTGAACCTCTCGTACAGCGGGTTCACCCCCTCCTCCGCCACCCCGACCGTCCACTCCTACCTCAAGAACGCCCACGGGATCGGCACCGCCCAGAGCGGCAGCCCAGGCACCCAGACCGTGCCCGCCTACGGCATCACGGTCGTACAGATGCACCCGACCGACGCGCCCTGCCGGGTCGTCTATTCCAAGAGCGAGTGGCCGGGCTCCCCGGGCGTCGCGGTCGCCAACCTGACCGTCGTCAACAACGGCCTCGGCCAGGTAAACGGCTGGTCCCTCGGCTTCACCTTCCCCGGTGACGACACCATCACCAGCGCCTGGAACGCCACGGTGTCGCAGAGCGGCCGCAACGTCACCGCCCAGAACGTCTCCTACAACCCCTCCGTCCCACAGGGCGGCAACGTCCAGTGGGGCTTCCGGGCCACCTGGTCCAGCAGCAACGCCAACCCGACCGCCTTCCGGTTCAACGGCGCCTCCTGCGCGATCGGCTGAACCACCGAGCCGGTGGTGCCCCGGGCGGTCCCGGGGCACCACCCGCCCCATGAACCACCGAAAGGAACCGACCGCGTGTCCGTCCAGCCCGAGCCCACCGGCACCGTCCCCAACCCGGTGATCCCCGGTTTCCACCCCGACCCCAGCGTCTGCCGCGTGGGCGACGACTACTACCTCGCCTGCTCCAGCTTCGAGTACTTCCCCGGCATCCCGGTCTTCCACAGCCGCGACCTGGTGAACTGGGCGCAGCTCGGCAACGCCCTCGACCGGCCGAGCCAGCTGCGCCTGCCGCTGGAGTCGCCGTCCTCCGGCGGGATCTACGCCCCGACGCTGCGCCACCACGACGGCCGGTTCTGGCTTATCGTCACCAACGTCAGCGGTGACGGCAACCTGCTCTTCACCGCCACCGACCCGGCCGGCCCCTGGTCCGACCCGGTCCGGCTGCCCGGCGTCCACGGCATCGACCCGGACCTCGCCTGGGACGAGGACGGCACGTGCTACTGCACCGTCGCGGGCGTCTCCCAGGTCCGCCTCGACCCGGCCACCGGCGAGACCATCGGCGAGCCGCAGCGGATCTGGTCCGGCGCGCCCGGCGCCATGGCCCCCGAAGCACCGCACCTGTACCGGATCGGCGAGTACTGGTACCTGCTGATCGCCGAGGGCGGCACCGAGCGCGGCCACGCCGTCTCCATCGCCCGCGGCACCTCGCCCTCCGGCCCGTTCGAGCCCTGCCCGGCCAACCCGGTGCTGACCCACCGCGGCATCGACAGCCCCGTCCAGAACACCGGGCACGCCGACCTCGTCCAGGCTCCCGACGGCTCCTGGTGGATGGTGCTGCTCGCCGTCCGGCCGCGCGGCGGCACCCCCGCCTGGTACGTGCTCGGCCGGGAGACCTTCCTCGCCCCGGTCGAGTGGGTGGACGGCTGGCCGGTGGTCGGCCGGGTCACCACCGAACTGCCGCTCCCGGCCTGGCCGTTGCACCCCGTGCCCGCCGTACCGGCCCGGGACGACTTCGACCAGGCCGAGCTGCACCCCCAGTGGATCTCGGTACGTCGGCGCACCGAGCAGCTGTGCACCACGAAGGAACGTTCCGGCTGGCTCACCCTGCGCGCCGCCGGTGCCTCCCTCGACGAGCCCGACGTGGTGTTGGTCGGCCGCCGCCAGCAGCACCTCGGCTGCCGCGCCCGCACCCTGGTCGATCCCACCGAGGGGCGCGGCGGCCTCGCCGTCCGCATGGACGAGGACCACCACTACGAGATCGAGGCGGCCGACGGCGAGGTGAAGGTCCTCGCCCGGATCGGCTCGCTGCGCACCGAGGTCGCCTCCCGTCCGGTGCCCGCCGGAGCCGTGGTGCTCGGCGTGGACGTCGTCCCGCGCGAGACGCGAGGCCCGCGCACCGGCCCCGACGACGTCGTCCTCGGCGTCGAGGAGCCCGACGGCACCTTCACCGTGCTCGCCGCCCTCGACGGCCGCTACCTCTCCACCGAAGTGGCCGGCGGCTTCACCGGCCGGGTCATCGGCATGTACGCCGCCGAAGGCACCGTCCACTTCGACCGGTTCGACTACGAGCCCCTCCCGCTCCCCTGACCACCCGTCAGGGGCTCCCCCACCCCGTTCACCCGAAGGGACGACCCGTGAACACCGCACGACACACCTCCCGCCCGCTCGCCCGCCGCCTCCACCGCACGGCCGGCCTCGTGGTGGCCCTGGTCACCACCGGCGCCCTCTGCGGCGGCACGGCGATCGCCGCCCCCGCCGACAGGGCCCCGTCCGCCGACAAGGCCCCGTCCGCGGCCGAGGCCGCCGGGGCCAGGGTCCCGAACGACCCGATGGCCGCCGTCGCCCGGATGCAGCCCAGCTGGAACCTCGGCAACACCCTCGACGCCATCCCCGACGAGACCTCCTGGGGCAACCCCCTCACCACCAAGGCCACCTTCGACGGCCTCAAGGCCCAGGGCTTCCGCAGCGTCCGCATCCCCGTCACCTGGTACCCCCACCAGTCCGACACGGCCCCGTTCACCATCGACCAGGTGTGGATGAACCGGGTGAAGCAGGTGGTCGACCTCGCCCTGGCGGACGGCCTGTACGTGGAGATCAACGTCCACCACGACTCGTGGAAGTGGATCGCCGCCATGTCCACCGACCACGACACCGTCATGGCGCGGTTCAACTCCACCTGGCAGCAGATCGCCACCACCTTCAAGGACGAGCCGCGCACGCTGCTCATGGAGAGCATCAACGAACCGCAGTTCTCCAACGCGACCGACGCCCAGAAGACCCAGTACCTGCGCGAGCTCAACACCTCGTTCCACAGCATCGTCCGCAACTCCGGCGGCAGGAACAAGGACCGCCTGCTCGTCCTGCCCTCGGAGGAGACCAACAACACCCAGCACTGGCTGGACGACCTGTCCACCACGATGAGTTCGCTGAACGACCGCAACCTGGTCGCCACCGTGCACTACTACAGCTGGTACCCGTTCAGCGTGAACATCGCGAACGGCCCGACCTACGACGCGAAGGCCCAGTCGGACCTGACCGAGGGCTTCGCCCGGGTGCACGACACCTTCGTCGCCAAGGGCGTCCCCGTCTACCTCGGCGAGTACGGCCTGCTCACCTCGCCCTACTCCGGTGTGGTCGAGCGCGGCGAGATGCTCAAGTACTTCGAGCACGTCAACTACGAGGCGCGGCGCAACGGCATGACCTCCGCCGTCTGGGACGCCGCCAACGACTTCCTGAACCGCGGCACCATGCAGTGGATGGTCCCCGAGATGAAGGACCTGATCCAGACCTCCTGGCGGACCCGCTCGGGCACCGCCTCCACCGACAACCTCTTCCTGCCGAAGTCCGGCCCCATCGCGGCCCAGACCATCACCCTCAACCGCAACGGCCAGTGGTTCGCCGGCCTCTGGCAGGGCGACCGCCCGCTCATCCCCTTCCTCGACTACACCCTCGACGGCGACCAGCTCACCCTGACCGCCGACGCCCTCACCCGCCTCGCCGGCGACCGCGCCGCCGGGACCAACGCCACCCTCGAGGTCCGCTACTCCGACGGCGTCCCGTGGAAGCTCTTCGTGCGCTCGTACGACAAGCCGACCATGGCCAACGCCACCGGAACGCTCGACGGGCTCACCATCCCCACCCGGTTCAACGGCTCCCTGATGGCCAACGTCCAGTCCACCTACGCCGACGGCACCGCCGCCGGTCCCGCGTCCTGGACCACCTACCAGTCGTTCGACAACCTCCGCGCCGACTACGGCGCCGGCACCACCACCCTCAAGCCCGACTACGTCAAGTCCCTCAAGGACGGCGTCCCGGCGACGTTCACCTTCCGCTTCTGGACCGGCGACACCGTCACCTACACCGTGACCAGGACCGGCAACACGATCACCGGCACCGCCTCCTGACCCCAGTCCCCGCCCCGGCCCCTCCTGCGGCCGGGGCGGGGCCACCGGCGTGTACTCCACCGTCCACCACGACCGGTCCGTGGAGACCTGCACCGATGCGGCAAAGGCGATCACGACGGTGACGAGCCTGCCGGGGTCCAGTGCCCCGCCCAGGCGTTGGGCTCGTAGTCGTCGTCAGAACCTTCTGAGGAGCCGGTCGAGGGCCTCGGCCGTCGCCTCGATGTCGGCGGTCGTGTGCGCCGTGCTGAGGAAGACCTTGCCGGACGGCATGAAGAGGAAGCCCCGGCGCAGCATCCCTTCGAGGATCACGGTCCAGAGCCCACCGGTCCCGTGGAGCCCGGTGGCCCCGCCGGCGGGGACGTACTGGAGGAGCGAGCCGACCCGGTTGAAGCGGCCGAAGTCGTGGGACGCGCCGAGAGCGCCGCCGACGAGGGCCTCGAACTCGGAAGAGACCCTTTCGAGCTGCTCGTAGACCGCCGGATCGGCCAGGACGCGCATCGTCGCCTCGACGGCTGCCAGGGCGATCGGGTTGGCGTTGAAGGTTCCGGCGTGCACCACGCCGGCCGTCACCTGGTCGATCAGCTCCGCTCGGCCGACGACGGCGCTCTGGGTGAAGCCTCCGGCCATCGCCTTTCCGAAGACGGACAGGTCGGGCAGCACGCCGTACTTCTCGGCCGCCCCGCCCCGTGCGATCCGGAATCCGGCGATCACCTCGTCGAAGACGAGGGCGACGCCGTGCCGGTCGCAGAGGGTGCGCAGCGTCGACAGGAATTGCGGTGCGGGTGCTTCGACGCCGGCGTTGCTCATCACCGGGTCGACGAGCACGGCCGCGATGTCCCGCTCGGCCGCCTCGCTCAGCAGGCGCTCGGCCAGAGGTACGTCGTTGAAGCGCGCCACGACCAGGTCGTCCAGCACGCTGGCCGACTGCCCCGGCCCGCCGGGGGTCGCGGGGCGATCGCAGTCGTCCTCGGACATCCCGGCGTACACGGTGTCGTGCCAGCCGTGGTAGCTCTTGGCGAACTTGAGGACGCGGCGCCGCCCGGTGGCGGCGCGCGCGAGGCGGAGCGCGACCTGGACCGCCTCGGTCCCCGTGTTGCTCCACAGCAGTCGCTCGCCGTGCGGGACGGCCTCCAGGACCGCCTCCGCCGCGAGGTATTCCAAGGGGTGGCCGGTGCCGACGACCTGCATCTTCGTCGCGACGTCGGACACCGCAGACACCACGCGCGGGTCGCCGTGCCCGAGGACGAGCGGGCCCCAGGCCATCACGTAGTCGGTGTACCGGTCGCCGTCGAGGTCCCACACGTGGGCGCCGCGTGCCTCCCGCACGAAGAGCGGGTGGGGAGGCATCGCGGCGCGCAGGCCGGACCCCACACCGCCGCCGATGCTGCGGCGAGCCCGCTCGAAGGCCAGGCGGGACGATTCCAGGGCCATGCGATTGCCACTGCCTTTCAGTACGTGATCACCGAGCGGATGCCGATGCCGCGCTTCAGTTGGTCGAAGCCTTCGTTGATGTCCTTCAGGTCGATCACGCGCGTCACGAGGGAGTCGAGGTCGATCCGGCCGTCCAGGTAGTGGTCGATCAGCAGGGGGAAGTCCGAATCCGGCTTGCTGGAGCCGTAGTTCGACCCGATGAGGGAGAGCTCCTGGTCGGACATGACGAACGGGTCGATGGAGATCCGCACACCGTCCGCCACCTGCCCGGCGACCACAGCCGTGCCGCCTCGGGCGAGGACCGCGTAGGCGGCCTCGATGGTGCGCGGCAGCCCGATGGCCTCGATGGCCACCTCCACGCCGCGTCCGTCGGTGAGTTGGGAGATCCGCTCGGCGAGGTCCTCGCTGCGGTTGTTGATCACGTGGGTGGCGCCGAAGCGGCGGGCCTGCTCGAGCTTCTCGTCGGAGACGTCCGCGGCGATGATCCTCCGGGCGCCGACGAGCCGGGCGCCCTGGATCGCGTTCAGGCCGACGCCGCCGCAGCCGAGGACCAGCACGGTGTCGCTCGGACGCACCTTGGCGGTGTTGACGGCCGCGCCGACGCCGGTGGTGACGGCGCATCCGACCAGGGCGGCCTGGGGGAACGGGGCGTCCTGGCGGACGGCGATCGCCGCCGACTCGGGCACCAGGGTGTACTGCCCGAACGTTCCCAGGCCGGCGAAACTGTAGACGTCGCCCCCGTCCGCGGACGTGACGCGGGATCGGCCGTCGAACGACAGGTGGTTCGCCGAGTGCCGGCTGACCAGGTCGCACAGGACCGGCCTGCCGCCGACGCAGTGGCGGCAGCGGCGACACGACGGCGTCCACGACAGCACCACGTGGTCGCCCTGCTCGAGGGTCGTGACGCCTTCGCCGACGCGCTCGACCGTCCCGGCCCCTTCGTGGCCGAGGATCATCGGCGACGGCACCTCCCACTCGCCGACCAGCGCGTGGAGGTCGCTGTGGCACAGCCCGCTCGCTCCGAGCCGCACGAGCACCTCGCCGGGCGGGGGCGTCGAGGGGAGGGAGACCCGCTCGACGGTCAGCGGCGCGCCCGGGGCCCGGAGGACGGCGGCGTCGAACTCGATGGTCATGACGGGTTTCCTCCCGTGGGCTGCGCCGGGCGGGTCGCGGCGGTGCGGATGAGCTTGCGGTTGGCGAACTCGTCGATTCCGGCCCGGCCCAGTTCCCGGCCGAAGCCGGACCGCTTGACCCCGCCGAAGGGCAGTTCGGCGCCTTCGAGGCCGACGCCGTTGACGAAGACCATGCCCGCGTCGATCCGGTCGGCGACGCGTGCCGCCTGGTCGGCGTCGGTCGTGAACAGGTAGGAGCCCAGTCCGTACGGTGTGGCGTTCGCCAGTTCGACCGCCTCGTCCTCGGACCGGGCCCGGTGGAGGATCGCGACGGGGCCGAAGAGCTCCTCGGCGGCCGTGGGCGAGGTCGGCGACACGTCCGTCAGGACGCCGGGCGGGAAGTGCGCCCCTTCGCGCTGCCGTGCGGAGATGAAGGTCGCTCCGTGGTCGATGGCTCGCTCGACCTGTTCCTCGAGGTACTCGGCGGCGGCGACCGAGGACAGCGGTGCCAAGCCGTCGGTCATGGCGAGCACCCTGTGGGTGAACGCGTCGAGGAAGGCGTCGTAGAGGTCGTCGGCGACGATGAACCGCTTCGCGCCGTTGCACGCCTGCCCGGTGTTCTCGAACCGGGCCTCGACCGCCGCCCGGACGGTGGCGTCGAGGTCGTCGGTCGACAGCACGATGAAGGGGTCCGAGCCGCCCAGTTCGAGCACCACCTTCTTGAGGCTGCGCCCGGCCTGCGCGGCGACCTCCGCGCCGGCCCGCTCCGAACCGGTGAAGGAGACCCCCTGCACCCGGGGGTCCGCGATGGCGACGGCGATCTGCTCGCGGGTGGCGTAGACGTTGACGTAGCAGCCCTCGGGAGCGCCGGCGTCCGCGAACACCTGCTGGAGTGCAGCGGACGACTCCGGACACTGCGACGCGTGCTTGAGCACGATGGTGTTGCCCAGCGCGAGGTTGGGCGCGGCGAACCGGGCCACCTGGTAGTACGGGTAGTTCCAGGGCATGATCCCCAGCAACACGCCGATCGGCTGGCGGCGGATGAGAGCGGTGCCCTCTCCTCCCAGGAGCTCGATCGGCTCGTCGGCGAGGAACGCCTGCGCGTTCTCGGCGTAGTACCGGTAGATGGAGGCGCTGAACTCGACCTCCGCGAGGGCCTGTTCCAGCGGCTTGCCCATCTCCCGCCGGATGATCGCGGCGAGCTGCGCGCTGCGCTCCTCGTGCAGGTCGGCGACGGCGCTCAACAGCCAGGCGCGCTGGGTGAGGGAGGTCTGCCTCGACCAGTGCGGGTAGGCCTTCGCCGCCGCGTCGAGCGCCCCGTCGACGGCCTCGTCCGTCGCGGTGGGGTACTCCTTGACCACCGTGCCGTCGGCGGGGTCCACCACCGCGTACACGTGCCTGTTCGCCATCCTGACTCCTTCTTCGTGTGCGGGGTTCATGCGAGGGCGCCGGTCGCGCGGGCCGGCTTCGCGTCGGGGGCCACGTTGCGGTCGTGCAGCACGCGGTAGGCGCGGAAGTAGACGAATATCTGGGTGCCCCACGTGGCCAGCGCGGCGGTGTAGAAGATCGCGCGGTTCGCGTCGTCGAACGGCAGGGGGAAGAAGTCGTAGGTGATCGCGATGGTGGTCCCGGCGGCCGTGACCAGTGCCGTCGCGACCGCCGGCCACCTCGCGCCCGCCTGCCAGAGCCGCTTGACGAAGTACCCGAGGAAGACCGCCGTGAGGAGATTGACGACGACGTAGAACACGGCGACGTAGAACGCGGCGCGGTCGGTGTGGAGGTCCGCGCCGTGGAACGGCCGGAGGAACAGGCCGGCCACGACCGCGGCTCCGAACACGGCGATGTCGACGCCTCGGCTCGGTCTGTAGCGATGGGTGACCATCATCAGACCCATGATCAGGATGACCGTGATGCCGACGGACCTGGAGAAGGCGTCGAAGAAGTAGGCCACGTCGTACAGGACGCTGCCGGGATCGGCGCCCAGCAGCGACCAGACCAGGAAGTTGCTGCCCGACGTCGCGACCACCATCGTCTCGAGGCCGAGGAGGTAGTTGCCGTAGCGGCGGATGAACGTCCAACCGTAGAAGTAGCCGGAGAAGATCATCCACAGGTCGGCCAGCAGGAACAGCGTCTCCTTCATCTCGACGCCCCCTCTTGGACGTCGCGGGACAGGAGGGTGGCGACGTTCTCGGCGGTGCGCCGGCCCGTCAGGACCGCGCCGTTCATGGTGCCGGCCCACTCACCGGCGGTTTCGGTGCCCGCCCAGTGGATGCGCCCGTGGGGCTCGGTGAGCGCCCGGCCGTAGCTCACGGTCGCGTGGGGGCCGGCGACCGGGTGGGGGCCGCCCGGGGCGAACGGCTCCGCTCCCCAGCGGTGGTCCAGGTAGTCGATCGGGGTGCGGGCCTGCGGACCGTAGAGGTCGACGAGTTGCTGGACGACCAGGTCGCGTCGGGTCTCGGGGCTGAAGCCGTCGAAGACGCGGGGATCGCAGAAGGCCATCAGGACGCCCGGTCCGGCAGGGGTGGGGGACACGTCGAAGGTGATGAACACGGTCCCGGTGTCGGTCACCGCCTCGCCGGAGCAGCCGTCGGCCCGCCAGAAGGGCTTGTCGTAGGCCACGAAGGCCTTGCTGAGGACGCCCATGCGCCAGGTCCGCGTGAGCCCCTCGGCCCGCTCGGGCAGGGCGGGTTCGTACGCGATGGTGGCGCGGTGCGCCGGGGCGGCCGTGACGATCGCGTATCCCGCGTGGATCTCGCCGGAGTCGGTGTGGACGGTGACGCCGTCGCCGTCCTGCGTGATGCGGCGCACCGGCGTCTCCAGCCGCACGCGGTCGCCGAGCCGCTCCGCCACCCGCTTGGCGATCTCCTGGGTGGTTTCGACGAACCGGTCCTCGTTCGCTCCGCCCTCGACGTCCAGCATGTGGTTGAGCCCGCCCGCTGCACGGATGTAGCGCAGTACGTGCAGCAGGGAGACGTCTCCCGGGGTGCAGCCCCACTGCACCTTGCTGACGATGGTCATCAGCGCCCGGGTGCTGGGCAGTGCGTTCTTCCGGTCGAGCCACTCGCCGAACGAGACGGCGTCGAGCCGGCCCGCCCCGGGCGTCTCCCACGGGGCGCTCACGTCGACGGTCGCGACCAGCTTGCTCACCGCCGTCTGCATGCGGGCCATGTCCACCAGGGTCGCGGGGGAGACCTTGGGAATGGTGCCGCTGTAGGTGCGGCGCCGGCCCGCCAACCACAGCACGTTGCGCCCCTGGTCGAACTGGCCGGTGGTGGTACACCCCATCCGGTTCGCGAGGTCCCGGATGGCGGTGTGCTGTCGTGACACCCACGTCGCTCCGAGGTCGACCTTCACGCCTGCCACCTCGCCGGAGAGCGATCGGCCGCCGACCCGGTCACGGCCCTCCACGACCAGGACCGAGCGGCCCTCGCTCGTCAGCCGTTCGGCGGCGCTCAGGCCGGCGAAGCCGGCGCCGACGATCACGACGTCGACCGCGGCGTCCCCGGAACGGGTTTCACGAGATCCGGACATGGTTACCTCCTTCGCCCACGCGGGCCGCGTGCTGCGCGATGTACTGGGTGACGGGGCCGACGAGGGCCTCGGGGATGTGGTGTCCCATGCCGGGGACGACCACGTGCTGCGCCGAGCGGATCGCCCGTGCGGTCGCGGTGCCGCCGCTCGGGTCGACCAGCGGATCCCGGTCACCGTTGATGACCAGCGTCGGTGCGGTGATCGTGCTCAGCTGGGCCGTCCGGTCCCCGGAGCGCTGGATGGCCTGGATCTGGCGCGCCACGCCGGCCGCCGGGTCGCCGGCGCTGCGGTCCCAGCCGCGCGCCGCGATGGCCGCCTCGGCCGCGTCGTCGATGGGGTACCCCCTTCCCGCGACGTGGCCGGTGAGCCGCAGGTGGGCCCGGACCGCCTCGGTCCTGGTCCGGGCCGGCGGGGCGGCGAGCAGCCGGATCGTCGACAGCGCCGGCCGGCCGGCCTTCTTCGCCCCGGTCGTCGAGTAGAGGGACGTCAGCGACAGCACGCGCTCGGGCGCCGTGGCCGCGAGGGTCTGCGCGATCATCCCGCCCATCGACCGCCCGACCACGTGGGCCCGGGCGATCCCGAGGTGGTCGAGGACGCCGACGGCGTCCTGGGCCATGTCGGCCAGCGCATAGGCGTCGCCGCGCGGGCACGCGGCGATCTGCCGCCAGAGCGCGGGAGGGGGTGCGTCGACGAACGTCGACCGGCCGACGTCGCGGTTGTCGATCGCGACGACCCGGAAGCCGCGGGCGACGAGCGCGTCGAAGAACGGCTCGGTCCAGAAGGTGAGGTCCTCGCCCATGCCGGCGATGAGCAGGATGGCGGGGTCGGTCCGGTCGCCGTGGTCGCGGAAGCAGATCGTCAGCCCGGAGGGCAGGGCCGCGTACTGGTCCGCGCCGGCCACGCCGCTGGAGTCAGGCACGGGTCGCTCGCCCCCCGTCGGACGGCTGCGCGACCCGGCGGGCGCTGCCGAACACGAGGTTGTCGTCGGCGACCGGTCCGCGCAGCGCCTTGGCGTCCTCGGGGTAGGACAACGCCATCCGCCAGGGCTTCTCGAGGCCCTGCTTGGGGAGCACGCTCTCGGCGCGCTTGGCGTAGCCGGCCTTCAGGTCCATCACCGGCCTGCGTTCCGTCCCGGGCTGGGCGACCGGGACCACCCGGTCGTACCCGTGGGCGTCCATGTGCCGGACGAGGTCGATGAAGTAACGGCACATCAGGCTCACCTTGAGCGTCCACGACGACGTGGTGTAGCCGATCGCCATCGCCCAGTTGGGGATCCCGCTCAGCAGCATCCCGCGGTAACAGACCGCGTCCGCGAGGTCGACGTCCTGGCCGTCGACCACGATCGGCATGCCGCCGAAGAGCTGCAGGTTCAGCCCCGTCGCGGTGACGACGACGTCGGCCTCCAGCTCCTCGCCCGAGCCGAGCACGATGCCGCGCCTGCTGAACCGCGTGATCGTGTCGGTGACGACGCTCGCGTGACCGTCCTTGATCGCGTCGAAGAAGTCGCCGTCCGGGGCCAGGCACAGCCGCTGGTCCCACGGGTCGTACGGCGGGTTGAAGTGCTTGTCGACGTCGAACCCCTTGGGCAGCCGCTTGCGGTTCTCGTGCCGGATCAGCCGTCGCCCGGCCTTCGGGAACGTGCGCAGTCCCTTGACGACCGCGCGGTCGAGCCAGATGTTCTTGAACCGCGTCGCGGCGTACCCGCGTTCCTCGCCGAGCACCTTGGTGAGCGTCAGGGCGAGCTTGTCGACGCGCGGCAGGGCCAGCACGTACGTCGGGGTCCGCTGCAGCATCGTCACGTGCCGGGCGGCGCCCGGCCCGGTGGCCATCGACGGCACCAGGGTGATCGCGGTCGCGCCGCTGCCGATGACGACGACCTTCTTGCCGCTGTAGTCCAGGTCCTCGGGCCAGTGCTGGGGATGGACGACCGCGCCCTCGAAGTCCTCCTGCCCGGGGAAACGGGGAGAGAAGCCCTCGTCGTACCGGTAGTAGCCGGTGGCCGCGAACACCCATCCGGCGCGGACGGTCTTCGTCGCGCTCGGCCCGCCGGCGGGGTCCGCCACCTCCACCGTGAGGGTCCACCGGCGGTCGGGCGAGGACCATTCGGCCCGGACGACCCGGTGGCGCAACCTGATGAGGGGCTCCAGCCGGTTCTCCTCGGCCGTCTCCCGGAGGTAGTCGCGGATCAGCGGCGCGTCGGCGATCGCTGCTTCGTGGCGCCACGGCTTGAACTCGTAGCCGAAGGTGTGGAGGTCCGAGTCCGAGCGGATGCCCGGATAGCGGAAGAGGTCCCAGGTGCCGCCGATGTTGTCGCGGCCCTCGAGTACGAGCAGGGACTTGCCGGGGAGTTCCCGGCTGAAGTAGCTGGCCGCACCGATTCCGGAGATGCCCGCTCCGATGATGACCACGTCGAACTCCTCGACGGTGTCGAGCACCTTGGTTGTCATGGCGTTTCCTCGCTGTTCCCGGGGTCGTGACCTCACTGTCGCCAACCGTGGCCACGAGCGGGAACGACAGCGCGCACCGTCCTTGCGCCAGACCTGGTGCACCACGCACAAGCCGGCCGCGCGATGCCGCCACCCTTGTGGCGCCCCCGTCGGCGTGATAGAGCTTTGCGTCGTTTACCGCTACTAAACCCTCCCGGCGAGTTCGCCGTGAACGACAGCCTCGCGGTCCCCGGCCCGGCGGGGCCGGTCCGTTCGGTGGTCGCCGACTCCGTCGCTCTCTCGGCCACAGCCGGCCCGGCGCAAGCGCTCGTCCTGCGGAAGCGGACGTGCCTCCCGACCGCCTACCAACGACTCGATGCGAAGGTCCCCCATGAGTGAGCACGGCACGACGGCCGAACTGGCCGAGCGGGTGCGGAACTTCGTCGCCGAGGAGGTCCTCCCCGTCGACGACGCGTTCGACGGCGACGTCCAGGCCGCCGGAGGAGAGTCGCTGCGGACCCGGCTGCAGGGCCTGGCACGGGAGCGCGGTCGACACCTTGGTCCGCCTCGGCCGCGCGACCGGCGGGGCCGAGATCGCCGCGGTCGTCGACTGGGAGCTGTCCACCATCGGCGACCCGGTGGCCGACGTCGCCCTGATGTGCGCCTACCGTGACCGGGTCTTCGACCTCATCGTCGGCGCGCCCAGCGGCGTCCCGCTCCGCGACTGGGAGTTCCACCTCGCCCTGGCCTACTTCAAGATCGGCGTCATCGCCGCGAGTTACGCCGGTGCCGTCGGCCACCGTGGAGGCGTTCCAGGAACGGTTCGGCCACTACCTCCACAACGTCTGGGGGATGACCGAGACCACCGCGGGCGGCATCGCCGTGCCCCCGGGACGGCACGCGCGCCTCCACGCGGCCGACGGCACCCTCTCGGTGGGCGTGCCCACCCCCGGTGTCGCCGTGCGCGTCGTCGACGCCGAAGGCACCAGCCTGCCCTGCGGGACCGCCGGCGAGCTCGAGATCTCCGCGCCCCAGGTGATCTCCGGCTACTGGGAGAAGCCCGACAGCTCCGCCGCCGCCCTCCCCCGGGGGCGCCTGCGCACCGGCGACGTCGCCGTCCTCGACCCGGACGGCTGGGTCTACCTGGTCGGCCGGCTCAAGGACCAGATCAACACCTCCGGCTACAAGGTGTGGCCCCGGGAGGTCGAGGACGCCCTCTACCAACACCCCGCGGTCTTCGAGGCCGCCGTCGTCGGGGAACCGGACGCCTACCGCGGCGAAGCCGTCGTCGCCCACGTGTCCCTCACGCCGGGGGCCACCACGACCGCGGACGAGCTCCACGCCTTCGTGCGCGGCCGCCTGGCCGCGTACAAGAGACCGCGCCGCTTCCACCTCATCGACGAACTCCCCAAAACCGCCACCGGCAAGATCCGCCGCGAGGAGCTGCGCAAACGGAGCTAAGACAGCCCTCGGGCGGCGCGCAGGAGCGGGGGCGACACCACCCACAGGACCTCGCTCGCCATCGGCCCCGGGTTGTCGAACTGGTGCAGCACCTCGCCGGAGAACGAGGTGGACGCGCCGGCCGACAGCATCCGGGTCTCGCCACCGACGACCAGGCGGGTGGAGCCGCTCAGCCCCAGCGCGAAGACGGTCCCCGGGCCGAGCCGATAGGGGCCACCGGTGCCCCCACCCGGTTCGATCACCGAGCGGAAGACCTGGAACTCCGTGGTGCCGGCAGGAGTCAGCAGGTACTCGACGACGCCCTCGCCGCCCATATCGATCCGGCTCCCGCCCTGCACGACCGGCTCGTCCGGGTAGTCGAACAGCTCGCCCACCCCGATCCGCAGCACCTCGCAGATTCGCAGCAGCGTCGGGACGGACACGCTGGTGAGGCCATGCTCCAACTGACTCAGAAAGCCCTTGGTGACGCCCGCCCGGTGCGCGACCTCTGTCAACGACAACCCTCGACCGGCCCTGATCTCCCTCAGCCGCGGACCTGCGGAGCCTTCGGGGGCGGGCGAGCCCTCCGGCGCCCCGTCGGTCGTCCTGCTGCCGTCGATGTCCGTTCACCGCCTGTCCCAGAGCCGAGGCCGCCCGGCCGGCGGGTGGCCGGCCGACTCCGACGAGCCCCTCCGTAGGACGAGGCTAGGTCACGTTGGGCGCCGCCCCTCCTCCCTCCCCCTCCTCCCTCCCCCACCGCCGGTGCCGCGGCGCACGCCGGGTGCACTGGCTTCTCGAGATCAGGAGCAGACTTCAGACATGGACGAGCTGTGGCCCCCGCCTTCCCCCGAAGTCGCCGACGCGATCAGGTCCCTGTGCCAGCGCCTGATGAGCGAGACGGACGCCATGATCGACGCCCTCACCCCGCCCACTCTCGTGGCCCAGAACGACCCCGCCCTGCTCGCGGACGCGTCCCTGGCGGAGGAGGACCGCGAGCTCAACCGCTCCGATCTCGTGCAGTGGTTGACGGCGAACGTCCAGCAGCCGGGGCGGCGGGTGGAGCCGTACGTCGGCCCGCGTGCCACGGCCTACATCAACGTCCTCGTCTCCCGCGGCATCGCGCCGGACTTCGTCGGTGCCTGGCGCGTGGCCTTGGGCATGGGCTGGCGGCGGTGGCTGGAGGAGTGCACGGCGAAGTTCACCGATCGCGACCTCCTGGTGGACGTCCTGGACGTGTCGGCGAAGTCGCTGGTTCAGTACGCCCTCGACTCCGTCCTGGCGCTGCGGGAAGCCGGTCTCGCCGCGGCGATGGGCAACGCGGATGCCGAGGCGATCGCGTTGATCCAGCTGATCGCCAGCGGAGCACCGATGGCGCAGGACCTCGCCGAGGGGCGCCTGCACTACCGGATGGGGCGCTGGCACACCGGTCTCGTGCTGTGGATCGACGACCCCCGGCACGTCGACGCCCTGGACCTGGCCGTCGCGGCGGTGAGCACCCCGGCCTCGAACCGCAGCACCCTGGTGGCACGTGCCAGCACCACCTCACGTTGGATCTGGCTCTCCGGTGCGAACGTCCCGGACCTGTACCAGGTGGAGCAGGCCATGGCGACGGCACCCGGGGTCCGCGGCGCGGTGGGCAGGCCCGGCCACGGACTCGAAGGGTTCCGGTCCAGCCACCAGGACGCCCTCGCGGCGCAGGCACTGGTCATCCGGCTCGCATCCGACCGGCAGTTCACCGCCTACGCCGACGTCGAGCTGATCGACGCGCTCACCAAGGACCGGGCCGGCGCCCGACGGTTCGTCATCAACACCCTCGGTCGGCTGGCCGAAGCCGACCCGGCGCTGCGGCAGGCGCTCCTCACCTACGTACAGTGCGGCTTCAACACCACACGCGCCGCCGCCGCCCTCTATGTGCACCGCAACACCGTCGAGCGGCGGGTCTCGCGCGCGAACGAGCTCTCAGCGGTCAAGGTCGAGGACAACCCTGCCCATCTCGCGGCAGCGCTCCTCGTGCTGGACATCGCGCCCGGCATCCTCGCGACCGCCTCGACCTGACCTCGCCGTGGGACGTGCACCACTGAGCAACGACGGTCGGTCGCACGGGCATTGGAGCGCCCCGCACCGCCACCGCTGTCAACGGCCGAAGCGGTCTCCGCTTCGGCCGACACCGCTGGCGCGTTGGTCAGACCGTCAGGATGGTCCATCGTCCGCGCCGGGCTGCTCCCCTGGGCCGTCGACTGAAGATGCACCACCAGGCGGCAGGTGCGCGTCCAATCCCCGCCCGGTGCGGGTCCTCACCGCGATTCGCAGGTAAGCGCCCTGATTCCACGGTGGTGATCGCATGGTGGTCGCAGACGACCCAATGGGCGGTTGCCTCGGTAGCCTCCGCGAGCCGATCGAGGACCAACCACCGCAGGGGCAGAAGAAGTGCGCAAGTCAGGACGGCCGGGCCGGGTCTACCGCCGGTGCGGATGCCGCGGCGCGGGCACTCCTTTTCCCCACGCAGCACTTCCCAGGGCAGCGGCAGCTCCGCCCACACATAGGTGTCCGGATGCAGCCCGCCCTTGCTCCTGCGGTGCCAGTACGCCACGTCGGCCGCCATCAGGCGCGGCACCTTGCCCGGACAGATCCGGTCCAGGACATCCGTCCGCTCCAACTCGGTCAGCAGCGCCAACCAGTGCGCCCGCGCCGTGTTCCACGCCTGCGCGGCCTGGTTCCAGGTCGACGAGTCGTTGCCCCGGCGCACGATCATGGTGTCGCGCTCCAGCGGACAGCGATCCCAGGCGTCCTCCAGCAGCCCGGCCACCTCCCGCAGGAAGCGCGTCCATCGGGTCAGCAGCTGGTCGAGCTCATCGTCGGACAGCCTCGCCAGCACATCCGCCGTCGGATGCACCTGCGCGACCACGTACCAACGGGTCTGCTCCGGTTGGGCCCGCAGTCGCCCGTACAGGGCGTCGGCGACCTCGTCGTACACCCGCCGCTGCCTGCCGTTGGTGAAGACGCTGCGCATGTAGCCCCGTGCCGTGACGTACGCGACGAAGGCCGCGGTGTCCTGGTCGGCGGCGAACAATTCGTACGGCAGCGTATGGGCGAACGCCCCCTTGCCGGTGACGGTGACCTCGTGGCGGCGCTGCTCGTGGATGAGCCGCGCCAACTTGGCCTCCATACGGCAGAGCAACCGGAAGCGCTTGTTGTACTGACGCTTGGACAGCTCGCCCAGGCCGGCTTCGGCACGCCCGGCCCGGTCCAGCCGGTCCCTGCCGAAGTCGTTCTCCCCGTAGGCACGGCAGATCTCCTGCCCTGCGCGACGAATCACCGCCTCGATCTGTCCTGGGTCGTCCGCCGCACCGACCGGCAGGTCCGTCACACTGGCGAACAGGCGTTCCGCGCAGGAAAGTTGACGCTGAGCACCGACCGGCTGGGCAAAGCCCTCCAGCATGGAGGTGTAGCCGTGCCACAGCCGGGTCAGCGAGTGCTCGGCAGCCTTGGCGAGAGCAGCCTCGGTGGCCGGATCTAGGCTGACGCCCCGGGCCGCGTACAGGTCCTGGATGAGCTGGGCCACGTCCTCCGGACGCTTGCGCAGCTTCAGCGTGGCATGCAGCTCCCTGAGCAACTGTTCGAAGTCAGGCGGCATGCGCCCCACCCTGACATCACCGTCATCGAAGCTCCACCCAATATTCGGGTGGAGCCCCGAGAGGGAGGACAGCGATCCTCTCGACCGAGGCTGGGAGCAAGGCCCCAGGCCCCTCCATGCAGCATGCCCGGATCACCTGCACATGCCGAAGCACAACGCGGAGTGTGGTGGGACAAGCTCCAGAACAATGTCCGTCGTGACGAGGACACCGACGCGCACCTCGTCCGACTGGGGTGGCTCCCCCTACGGGTCTGGGAGCACGAGGCCGTGGACACCGCAGTAGCCAAGGCGGTCGAGGCCCTCGCGTTCCAAGGGCGCTCCCGGGCGCTGGGGACCCAGGGGCGGGGCGGACGGTGATGCGTCCCGAGCACTCGTCGGCACCCACAGGGGCGGCGCGCGCCGGAAGACCCCCGGCAGGGGCCGTACCACGCGCCGTCCGCCGTACCGAGCGGCGCCGCCGTGCCGAGCGGCGCCGCCGTACCGAGAGGTCGGCGATCAGTCCGCCGTGGCGATCAGCGGCTGGAGCAGGATGTCGGGTTGGGCGCGCTGGAAGGCGTTCAGGTGCCACTTGTCGGCGAACAAGGCCAGCAGCGCGTCATCCGAGCGGCGGGTGAGCACCTCGCCGTTGGTCAGACGGGCTTTGGCCAGGGCTGCGGCGCCGTCGGCGTCGGTGATCCGGGCCAAGCGGTAGGAGAGCTGGTCGAGGGCGATCGGGGAGGAGAACTCGTGCTCCATCCGGTGCAGGATCACGTCGAACTGCATCGGGCCGACCGCAGCCATGACCGGCGCCTGGTCGCCACGCCGGTCGGAGACCAGCACCTGGATCACGCCTTCCTCATCGAGTTGGGCGACGCCCTTGCGGAACTGCTTGGAACGGCTGATGTCCTTGGGCCGTGCCACCGCGAAGTACTCGGGGGCGAAGGCCGGCAGCGGGGGAAACTCGGTCTTCTTGCCGGTGAAGAGGGTGTCGCCGACCCGCAGCGCGCTCGCGTTGATCAGGCCGACCACGTCGCCGGGGTACGCGGTGTCGACCACGGTGCGCTCGGCTCCGAAGACGGTGTGCGCGTACTTGGTGGCGAACGAACGGCCGCTGGCCGCCCGGGTGACGTGCATGCCGCGCTCGAAGACGCCGGAGCAGACTCGGACGAAGGCGATCCGGTCGCGGTGGGCCGGGTCCATGTTCGCCTGGATCTTGAACACCAGGCCGGAGAACTCCTCGCCGACCTCGCGGCTGCCGCCCTTGGCCAGCGGGCGGGGCCCGGGAGCCGGAGCGAGGTCGACCACGGCGTCCAGCAGGGGCTTCACACCGATGTTGGTCAGCGCGGCGCCGAAGAAGACCGGGCTGATCTTGCCGGCCTCGAAGGCCTCCTGGTCGTAGCCGGGGCCGGAGGATAGCACCAGCTCCAGCTCCTCCAGCGCGGTCGTCCAGGCTTCGCCCTCCTGCTCGGCGGCCTCCTCGGAGGTGAGCAGCTCCTCGCGGGCGGCGTGCGTGCCGGCCGGCACCTTGGTGTAGCGCAGCATCTGCTCGGTGTTCCCCGCTTCGACCAGGCCGCGCAGGTTGCCCGCGTTGCCTACCGGCCAGACGACCGGGACGGGGGTGATCCCGAGGTGCGTCTCGATGTCCTCGAGCAGGGTGAGTGCATCCCGGCCGCGCCGGTCCCACTTGTTGATGAAGGTGATCACGGGGACGCCACGATGGCGGCAGACCGCGAAGAGCTTGCGGGTCTGCTCCTCCAGGCCCTTGGCCGCGTCGACCAGCATGATCGCGCAGTCGACGGCGGCCAGCACCCGGTAGGTGTCCTCGGAGAAGTCGGCGTGGCCGGGGGTGTCGACCAGGTTCATCACGTGGCCGCGATGGCCGAACTGCAATGCGGCCGAGGTCACCGAGATGCCGCGCTCGCGTTCCAACTCCATCCAGTCACTGGTCACGCCGCGTCGGTCACCCTTGGCGTGCACCGCACCGGCAGATGTGATCGCCCGCGCGTGCAGCGCCAGCGCCTCGGTGAGCGTGGACTTGCCCGCGTCCGGATGGCTGATCACGGCGAAGGTCCGTCGGCGGCTGGCCTCATGAAGGACCTGCGTGACGGGGACGGACTGTTCGGTGCTCACGTGATTCCTCGGGTACGCATCGGCAGCAGGCCGGGTGACGCCTCTCCGTACCTGGTGAGCCAGGGATCAGGTCCACAGGCCCAAGAAGCGATAATAGGCTGCCGGACGGCGTTCCCCCGAAATTCCCACCTGTCGGCTGCCCCGGCTCCAGCCGGGAAAACAGCCGAACTGGCAGGAGTCGAATCAGAGCCGAGCCGGTCCAGGGTCCTCAGCCACAGATTGCGCCGGCCCCGTTCGGCGGTGCCCTGGATGAAGTGCCGGGCAAGCTCCTCGCTCTCGCAACCGGCCATCTGTGGGCTCGGAGAGTCGTCGGGCGTGCGTGCCTGGCCGCCTCGCCTGCCCGAGCAGCCGATCTTCTATCCGGTGCTGAACGAGGACTACGCGTCCGGATCGCGCGGGACTGGAACGTGCCCGCCTCGGGCGTCGGCTACGTCACCAGGTTCGAGATCGACGCCGCCTTCGTCGCTCGCTACCCAGTGCTACGAGCGCCCACGGATCGCCGCATTCTGATGCCGAGCCGCCGACGCGAGGACGGTTGACCGCGGGTGGGCACCGACAGCCCGCCCGCGGCCGTCCCCGGTTCCTACGTTGTGGGGTAGCCGATCTCGGCGATGTCCTCGGCAACGTCCGCGAGGGTCAGCTCGACGTTGAGGGCACGGACCACGTCATCGGTGAGTGGCCGCAGTGCACAGACGTGCCGGACGGTATCCAGGTCGACTGGTACTTCGTAGTAGTCGACGGCGAAGCTCGCGTACGCCTCCGGAGATCGGTCGGTGAGGAGCCGGAACAGCCAGTCGGCCCCGTCGGGGTCGGCGTGGCCCTCCGGGAAGTCGATCTCCCCCGTCTGCCAGCTCCCATCAGTCGTCCTGCGCCACAGGCAGGCCGTCACCGTCGGTACGCCGTCGTCGTTGAACGCGGGTTCCTCGACGCACGACCGGAACTCTTCGGGAACGGAGTCCAGCACGCCCGGCCACACTCCGTCCTCGGCGTAGGGGCTCATCGGCGACTCGTGGTCGAAGCCCCGGACGTACACACCGACCGGAGCGAAGACGATCGAGTACTCGTCCCCCGAACCGTTGCGCATCGACGCCAGCTCCTCCGTCGGCGACCACCGCGAGTCGAAGGAGTAGTAGCGCGAGGACCAATCAGGGCTGAGGATCGCATCCAGCATCGCCAAAGCCCGGCAGTGGTCCCGCAGGACGTCAGGATCGGGCAGAGAACGGGCGACATCGTTGACGGTCATGCGGACCATCCAAGCCGACCCCAGTGACAACCCGCACGGTCGCCGCCAGCCGCCGCACAAGGGATATCGACAACCAACCAAAGACAGCAGCCATATCCCGGGTAGCGACGCCATTCGAGGCACTGACATACCGTGTCCCGGATGGCCCTCAATGCGCTGCAGCGAGCCCTCACCCTACCTGGCGACCCCGTACTGCGACCGCTCCCGCACCAGGTCGCCGTCCTCCTCGAAGAGTTGCAGGCCCCGCCCAGGCTCGCGGCCCATCTTCGGGCCGTCCACGATGTCGCCCACCAACTGGTCGACTGGGCCGAACGGCACTACCCCCAGCTGGACTTCGACCGGCACGCCGTCCTCTTCGGCGCCGCCACCCACGACATCGGGAAGATCCTGCACCCCGAGGAGCTCTCCCGGCCCGGCTCCGCACACGAGGAGGCCGGCCACGACCTGCTGATCGCCCGGGGCGTCACCGAGGAACTCGCCCGCTTCGCCCGCAACCACGCATCGTGGAACGCCCCCGGCATCAGCACCGACGACCTGCTGGTAAGCCTCGCCGACAAGATCTGGAAGGGCAAGCGCGTCACTGATCTCGAACAACTGCTGATCGAGTGCCTTGCCGAAGCCGGCCGCCAGCGACCGTGGGAGGCGTTCGTGGCACTCGACGATGTTCTCGACCACATCGCGCAGGACGCCGAACGCAGGCTGGCCTTCCAAGCCGAACACCCGGTTGCTCCGGGCATCCGATGAGCCTGTGAGGGTGCCGGAACTCGGCCCAGGCCCCGACGGGCAGCGGGGGCCGCAAGGATCCGTGCTCTCCGCGAGCCGTCAGAAGTCGGGGGCCCTGTGGGGGTTTGTCAGGAGCGTGCGGAAGGAGTCTCGTTCTGTCGGTAGTCCGGCTCGGCGCAGCCATGTGATCTTGTTGCCGATGTTGCCCCAGCAGTCGTCCTTGGCCGCGACGGCGCTGAGGAGTCGGTACTGGGCGTCGGTGAGGGCCGCCTCGCCGGCGTTGCCGTCGGGGAAGGCGCGCAGCAGGAGGGGTCCCCAGTCGCGTTCGACGGTGTAGTCGTCGGCCATGGGCATCAAGGCCAGTGCGGCGTCCAGGACTTCTTCCAGGGTGCTGGTGCGGGCGAGCAGGGCCTGGAGGAGGGTGAAGCGGAACCATCCGTCGAGTTGGGGCAGGGGTTCGGCGTCGAACCAGTGGTCGGCGGTGTGCGGGTCCGACAGGGCCTCCAGAAGGATGGCGGTGGGGCGCGGGTCCTCGGAGGGGAGCGGGGCGAGGGCGGCGCAGGCGCGGATCGCCGGGTCCGGGTCGGTGAGCAGGTCGCTGGTGTCCTGTGCCCAGGCGACGAGGGTCAGAACGGCCGCGGCGCGCTCCCGCCGATCCCCGGTTGTGGTGAGGATGGTGCGCAGCCGCTTGGCGGCGTCGGGTATCCGGTCGCGGAGCTCGGGGGCCCTGAGCAGGTGGCCGGCGGCACCGACGGCGGCCTCGCGAACCACGGGGTCGGGATCGGCCAGGTAGGAAGCTACCGCATGGTGGATCGCGGGGCGGGCTGCGCGGCAGGCCGCGATGTCGGCTGGGTCGTCGTCCTCGGGATCCTGCTCGCGGTCGTCGTAGTAGCCGACCGACTCGGCGATCTCGCCCAGCCACTCCAGAAGCGCGGCGCGCAGCGGGCGGACCCGGTCGTCCCACGGGTACTCGCTCTCGTGCTCGGCCGAGGTGTGCGGATGGTCCAGAATGCCGGCCACGAACAGTGCGACCGGCGCGGTGCTGCTGTAGATCGAGCCCTGGTGGAGGACCGACATCTGCAGCTGGCCCAGGGCATGGGCATGGACCTCGGGGTCCTCGTCCAGCAGGCCTACCAGCAGGGTGGGTGTGTCCTCGGCCGATCCATACGCGTGGCTCAGCTCCGCCCACGGCGTTTCGAGCAGGACAGCCTTGGGGGGCGGGACCGATTCGATGCCGGCAGGCGGCTCACCAGGAGTGATCACGGGCAGCAGTGTGGCGGATCGGGCTGACAATGGGACGAAGGCTGGTGACGGAAGCCGAACGCTCGGCCATCCCGGCAGTCGAGGGAGGCTCCCCGTGTGAAAGCCGAACGCCTGCCCTGGGCGCAGCACGTCCGGCGTTCCGTTCGCCGAAAGACGTAACCGCGATGACCGGTGCCCCTGCCAACTGACGTGCCCGATCCACTTCGTCCCAAGCCCGGTCTGCGGAGTCGTGACCACGGGCCATGGCCATGGTAGGCCGAGGTGTCAGCGGCTTGTCGTACAGTCGCCAGCTGTGACGACGACCCTGATGACGTACGCGGGCACCACCGAGCCCACCGCATTTGTCACCCGCACCGGCGGGGTGCCGCTGGCCCCGGCCGGGACTTCGTGGCCTGAGTGCTCCACGTGCGACGGACCGATGCAGTTCCTGGCGCAGGTGCTCCTCGACGATCTCGGCCGCCACACTGGCCAGGGCGCCGTCGAGGGGCGGGACGTGCTCGCCCTGTTCATGTGCCAGAACGACCCAGGCATGTGCGAGGAGTGGGACCCGCAGGCGGGCGGCAACCGCGCACTGCTGTTCCCCACGGCCGCACTCCAGCCGATCCCGGTGCCCGTGCTGGACGAGGACGACGACCAGGAGCCGATCCTGCTCGGCGCGGTGAGCGCCGTCGCGTACGAGACTCCGTCCACGACGGCCGATTACGGCCAGGCATACACGGAGTGGGCGAGGCAGCCGGGCCGGACTCCTCTTGACGTCCTCGGTCAGCTCGGCGGGCAGCCCGCGTGGCTGCAGAACGACGAGACCCCTGCCTGCCCGACCTGCGCACGGGAGATGAGGCTCGTCGCTCAGCTCGAGGAAGGACGGGACCACGCCACCGCGATGAACTTCGGCGGGCGCGGTGAGGCCTATGCCTTCGCGTGCGAGCCCTGCACACAGGCCGTGTTCCTGTGGCAGTGCTGACCGCAGCAATCTTCTGCCCCCAGCCGGAGAGCCCGACCGCGCTCGAGCGACTACGCGCGCACCTCGGGGAACCGGAGTCCTGGGGCGGGACTCCGGATGAGCCCGCTGCGCCCGGGCCCTGTCCGCCGCACCTGCCTGACTCACGCTCCCCTGGCGGCCGGCCCCCTGGTCACCGCTGCCCCGGCGCCAGGTCCGCGATGAGCCGGTCGAGTGCCGACTCCTCGTGCAGCGCCACGTTCAGTACCGTCATGGCGGCGGCGAGGTCGGCGTCCCAGCTCGCCTCCACCGGGGCTCCGACGAGCGGAAGGCCCGGGCTGCCCTGGTCCCGGGCGTGGGCGGCGAGTTGTTCGTAGTCCTGGGCCGCCATCCGCCACGGTAGGGCCGAGCAGCGTCGGATGACGCGGTTGGCGAGCGCGATGCCCGGCCAGTCGAAATCGCCGTGGTAGCGCAGCCACAGGCCGGCGGCCGCGAGGGTGTCGAGGAGTTCGGACCAAGGGCAAGCGGCGGCGGACAGTGCCGCTGATCCCGGAGATCCGCGAGCTGGTGGCCTGGCGCCTGGACGTGATCGACCAGGACCCGATGGCCCGGCTGTTCACAGGACCGCGGGGCGGGCGGATCACCACCGCGGTCCTGCGGGACGCGACGCACTGGGACGAGGTCGTGGTGGGGGCTCGGCTTCGAGCACCTGCGCCGGCACGACCTTCGGCACACCGGGCTGACGTGGATGGCCGACGCCGGGGTGCCGCTGCACGTCCTGCGGAAGATCGCGGGGCACGGATCGCTCACCACCACGCAGCGGTACCTGCATCCGGACCGGCGCTCGATCGAGCTGGCCGGCGAGGTGCTGAGCGCGCACCTGAGCGGGCCGCGCGAGGCCCCTGGTCCCGAAGTAGTCCCCCCGGAGTCCCCCGGCCGCCACCTGCGGCTCGTGCGCTGACCGCCCTCAGGAACAGCAAAAGCCCCGCTGGCCTGGACTTCCGTCCAGTCAGCGGGGCTCCGACATCACTGTCGGGACGACAGGATTTGAACCTGCGACCCCTTGACCCCCAGTCAAGTGCGCTACCAAGCTGCGCCACGTCCCGTGGTCTCGGTGCCGGCGGCGGGGCCTGGGGGGCTCTGCCGGGCGGCTTCTCGACCTTGTCTCCGGTTGTTGTCCCGGCGACGTGGAAAACAATACAGCACGTCGGGGGGTGCTCGCTGCCAGGTATCGGGGGGTGGGGTCAGGGGGTGGGGTGGCGGGAGTCGTAGGTGAGGAAGGCGGGGCGGCGGGCGGCGAGGAGGAGGGCGGCGGCTACGCAGGCGAGGCCGCCGGTGATCACGGAGGTGATGGGGGTGGTGAGGGAGGCGACGGCGCCGGATTCGAAGTCGCCGAGGCGGGGGCCGCCGGCGACGACGACGATGAAGACGCCCTGGAGGCGGCCGCGCATCTCGTCGGGGGCGGCGACCTGCATCATCGTGTTGCGGAAGATCATGCTGACGGTGTCGGCGCAGCCGGCGACGGCGAGCAGGAGGAGGCCGAGCCAGAGGTTGTGGAGGGCGCCGAAGGCGGCGATGGCGAGGCCCCAGGCGCAGACGGCGGCGAGGACGGCGACGCCCTGGCGGTGTATGCGGCCGACCCAGCCGGAGAAGAGGGCGCCGAGGAGGGCGCCGACGGCGGGGGCGGAGACCAGGAGGCCGACGGTGCGGGCGTCGCCGCCGTAGAGGGTGACGGCGAGGGCGGGGAAGAGGGCGCGGGGCATTCCGAAGACCATCGCGGCGAGGTCGGCGAGGAAGCTGGTGCGCAGGTTGGGCTGCTCGCGCAGGAAGCGCAGGCCCTCGAGGACGGAGGCGCGGCCCGTACGGTCGCCGAGCGGCCGGATGGCGGGAAGGCGCCACATCGCGTAGAGGGTGCCGGTGAAGGCGACGGTGTCGACGAGGTAGGCGGCCTGGGGACCGTACGCGCCGATGAGGAGGCCGCCGAGCATGGGGCCCACGGTGAGGCCGAGGTTCATGCCGACGGTGTTGAGGGCGTTGGCGGCGGGGAGCTGGTGGCCGGGGACGAGCCGGGGGATCATCGCGGAGCGGGCGGGCGAGCTCATCGCGAAGAACCCGGCCTGGAGGGCGACGGCGGCGTAGAGGACGGCGACCTGGTCGAGGCCCGCGGCGGCCTGGACGGCGAGGACGAGCGAGACGGCGGCGAGGCCCGCGGCGCCGATGAGGCCGAGCCTGCGCCGGTCGACGGTGTCGGCGACGGCCCCGCCGTAGAGGCCGAAGACGACGAGCGGGACGAACGAGAACAGGCCGACCAAGCCGGTGGCGAAGGCCGAGCCGGTCAGATCGTAGATCTGGACGGCGACGGCGACGGCCGTCATCTGCTGGCCTATGGAGGAGACGGCCTGGCCGGACCAGACGCGCCGGTAGTCGGGGTTGTCGCGCAGCGGGCTGAGGTCGGCGAACGTCCGCCGGTACCAGGGCGGCGAAGGCGAAGAGGACGGAAGGGCGGCGGAGTCGGGCAGTTGTTCGGTCGGTGAGGTCACACCCGTCATCGTCGTCCCACCCGTCACACCGCCCCGCGCCGGGGGCGGTGTGGCGCGGTGTGGGGCGGTGTGACGGGTGGGACGACGGCCCAGCGCTACCGGCTGAGGACCTGCCGCTCCCCCGCCTCGACGGCGAAGTCCAGCCGGTTGCCCGGCGGCGGGAACGGGCAGATGAAGTGGTCCGAGAAGGCGCACGGCGGCAGGTAGGCCCGGTTGAGGTCGAGCACCGTCCGCCCGTCCGCGTCCGGCTCGGGGAGCGTGATGAACCGGAACCGGTAGGTGTCGCCGCCGCTGGTCGCGTCGGCGATCACGCCGCTGAGGCGCTTGCCGGCGCGGCTGACGGTGAGGGTGCGGTGCTCTCCGGCGACGGTGAACTCGATCCGCCCGGTGACGGCGAGCGGGCGCTCCCGCCCGTCCGCGTTGGGGACGACGACGGCCTGCGGCTCGCCCTCGAACGGGGTGAAGACGGCGGGCACGGCCCACTCGGGCGCGTACGGGAAGGCGGAGATGCCCGCGAAGGCGACGCGGCGGGGCGCGGCCGGGTCGAAGACGCGCAGGGCGAGCTCGCCCTCGCGCTCGATCGGGACGAGCAGCAGGTCACCCAGGGTGGCGGTGCCCGCGGCCGGGTCGGTGTCGGGGCGCAGCAGCACCTCGCCGTCCACCAGCAGGCCGTGCGCGAGCAGGCCGTCGGCGGCGGCCGCCCGGACGCGGACGCCCTCGGTGTCGGCCCACCACTGCCCGGGCAGGCCGGGGACCTGGACGGACTCCGCGTCCAGCCAGTGGGTGCCGGTGAGCGCCAGCTGGCCGTGCTGCGCGCTCACGGACGCCGCCCGCTGGTCGCTCCAGCGCTTCCAGTCCTCCGCGGCCTTATCCGTCATCGGTGCACCCTCCCGGTCCGGTCCGGGGGCGGCCCGCCGTTCGGGCCGTCCTCCTCGGTCATCCAGTAGCCGTTCATCCGGCAACCATTCAGTACGAACGCTCCCCGCCCGAACGGATCATTCCCGCCGGGCGGACGAACGTCCGAAACCGTCACCCGGCGCAGCACCGGGAAACGCACGGAAACACCCGCGCATCACGACGACAACACCACCGCCGCACTCACCCGCCCAGCCGCCGGAACAGCCCTTCCTGCACCACGGACACCACCAGCCGGCCCTCCCGGTCGTAGATCTGCCCGCGCGCCAGGCCCCGCGCGCCGTGCGCGATCGGCGACTCCTGCTGGTACAGCAGCCAGTCGTCGGTACGGAACGGCCGGTGGAACCACATCGCGTGGTCGAGCGAGGCCATGTCGAAGTGCCGCTTGCCCCACAGCGGTTCGGCGGGCGCGCGGACCGCGTCGAGCAGCGTCATGTCGCTCGCGTACGTGAGGGCGCAGACGTGTATCAGCGGGTCGTCGGGGAGGGGGCCGTTGGTGCGCAGCCAGACGCCGCTGCGTGCCTCGACGCCGGCCAGTTCCTCCTGGCTCCAGCGCAGCCGGTCGACGTACCGGATGTCGAAGGGCTGGCGGCGGCTGATGAACGGGGGCAGTTCGCCGAGCCGGGAGCCGACCTCGTCGAGGGCGCTGGGCAGGTCCTCGGGCGCGGGGACCTCGGGCATCGGGTGCTGGTGCTCGATGCTGTCGGGCTCCGGACGGTGGAAGTCCGCGGTCAGCGCGAAGATCGACCGGCCGCCCTGGATGGCGAGGACCCGGCGGGTGGTGAACGAGCGGCCGTCACGGATCCGGTCGACCTGGTAGACGATCGGCAGGCCGGGCACCCCAGGGCGCAGGAAGTAGGCGTGCAGCGAGTGGACGGGGCGCGCGTCCTCCACCGTACGCCCTGCCGCGACCAGCGCCTGCCCGGCGACCTGGCCGCCGAACGTCCGCTGCAGCGCCTCCTCGGGGCTGCGCCCGCGGAAGATGTTCAGTTCGATCTGCTCCAGGTCGAGCAGGTCGACCAAGTCGTCGACGGGGGTACCCATGCGCACTTCCTCTCAGCGAGGGCGGGCGGACCCGCTCCGATCGAATTCTCCCGCTCACTCGAATCCCTGCGCGACCGGGGTCATTCCCGCACCTCGGGGCGGGTCTCCCGATTCACCCGAACGTGTGGCCGAACGAGACCGAAACCCAGACCGACACCCAGGACGGAATACCCAGGACGGAATCAGGACAGAAGAAGGACGGACAGGGGCCCTACCGCCCGAACCCCGACTCCCGCACCGTGACGTTGAGCCGCCCCACCAGGCCCAGCGCCTCCTCCCCCGTCCCCGCCAGCGTCCGCACCACCCCGTGGTACGCGTACCGCGCCGGCCCGCCGAACACCAGCACGTCCCCGCCCCGCAGCTCCAGATCCGTCCACGGCCGCGTCCGGGTCTCGGTGTTCCCCAGCCGGAACACGCACGTGTCGCCGAGCGAGAACGACACCACCGGCGCGTCCGCCCGCTCGTCCCGGTCCTGGTGCAGGCCCATCCTGGCGCCGTGCGGGTAGTGGTTGACGATCGCGACGTCCGGCTCGTACGAGGCCGCGCCCGCGATCTCGCCCAGCCCGCCCCCGCCCCCGCCCCCGTCTCCGCCTCCGCCCCCATCCCCGTCCCCGTACGCCTCCGCGACGGCGCGGCGGGCGAGCGCGCCGAGCTCGGGCGGGAACGGCTTGACGGGCGTACCGTCCTCGGCGATCGGCCGGTAGCCGTACGGGTACCAGTGCAGGCCCAGGCTCACCATCCGGACGGACATCATCCCGCCCGTGGGCATCCGCACCTCGTGCAGCCCGGCCGGCGGGCGGGCCCACTCCCGGCAGGCGGCGAGCAGGCGCCGCTGCGCGTCCAGGTCCAGCCAGCCGGGCAGCAGGACGGCCCCGGGCGCGGGCTCACTGCGCGCAGGACGGCCCCCGCCCCCGGACTGCCCGCCGGACGACTCGCCGAACAGCTCTCCCTGGATCACCCCTCCAGCTTCCCACTCCTCGATGATCCCCCGATCAGCCCCAACTCCCGGGCGCAGGACGGCCATGCCTCCCACCCCTGCTGCCGCAGGATCTCCTCCCCCACCGTCGTCTGCTGCCGCCGGCTCGCGTGGTCGGGCCGGTCGGCGAAGGGCAGCCCGCCCGCCTCGGACCAGGTGGACGGCCGGATCTGCAGGCCTCCGTAGAAGCCGTTGCCGGTGTCGGCCTGCCAGTCCCCGCCGCTCTCGCAGTCGGCGAGCCCGTCCCACACCACGTCGGCGACCGGCACCGCGGCGCCGACGGCCCACATCAGCACCAACACGCCTCCCACCCGCAGCACCAGCCTGCCTATACGTCCGTCATACGAATACAGCAGCATGGCGCCCGACCCTAAGCGCCCCTCGCCCTCGCCGCCCGGACACGCCGAAGGCCGCTCCCCCACATGGTGGAGGAGCGGCCTTCAGAAGCCACACGAACTACCGTGGCTCAGCCGAGCAGCACGCTTCAGGTGGTTCAGGTGGTTCAGGTGGTTCAGGTGGTTCAGATGCTCAGGACCTGGCCCGGGAGGATCAGGTCGGGGTTGCCACCGACGACCTTGGCGTTGTTCTTGTACAGGTCGTGCCAGTCCAGGCCCTGCGCGGCGGCGATGGAGCTCAGGGTGTCACCGGACTTGACGGTGTAGTCGCCACCCTTGGCCGACTGCGCCGGCTTAACGGGCTTGGCGTCGTTCGAGCCGGTCCAGCCCTTGACGTCGTTCTTCGGCGCAGCGTCGGCCTTGGGGGCGTCGGCCTTCGGCGCGGCAGCAGCCTTGGGCGCAGCCTCGGCCTTCGGCGCGGCGGCGGCCTTGGGCGCGGCGGCCTTCGGAGCCGGGGTCTGCGCCGGCTTCGCAGCGGCGGAGGAGCCCGCCGACGTGTCGACGGCCGCCGGGGCGCCGCCCTTGGTCAGGCCGGCCTTGACGGAGCAGACGGGCCAGGCGCCCGGACCCTGCGAGGCGAGGACCTTCTCGGCGACGGAGATCTGCTGCGCCTTGGTGGCCTGGTTGGCCTGCGACGCGAAGGCGGTGCCACCGAAGGCGGCCCAGGTGCTGGAGGTGAACTGCAGCCCGCCGTAGAAGCCGTTGCCGGTGTTGATGGCCCAGTTGCCGCCGCTCTCGCACTGGGCGACAGCGTCCCAGGTGGAGACGGAGGCGGCGGAGGCCGAGGTGGCCGTGACGAGGCCGGCCACCGGCAGGGCCGCGACGGCGGCGCCCGCGACGACCGCCATGCGCATGCGGTTGCGCTTGGTGGCGGTGGAGGTGGTGGCAGCGGCGGTCTCGTGACGGAAGGTCATGGGGTTCCTCTCGACAGCCCCGGGCGGGCATGCGGAACCAGACCCCGAGGGGCCGTGAATCGCCTGCCGCGTCCATCGGACGGCCGTGCACGTGTCGGACGTGCCGCTTGCCGCCCCGGCCACCCACCCGCGCACCGGCGACCTGTTCGAGCGATCGCGTCGGCGGGCACCTGCCTCGCCCGGCGGGAACCGGGGGGCGGTGCGTCGGGGGTGAACCCGGGTGGCGCTCGTTGCGCCGACCAAGAAGCTACGAGCCGGTCGGCGGGAAACACAAAGCTCCGGTGGTCTGCCCAGCTCAGCGCGGGGTTACCGCCGGTAATAATCTTCAAACCTTGTCCGAAATGTCCGCTTTAGCCGTCAATTCCTAGATCAAACATCCAACCGGCGTGACTCACCTCACGGCCCCATTCCGGCAGTCCCGCCACCGACTTCGACAGATTGCGACCACGAGAACACGCGGCGCGGTCGGATCACGGGCAATTCCCGTCAGCCTCGACGCCCACCCGTGACGCCTGCCACAGGGGCCCGTTGGGCAGTGCGACCTCCGTACGAACGCCCCCCGAGGAGACCCAGTGCCGCGCATGCTCGACGTCAGCGACGAGGTCCGGTCAGAGATCGGCGACGACGAGGCCGACCGCCTCCTCGGCGGCGACCGCGCCCCCGACAGCTACGAGTGCACCTCCTGCCGCACCCCCGGCGACACCCACGCGGAGCGCACCAGCACCGTGCTCTTCGTCGCCGACGAAACGGCCGTACTGGCCTTCGCCCACGCCCGCTGCATCCCCTCCCAGGTGGTGCCCGTCTCCGAGGCGCAGCTCGCCGGAGCCGTCCGCAGCATCAGCGGCCAGCCCCAGCCCGCCGCCCCGCACCCGGCCGCCCCCGCGCACCCGATCGTGCCCAACCCGGCCGTCCCGACCTCGGCCTCGACCCCGCCGAGCGCCCCCGGTCAGGCCGCCATCCTCGGCATCACCTGCGGTCTGATCCTCCACGACAAGGTCGGCCACGCCTCCCTCGTCGTCGAGCCCACCGGCCCGGTCGGCCGCCCCGGCAGCACCTCGGGCGAGGACGAGTTCCTCGACCTCCTCCAGGACGCCGGCTTCCAGCCCGTCACCGACCTCAACGTGACCCCCGAGCAGCTGGGCGGCTGGTCGGTCCTGGTGGCGATGGGCCAGCTGCACGCGATCCTGCAGCCCGCCGCCGCGGGCGGCAGCACCGGCTGGTGGCAGGCGCACCAGCCCCTCCAGGTCACCGACGCCTGGCGCTCGGCCGCCAGCCAGCTCTCCGAGGTGACGATGTACGCAGTCCCGGCGGGCATGGTCGGCCGCCAGCCCCGCGAGGACCTGCTGCGCCAGGCGCTGGAGCGCGCGGTGGCACTGGGCCAGGTCGTCGCCGCCTCGCTCCCCCTCGCCGGCACGTGACGCCCGCCTGATGTCCGGCTGACGTCCGGCTGATGCCCGCCTGATGCCCGAACGCGGACAGCCCGGAGCCCCCGCCTCCGGGCACCCCGCATCCCCGCATCCCCGCACCCCCGTGCCCCGCATCCCCGCGCCCCCTCACTCGTTGGCCCCTACGTGTACAGCTACGACGTCGCCGCAGCCCCCGGCCGGTCGGCCACCGCCCCCCGCTCGATCCCGGGCATGCGCCCGTCGTACGACACGGAGCACCCGTACGTGACGCCCCCGGCCGTCTCCCCCACCCCGATCTACGACGAGCTGTACTCCGAGTACCGGCGCCTCTTCCGCGCCCTGCCCGGGGACCGCACCGGCGAGGAGGATCTCTCCTTCACGGGCTTCGCCGTCCGCGACCACCACCCCCTCCTCGGCGAGCACCGCGAGCACCGGGACCACCGCGACCACCGCGACCACCGCCCGTACACAACGTCGGCCGCCACCGCCCCCCACCACCCCCAGGCGTTCCACACCTACGCCGGCCAGCCCCCGAACCTCCCCCAGTTCACGCCCCAGCAGCAGCACCCCCAGCCCCCCGCCCCCCAGGCCACCGGCCAGGGCTGGGTCGCCACCGGCTACCTCGGCTCCGTCCAGCCCCCGCCGCCCCCGGCCCCCTCCCCCGTCCTCGGAACGGCCACCGGGTTCGCCGCCCCGCCCACCGGAGGCGGCCGCCACCGCCAGATGCTCTCCCTCCCCCCGGGCCGCAGCCCCGAGCGCCCCTGACGACGCCGCAGCCCCGAGCAGCCCGACAACACAGCAGCCCGACAACACAGAGGAGGGCCCCGCCGCCGAAGCGACGAGGCCCTCCTCCACGAAGCGGACTACTTCCTCTTGCGCTTCTCCCGCACCCGCACCGAGATCGAGATCGGCGTCCCCACGAACCCGAACTCCTCACGCAGCCGGCGCTCGACGAAGCGCCGGTAGCCCGCCTCCAGGAAGCCCGAGGCGAAGAGCACAAAGCGCGGCGGACGGATGCCCGCCTGGGTGCCGAACAGGATGCGCGGCTGCTTGCCGCCCCGGATCGGGTGCGGGTGGGCGGCCACCAGCTCGCCGAGGAAGGCGTTCAGGCGCGCGGTGGGGACGCGGGTCTCCCAGCCCTCCAGCGCGGCCTCGATCGCCGGGACGAGCTTCTCCATGTGCCGCCCGGTCTTCGCCGAGACGTTGACGCGCGGCGCCCACTGCACCTGGACGAGGTCGCGCTCGATCTCGCGCTCCAGGTAGTAGCGGCGCTCCTCGTCGAGCTGGTCCCACTTGTTGTACGCGATGACGACGGCGCGCCCGGCCTCGACGGCCATCGAGATGATGCGGGTGTCCTGCTCGGCGAGGGTCTCGCTGGCGTCGATCAGGACGACCGCGACCTCGGCCTTGTCCAGCGCGGAGGAGGTGCGCAGCGAGGCGTAGAAGTCGGCGCCGGCCGTCAGGTGGACCCGCCGCCGGATGCCCGCCGTGTCGACGAACTTCCAGGTCTTGCCGCCGAGTTCGATCATCTCGTCGACCGGGTCACGGGTGGTGCCGGCCAGCTCGTTGACGACGACGCGCTCCTCGCCGGCGACCTTGTTCAGCAGGCTGGACTTGCCGACGTTCGGCCGGCCGATCAGCGCGACGCGGCGCGGGCCGCCGGGGGCGGCGTCGCCGAAGGTCTGCGGCGGGGCCTCGGGCAGCGCGGCCATGACGGCGTCGAGCAGGTCGCCCGAGCCGCGCCCGTGCAGGGCCGAGACGGCGTACGGCTCGCCGAGGCCCAGCGACCACAGGTACGCGGCCTCCGCCTCGGTGGACGGGCCGTCGACCTTGTTGGCGCACAGGACGGTCGGCTTGCCGGCCCGGCGGATGAGCTTGATCAGGGCTTCGTCGGTGTCCGTGGCGCCGACGGTGGCGTCCACCACGAACAGCACCGCGTCGGCCTGCTCGATGCCGAGCTCGGCCTGAGCGGCGACCAGGGCGTCGATGCCGAGGACGTCGATCTCCCAGCCGCCGGTGTCGACGACCTTGAAGCGGCGGCCGTTCCAGGCCGCCTCGTAGGTCACGCGGTCGCGGGTGACGCCGGGCTTGTCCTCGACGACGGCCTCGCGGCGGCCGATGATGCGGTTCACCAGGGTCGACTTGCCGACGTTCGGGCGGCCGACGACGGCCAGCACCGGCAGCGGGGCGAACTCGGCGCCGTCCACGGCGTCGATGCCGTCGAGGTCGAAGCCCTCTTCGGCGGCGAGTGCCATGAACTCGGCGTAGTCGGCGGCGTCCAGCTCGCCGGGTCCGGCGTCGGAGTGCTCTGCGGTCATGTTCGTCTGTTCCGTTTCCCGGCCCGGCCCTTCCCAGGGGCGCGCCGTGCGTACCTGCCCGTTCCGGGGCAGCGCGATCGTTTCCCCGCGGCGGCTGAACGGCCCCGGGGCGTGTGTGTCGGCCCTCAGACCCGTCGGCCCTCAGACCCATCGGCCCTCAGAACCCTCGGCCCTCAGACCCCTCGGCCCTCAGACCCCTCGGTCCTCAGACCCCTCGGTCCTCAGACCGACGAGAGTCCCGCCCGTTCCTCCACCAGCGCGGCGATCCTGTCGATCACCTGCTCCAGTGTGAGGTCACTGGTGTCCACCAGCACGGCGTCGGAAGCCTGCGTCAGCGGCGCCGTCTTCCGGGAGGAGTCGGCGGCGTCCCGCCGGGCGAGGTCGGCGGCCATCGCGGTGATGGTCGCCTCGTCGACGCCCTTGGCCCGCAGCTCGGCGGCCCGGCGCTCGGCGCGGGCCCGCTCGGAGGCGGTCAGGAACACCTTCACGGTGGCGTCCGGGAACACCACCGACCCCATGTCCCGGCCCTCCGTGACGATCCCCCGCTCGGCCACCTCGGCGCAGCCGCGCTGCAGCTCCACCAGCCGCGTCCGCACCGCCGGCACGGCCGAGACGGCGCTCACGTGGGCCGTCACCTCCGGCCCCCGGATCGGCCCGGACACGTCCTGGCCGTCCACCGTGATGGTCGGCCCGTCCGCGTCCGTCCCGGACACGATCACCGGCTTCCCGCAGGCCACGGCCACGGCCTCCGGGTCGTCCACGTCGACCTCGTTGGCCAGCATCCACCAGGTCATCGCCCGGTACATCGCACCGGTGTCCAGGAAGCTCAGGCCCAGCCGCGCAGCGACCGCCCGAGAGACGGTCGACTTGCCGGAGCCGGAGGGTCCGTCGATGGCGACGACGACCGGAACGTGCGCTCGGTCGGCAGTGTCCACGGGCCCGAACCTCTCTCTGAGCTTGGAATGATCACTTGGAATGATCATGGGATGAGCATGGAAGCCGACACCCTGTACGGGCGAACGGCCGGGGATCATCTCCCTCAAGGTTAATGGACCCCCGCCCCCTCCCGCCCCGCCCCGGTCAGCCCCCTCCCCGGGACGGCTACGGAGCGTCCTCCGGCATCCGCAGCACGGCGTTGCCCAGCCGGGGCCGCACGTACCCATCGTCCTCCTCGATTCCGAGCACCCCGCCGACGAAAGCCATCCGGTAGGTGCCCTGCGGCGTCTGCCACTCGAAGGGCACCTTCGACACATGGGACGGGAAGGCGTTCTCGGTGAACCGGTCCGGGCCCGTCTCGACCGTCCGCCCCTTCCACCTGCGCCGCATCGCCTTCCAGGCGAACTCCGTACGGGGCCGCGGGCCCGCCTCGGTCCGGGTGTGCGCGAAGAAGGCGGTGATCCAGCCGGAGACGAAGTCGCCCCCGGACTCCGACTCCCACTTGTACAGCGAGCGCCAGAACTCCTCGTCCACCGGCCCGCCCTCCGCCGTGGCCGCGATCTCCTCGACCACCGGGCGCAGTCCCGCCAACCACGGCCCGAGCGGTTCGAACCATTCCCCCAGCTCGGCGACCCGCCGGGCCAGCAGCGCCCAATCCTCGGCCGTGCCCTCCAGCCGCACGCGCGGGATGCCGCAGAGCGAGACCCACAGGAACTCGTAGTACGGGCTGACCACGTCCATCAGCGCCACCAGCGTCGCCGAGACCTCGTCCGGCGTCGTCGTGGAGAACGCCGGGGTGAACAGCTCCACCAGGTCCGGGCCGACCTCCACCGCCAGCGGCTCCCGCACCAGCCGGATCGAGCGCGCCCAGTCCGGCTCGGGGCCGAGCAGGCTGTCGTCCTCCACCTGGACGGTCCGCTTCCGCCCGGGAGTCGCCGAGAACACCCCCTCGTACGTCTCCGCGTTCAGCCGCACGTGCACCGCGATCTCGTGCACCACCGCGTACCAGAGCACGTCCGGCGACAGGCTCAGCGGCAGGTGCCGGCAGAACGCCAGGTGCGCGGCGCGCAGCAGCAGGCTCCAGGTCGGCTCCGCCTCGCCCGGCGGCCGCCACCGATCGGGCGCCTCCAGCAGCGTCGCGGTGCTGCGGTGGACCACCGCGAACTCCCCGCCCACCACCGCCGCCAGGAACCCCTCGTTCCCACAGCGCTCCAACTCCCGTACGTCGCCCGGCTCCTGGCCCTCCCCGAGCGGAACGTCAACGACCCTCACCGCTGCGGGGTCTCCACGACGGCGTGGCCCAGCCGGGGCCGGAGGTAGGGGCCGTCCTGCTCGATGGAGAGGACCCCGGCGAGGAAGGCCATCGGCCGTTCGGTGCCGAGGAGGTCCCAGCCGAAGGGGACGGTGGACAGGTGCGCGGGGAAGTCGTTCACCTCGAAGGCGTCGCGGTGGTACGGGTCGTCGGCGGCGGCGCGCCAGTCGAAGGAGCTGCGCATGCGAGGTCCGTCCGGGGTCTGGGTGTGGGCGAGGAAGGCGGTCAGCCAGCCGGTGACGCGCGGGCCGCCGGAGACGGAGCGCCACTTGAAGAGGGAGCGCCAGAACTCCTCGTCCGCCGGGCCGCCCGCCGCCGTCGCCGCGAGTTCCCCGACGACCGGCCGCAGCCCGGCGAACCAGGGCTCCAACCAGGCGAGGTGCCCGGCCAGCTCGCCGACCCGGACGGCCAGCAGGGCCCAGTCCTCGGCCGTGCCCTCCAGCCGTACGCGCGGGATGCCGCAGCGGGTCTCCCAGCGGAAGTCGTAGTACGGGCCGGCCGCGCCCATCAGGGCGACCAGCGCACAGGCCGCGTCGTCGGGGGTCGTGGTGGAGAACGCCGGGGTGAACAGCTCCACCAGCTGAGGGCCGACGGCCGCCGCCAGCGGCTCGCGCACCAGGTGGATCGAGCGTCCCCAGTCCGCGCCGGGGCCCGCCAGCTCGTCGTCCCGGACGACGATCCGCCCGCGCCGGTCGGGCTGCGCCCCGAACAGCGCCCGGTAGCGCGGCGCGTACATCCGTACGTGCACGGCGACCTCGTGCACCACCGCGTACCAGAGGACGTCCGGGGAGAGGCTCAGCGGCCGGTGTTCGGCGAAGGCGGCGTACGCGGCCCGCAGCAGCAGGCTCCAGACCAGCTCCGGCTGCGGCTCGTCCGGGTCCCCCGGCGGGGCCGGCCGGGGCGGCTCCACCAGCGCCGTCAGGCTGCGGTGGTGGATCCGCGCCTGCGGGCCCACCACGGCCCGCAGGAACCGCTCGTTCCCGAAGTCCACCAGCCTCACGACGTCCACGGGAGGCCCTGCCTCCCCGGGAACCCCCACATCGATGATCATCCCGCCCCACCCCTCCCCGGAGCCGTCAGTCCCGCACGCTCCACCCGCTCGCCCGCAGCGCCACCGTCAGCGGCTTGACCGCCCCCGGCGCCACCGACAGCTGCACGAAGCCGACCTGCTGCCCGGTGGAGTGCTCGATGATCACGTCCTCGATGTTCACCCCGGCCGCGCCGACCTCCCCGAACAGCCGGCCCAGCTCGCCGGGCTGGTCGCCCAGGACCACCGCCACCGTCTCGTACCGGGTGGGCGGCGCACCGTGCTTGCCGGGGATGCGGGACTGGCCGGTGTTGCCGCGCCGCATGACCGCCTCGATGCCGGCCGCCCCCGCCCGGCGCTCGCCCTCCTCGGCGGCGTCCAGGGCGCGCAGTGCGGTGACGGTCTCGCCGAGGTCGGCGGCGACCTCCTCCAGGATGTCGGCGACCGCGCCCGCGTTCGCGGACAGGATGTCCACCCACATCCCGGGGTTGGAGGCGGCGATCCGGGTGACGTCGCGCACGCCCTGCCCGGAGAGCCTTATCGCCGTCTCGTCGGCGTGCTCCAGCCGGGCCGCGACCAGCGAGGACAGCAGCTGCGGCGCGTGCGAGACCAGGGCGACGGCCCGGTCGTGCGCGGCGGCGTCCATCACGATCGGCATGGCCCCGCAGAGGGCGACCAGCTCCAGGGCGGCGTTGAGCGTCTCGGTGTCGGTGTCCCCGGTCGGGGTGAGCACCCAGGGCCGGCCCTCGAAGAGGTCGGCGCGGGCGGCCAGCGGGCCGGAGCGCTCGCGCCCGGCCATCGGGTGGCTGCCGATGTAGTGGACGGTGTCGAGGCCGAGCGCGGTGACCTCGGCGCGCGGGCCGGCCTTCACGCTGGCCACGTCGGTGTACCAGCGGGCCAGGTTGCGGCGCTGGCAGTCGGCGAGGACCTTGCCGACCAGCGCGGGCGGCACGGCGATGATCGCCAGGTCGACGGGGCCGTCCGCCGCTTCGGTGGTGCCGGCGCCGAGCGAGGCGGCGGTGCGGGCGGCGTCCGGGTCGGCGTCCTCCAGGTGGACGGTCAGCCCGCGGCCGGCCAGGGCGAGCGCGGCGGAGGTGCCGATCAGTCCGGTGCCGACGACGACGGCTGTGCGCATGGCTGGTCGCTCTCTTCTCTTTCATGACCGGACCCGACCGGTTACCCACTACGTGACCCGCGCCCCATCCTCTCGCATCCACCGCCCCCGCCGCTCATCTGTCCACCCCCGCTCCGCCCCACCCCCTACCCCCGCCCCCATCGACCCGAGGCAACCGCCGCCGCCCCGCCCCCGTCCCTCACAGTGCACACGCCGCGCCCGGCGAATTCCGGCGGCGGGCGCCCCGAACCGGGGCACACTGGCCGCCCGGGACGGGCACACCGCAGGCGACAGGCGAACGAAGGGGTTGCGCATGGACGATCAGCGAAGCATCGGGGCACCACCGCCGGTACCGGCCCACACCTCCACCCTCGACTCCGTCGTGGTGTACGCCGAGGGCGCGCTGTGCCGCCGCCGGGCCACCGTCCCCGTCCCCCCGGACGGGCGGCTGCGCCTGGCGGGCCTGCCCGCCTCCCTGGACGGCCGCTCGCTGCGCGCCCGGGTCCTCGACGGCCCGCCCGGCGCCGCCGTCACCGAGGCCCGCGTCGAGCACCTCGCCGAGCTTCGCGAGCCCGCCGAACTCCCGCAGCTCCAGCGCGATTTGGACGAGATCACCGAGCGCCGCAGCTCCCTCTCCGACCGCCACCACCTCGTCCTGGCCGCCATCGACGAGACCACGGCCCTGCGCGCCCTCCCCCCGCAGCCCCGCCGGGGCGACCCGCTGCGCCGCACCCCGGCCGAAGCCTGGCTGGAGCTCGCCGAGTTCGTCGACGAGCGCCTGGCGGGCCTCCAGCGTCGCGCCGAGGAGCTGACCCGGGCGATCGAACTCGCCGACCACGAACTCGCCGAGGCCACCGACCGCCTGGAGCGCGAGTCCACCGCCGAGCGCGTCACGGCCACCGACACCGACACCACCGTCCTGCTCACCCTGTCCGGCACGGACACGGCCACGGACCTCACGACGGACCCCGCGACGGAACTCACGACGGAACTCACGACGGACCCCGCGACGAACCCCTCGACGAACCTCACGACGGACCTCACGCTGGAACTCGAGTACGCCGTCCCCGCCGCCCGCTGGGTCCCCGCCTACCGCCTCTCCTACCGCACCGGCGCCGACGGCGCCGAGCTGGTCCTGCGCGCCTGCGTCGCCCAGCAGAGCGGCGAGGACTGGACGGGCGTGCGCCTCGCCCTCTCCACCGCCGACCTCGACCGCCGCACCGACCTGCCCCGCCTCAACTCCCTGCGGATCGGCCGCAGTCAGCCCGCCCCGCCGCCCTCCGGCTGGCGCGAGCCCCCGGCCGGCCTGTCCGACCTGTTCACCGACTACGACGGCCAGGCCCGCACCCCCCGCCGCGCCCACGCGCCCGCCCGCCCCCTCGACAAGGCGGTCTCCCGTCGCGCCCGCGGCAGCTTCGGCGCCCGCCCGGCCGGCGGCGGCGCCCTCTCCGCCGACGAGCCGATCGCCGTCGGCTACGGATACGGCGGCGCCGCACCCCAGGCCGCCGCCTTCCACGCCGACACCGAAGCCCCCGAGTTCCTCCGCGCGATGCCCCCGGCCCCCGGCGCCTCGATGCCGCCCGCTCCGGCGGCCCCCGCCGCACCCGTCGCCTTCGCCCCCTCCACCGCCCTCCCCCCGCCGCCCCCGCCCGGCCACGACCCCGGCGAGGCCCTCCTCGACTACCCCGGCCTCGTCCTCTCCGGCCCCGACGCGCCCCGCAACGAGCGCGGCACCCTGCGCCGCCCGCCCGAGCAGGCGTCCCCCGGCACCCATGCCGGCCACCTCCGCTACCTCGACCCGCCCCGCCACGCCGTCGCCCCACGCGAGTCGGCCGGCTCCTTCGACCACCGCTACGACGCCGCCGCGCCCGCCGACATCCCCTCCGACGGCACCTGGCACACCGTCACCGTCGACGAGTTCCCGCTCGACGCGCACCCCGAGTACGTCACCGTCCCCGCCGTCGAGGAGAAGGTGTACGCGACGCTGGTGCTCGCCAACCACACCGACCGCGCCCTGCTGGCCGGCCCGGTCGAGGTCACCGTCGACGACGACTTCCTCCTCACCGCCGCCTTCCCCACCCTCGCCCCCGGCGGCACCCGCCGCCTGGGCGTCGGCGTCGCCGAGGGCGTCGAGGTGGCGCGCCGCACCGAACTGCAGGAGTCCACCACCGGCAAGCTGATGGGCAACAGCACCGTCCTCGACCACCGGGTGCACGTCCAGCTCGCCAACCGGCTCGGCCGGGCCGTCACGGTCGAGGTCCGCGAGCGGGTACCCGTCACCTCCGACGCCGAGATCCGGATCGAGGAGCGCGCCGCCTGGCAGGCCCCGGCCGTCCCCACCCCGGAGTGCCCGCCCGGCACCCGGCTCTGGCGGGTCGAGCTGCCCCCGGGCGGCCGCACCGAGCTGGACGGCGGCTTCCAGATCAAGATCCCGGCCGGCAAGGCCATCGTCGGTGGAAACCGGAGGAACTGAGAGATGACCGCGAGCACCTCCCCCCACCCCGTCACGGCCCTTCCCGTCACGGCCGTCACCTGCCTGGAGGACCGCAGCCGCATCGAGCGCGCCACGACCCTCCGGCTCACCGCCGGCGTCCACCGTCTGCGGCTCGGCCCGATCACCGCCCTGGCCGTCGACCACACCCTGCGGGCCGAGACCGCCACCCCGGGCGCCCGCGTCCTCGAAGCCCGCCTGGTGCGCAGCTGGTCGGCCAGGGCCCCGCTGCCGCCCGGCCCCGAGGACTCCGCCCTGCGCCACCGCCTGCACGAGCTGGAGACGTCCTACCGCGAGGCCGACCAGGGCCGCGTCCGGCTGGAGGCCCGGCTGGCCCTGCTCGCCCAGCTCTGCGCCGACCTGCTGCGCGAGGTCGGCGAGGGAGCGGGCGTCGGCGAGATCGAACGCACTCGCTGGGCCCGCGAGTTGGAGCGCGTGGACGCCGAGCGCGAGCGCTTCGGCGAGGAGCTGCGCGCCACCCGCTCCCGGCTGCGCCGCCTGGACCAGGAGCGCACCGAGGCGCTGCTCGCCCTGGACCGCGCCGAGGAGGAGCCGGCCGAGCTGGTCGCCCACCTGGAGCTGACGGTCGAGGCCTCCGAGCCGGGCCCGGTCGCGCTGACCGTCGCCCACCTGGTGCCCTGCGCCCTGTGGCGGCCCTCCTACCGCGCCGTCCTCTCCCCCGAAAACCCCAAGGGCTCACTGCGCCTGGAGTCCGAGGCCGTGGTCTGGCAGCGCACCGGCGAGGACTGGACGGGCGTCGCGCTCACCCTGTCCACCGCCCGCTCCGCCCTGGCCACCGACCCGCCCTCGATCGCCGCGGACGTGCTGACGCTGCGCGAGCGCACCGACGAGGAGCGCCGCAAGGTCGAGGTCGAGCTGCGCGAAGAAGCGGTGAACACCCTCGGCCCGGCCGCCGTCGTCCCTGGCCTGGACGACGGCGGCGAGGCCCGCGTCCTGCCCGCCCCCGCCCCGGCCACCGTCCCCTCCGACGGCCGGGCGCACCGGGTGCCGCTGAGCGCCTTCACCACCGACGCGAGCAGCGAGTACGCCTGCGCGCCGGAGCTGTCCCCCCTGGTCACCCAGGTCGTCCGGTTCCGCAACGCGGCCGGGCACCCGCTGCTGGCGGGCCCGGTGGAGCTGGTGCGCGACAGCGGCTTCACGGGCCGCGGCGAGCTGCGCTTCACGGCCGCCGGCGCCGAGGCCGAGCTGTCCTTCGGCAGTACGGACGGCTACCGGGTGGTCCGCGAGTCGGAGGAGCGCCAGTCCACCGGCGGCCTCACCGGGCGCCAGACCACCGTCCGCACCGTCCGGCTGCACCTGTCCCGCTTCTCCGGCCCGGAGGAGCGCGACGAGCGGCTGGTCGCCGTCCGCGAGCGGGTGCCGGTCTCCGAGGTGAGCGCCGTCGAGGTGCGGCTGCGCAAGGAGGAGTGCTCCCCGGCCCCGGACTCCTTCGACGCCGAGGGCATCGTCCGCTGGGACGTCCCCCTGGGCCCGGGCGCCCGCCGCACGCTCACCCTGTCGTACGAGATCACCGCCTCCGCCAAGGTGGCGGGCCTGTGAGTCTCCCCGTGACGTCCGCTCAGGACCGACCCCACCGAACGGGTACAACAGGAACATGATCCTGCACCTCGCCCCCCTCGACGACTGGCTGTCCGACCCCGGCCGTCCGTACGCCGCCGCCTCGCTGCTCACCGACGGGTTCATCCACTGCTCGCCGGACGAGCGGACGGTGCTGGCCGTGGCCAACTCCTTCTTCGCCGACACGCCCGATCCGCTGATGGTGCTCTTGATCGAGGAGTCGCTGGTCGAGCCGATGGTCAAGTGGGAGGCCCCGAACGGCGCCCCGCCGCCCGGCACCGCACCCGGCGTGCTGTTCCCGCACATCTACGGCCGGCTCAACCGCACCGCGGTGGTCGGCCTGGAGAAGGTCCTGCGGGGCCCGGACGGCCGCTGGGCCTCCCTCAGCCCCTGGAGCTGACGCCGCCGGTCACAGCCACCCCCGCTCCCGGGCCGCCATCCCGGCCTGGAAGCGGGTGGTGGCGCCCAGGGAGCGCATCAGCGCCTGCAGCCGCCGCTGGGTGGTGCGGGCGCTCCAGCCCAGCGAGCGGGCGATCGACTCGTCCGTCAGCCCGGCCGCCAGCAGCCCGAGCAGCTTGCGGTGGTCGGCCTCCGGCTCGAGGCCGGCCTCGCCGGAGCCGATCGCGGCCTGGAGCTGCACGGCCCGCTCCCACTCGGCCTCGAACAGCGCGTCCAGCGCCTGGAGCAGCGCCGAGGGGTGGATGACGTACGCGGCGTCGAGCACGCTGTCGCCCACGCTGATCGGGATGACCGCCATCCGGTCGTCCGAGATGATCATCTTCATCGGGAGGGCGGGCCTCACCCGGGCCTCCTCCCCGTCCGCGACCCCGACCAGGATGCTGCGCTCCAGCCGGCCCGGCCAGGCCACGGCCTCCCGGTCGTAGACGGTCCGGAACTTCAGCCCCTCCCGCAGCCGCCGCCGCTGCAGGGGCATCGGCCCGACCGGGTCCTGGATGTACGGCGGGCGGTCGAAGCCGCGCACCTGGTACTGGCTGGTCTCGGTGATGTGCTCCAGCCGCTGGGCGATGGCCTCCCCGCCGGTGAGCACCTCCACCGAGTGCGCCGGGTCGGTGTAGCGCGAGGCCTCCCGGAAGGCGTCCATCAGCCGGTGCATCTCGGCGCGGGCGTGGCGCAGTTCGGATTCCCGGTGGCCTATCAGGGTGCCGATCGCGACGTCCGGGGCGACGGGCAGGTAGCGGTGGCGGTCCACCGGCGCGCGGGTCGCCATGCCCTGCTGGGCCAGCCGGTCCAGCGCGCGCACGCCCTGCTGGAGCGTCAGGCCGCAGCCGGCGGCCAGTTCCTCCGCGGTGGACTGCGGATTGGCCACCAGCGCCGCGTAGACCTGCCCGTCCTGCTCGGCCAGCCCCAACGCAGTCAGCGGTGCATCGGACACGACGCCGTCTCCCCCTGTTCGCCCCGGTCACGGACCCGCGGGCGCCCGGTGGCGCGGTCCCGCCACGTGGCGGGCGGTGGTCCGGGTGGCCATCCTCTGCCACGGATCATGACGCTGACAAGGCCGGAGCCAGGGCAGGACCTGCCCTTGACCAGGGCGTGAGCCCGTCCTCACAGCGCGTACGGCCCGGAAACGCGGCAGGGCCCCGCCCACATCGGATGTGAGCGGGGCCCTGCCCGGAACCGGACCGGTCCTACAGACCGACCTCGTGCATCAGCTGACCGACCTCCGGGTTGGTCAGGCGGCGCAGCCAGCCCGACTTCTGGTCGCCCAGCGCGATCGGCCCGAAGTGGGTGCGCACCAGCTTCTCGACCGGGAAGCCGGCCTCGGCCAGCATCCGGCGGACGATGTGCTTGCGGCCCTCGTGGAGGGTCACCTCGACCAGGTAGTTCTTGCCGACGTTGGAGATGACCTTGAAGCTGTCGGCGCGGGCGTAGCCGTCCTCCAGCTCGATGCCCTTGGCCAGCTGCTTGCCCAGGTCGCGCGGGATCGGGCCCTGGATGGCGGCCAGGTAGGTCTTGGTCACGCCGTAGCGCGGGTGGGTGAGGCGGTGGGCCAGCTCACCGTGGTTGGTGAGCAGGATGATGCCCTCGGTCTCGGTGTCCAGCCGGCCGACGTGGAACAGCCGGGTCTCCCGGTTGGTCACGTAGTCGCCCAGGCACTGGCGCCCCTCCGGGTCCTCCATGGTGGAGACGACGCCGGCCGGCTTGTTGAGCGCGAAGAACAGGTACGACTGGGTGGCGACGGTCAGGCCGTCCACCTTGATCTCGTCGTTCTCCGGGTCGACGCGCTTGCCCTGCTCGGTGACGCGCTTGCCGTTGACCTCGACGCGGCCCTGCTCGATCAGCTCCTCGCAGGCCCGGCGGCTGCCCATGCCCGCACGGGCGAGCACCTTCTGCAGCCGCTCGCCCTCGGGCTCGCCGAAGGTCTTGGGCGTCTTGACGACCGGCTTGTCGTGCCGGGCAAGAACGGCGTCCTCGATCTTCGCCTGGAGCTCGCGGGAGCGCTGCGGCTGGCGGCGCGGGTCGCCCGGGGCGCCCTGGCCCTCGCGGCGCGGGCGCGGCGCCGGGCCGGGCTTGCGGCCGGAGAAGCCGCCGCGGGCGGGGGTGGCGTTGGGGCCGCCGCCGAACTCGGGGCGGTCGTACTTGCGCTCCTCGGGCCGCAGCGGGCGGTCCGGGTAGCGCCGGTCGTCCCGACGGTCGTCGCGGCGGTCGTCACGACCGTACGAGCCACCGCCGTACGAGCCGCCGCGCGAACCCGACCCCGCACCGGAGCCGCCGCGGCCACCGCCGTACGAACCCCCGCCCGAGCCCGAGCCGCCCCGGCCACCGCCGTACGAACCCCCGCGCGAGCCCGACCCCGAGCCGGAGCCTCCGCGGCCACCGCCGCTGCCACTACCGCCGTAGGAGCCGCCCCGGCCCCCGCCCTGTCCGCCGCGGCCGCTGCCGCCGCCGCCGCTGTTCCTGCCGTTGCCACTGCTGCGCATGAAATGTCCGTACGTCGTTTTTCCGTCTGGGCCGTGCGGTCGTCTCGGCCGACCTCACCGCCCCCTACCGATCGGGCGCAGCCCCATCGGCTTCGCCATCACCCGCCGCGGTCTGCGCGGCGGCGATCGCCTCCGCGATCATCGTGCCCTCCAGGGACTCCGCTTCCACGTCGTCGACCTCGGGCAGGAAGGGTGCGAGTTCCGGCAGCTCGTCCAGCCCGCGGAGCCCCATCCGTTCCAGGAAGTGGTTCGTCGTCCGATACAGGATCGCACCTGTTTCGGGCTCGGATCCGGCCTCTTCCACCAGTCCTCGCTGTACCAGGGTACGCATCACTCCGTCACAGTTCACACCGCGGACGGCCGAGACCCTCGATCTGGACACGGGCTGGCGGTAGGCGACGACCGCCAGCGTCTCCAGCGCGGCCTGGGTGAGGCGGGCCTGCTGGCCGTCCAGGACGAAGCGGTCGACGGCCGGAGCGCACAGGTCACGGCTGTAGAAGCGCCAGCCCCCGGCCACCGGCCGCAGGTCGAATCCGCGGCCCTGGGCGGTGTACTCGGCGGCGAGTTCGTGCAGCGCGGCGGCCACCTGCGCCCGGGGCCGCTCCAGCACCGAGGCGAGGCGCTCCTCCCGCGCGGGCTCGTCGACGACCATCAGGATCGCCTCCAGGTCGGCCCTCAGCGCCGGATCGGAGGCCTCCACGACGCCGGAAGTCGGCGGGGCCGACTTCTGGTGCACGATCCGCGGCTCCTCGGGCCCGACAGCCTCCACCACGGGCTCCGGCACCGGCAGCGGCTCCAGGTCCGGGTCCGGGAGCAGCTCGAAGACCGGCTCCAGCCACTCCTGCGCCCTCGGCTGCCCCGGCAGCCCCAGCGGGCGCCGCACCGGCCGCCCGCCGCCCTCGTCCACGCCGCTCATCCGCGCCCGACCTCCTCCTGCGCCTTCTCGGCCTCCACCGGCCGGTCGAACTCGTCCGTCACCTCGACCACCGCCCGCCCGGGCTCGGCCACCCAGCGCACCCGCAGCTCGCCCAGCGCCTCGGGCTGGTCGAAGTCGAGCGCCTTCTCCCGGTACAGCTCCAGCAGCGCCAGGAAGCGGGCGACGACGACGAGCGTGTCCGGCGCGTCCCGGACCAGCTCCTGGAAGGACGCCTCGCCCAGCTCGGTCAGCAGCGAGACCACCAGCGCCGCCTGCTCGCGCACGCTGACCGGCGGGGTGTGGATGTGGTCCACGTAGACCACGGGCTTCGGCTTGGGCTCCATCGCCCTGGCCGCCAGCTCGGCGAAACGCTGCGGCCCGATGGTGATGACCACCTCGGGCAGCAGCTCGGCGTGCCGGGGCTCCAGTCCGACCGTACGGGGCCGGCTGAGCAGCTCGGCCGCCCAGCGCTCGCCCAGCACCGCCGCCGCCCGCTTGTACGCCCGGTACTGCAGCAGCCGGGCGAACAGCAGGTCACGGGCCTCCAGCAGGGCGAGGTCCTCCTCGTCCTCGACCTCCGCGGCGGGCAGCAGCCGGGCGGCCTTGAGGTCGAGGAGGGTGGCGGCGACGACCAGGAACTCCGTCGCGGCGTCGAGGTCCCAGTCCGGGCCCATCGCCCGGATGTGCGCCATGAAGTCGTCCGTGACGGTGGCGAGCGCCACCTCGGTCACGTCCATCCTGTGCTTGGCGATCAGGCTCAGCAGCAGGTCGAAGGGGCCTTCGAAGTTGTCCAGCCGCACCCGGAAGCCGCCGCGCGACTCGTCCTCGGTCGCGTTCGCGGTGCTGGCGGCTGGTTCGGCGGTACTCGGCATGGCGGTCCATCTTCACCCGTCCGCGCCGCCGGCCCCGCCCCGGGGCCCTCACGACACGCCGCAGACGGGGCTCACCGGGGCTCAGCGCCCGCGCAGCCGCCGCACCAGGATCGAGGCTTCCCCGCGCTGCTCCAGGTCCGCCAGGACGACCGCGATGGCCTCCCGGACGATCCGCCCGCGGTCCACGGCCAGGCCGTGCTCGCCGCGCAGCACCAGCCGGGTGTGCTCCAGGTCCATGAGCTCCTCGGCGGACACGTACACGGTGATCTTCTCGTCGTGCCGCTCGCGCCCGCTGGGGCGGCGCGGAGCCCGTCCACGCGGCCTGGCGCGCCCCGAGGCGGCCGTCGCCTGCTCCTCGGCCCCGCCGGGGTGCTGGCGGCCCGCGGGAGCGCCTGCGGCGCCCCTGGCGGCGGCCTGGGCCGCCGCTGCGGCACCCGCGCCGACCGAACCCGTGCCGGCCGCACCCGCCGTGCCCGCCGCCCGCTGGACGGGCGGCTGCGCGGGCACGGAGGCGCTCTGCCGGCGCCCGTCACCGGCCCCGCGCTCGTCCCGGCGCTCCTCCCGGCCCTCGGGGGCGCCCTGCGGGGTCTCGGCGCCGTCCGTCCCGTCCGTGCCGTCGACGCTCCGCGCGGTCTCCGGTCTGGATGCCTCGGCGGCCGGACGCGGCGCGAGGGACGGCGAGAGCGCCATCCCCCCGGTGGTCCGGAACAGCTCGTCGGCACCCGGGAGACTCACTCGGCGGGGCGGCACCGGTCGAGCACCTCCCTGGCGAGCTGGCGGTAGGCGGCCGCACCGACCGAGTTGGTCGCGTACGTGGTGATCGGCTCGCCGGCGACGGTGGTCTCCGGGAAGCGCACGGTCCGCCCGATGACGGTGTGGAAGACGTGCTCGCCGAACGCCTCGACGACCCGCGCCAGCACCTCACGGCTGTGCACGGTGCGCGAGTCGTACATGGTGGCGAGGATGCCGTCCAGGCGCAGGTCGGGGTTGAGCCGCTCGCACACCTTCTCGATGGTCTCCGTCAGCAGCGCGACGCCGCGCAGCGCGAAGAACTCGCACTCGAGCGGCACGATCACGCTGTGAGCGGCCGTCAGGGCATTGACCGTCAGCAGGCCCAGCGAGGGCTGGCAGTCGATGATGACGAAGTCGTAGTCGGGCAGCAGCGGCTTCAGGGCGCGCGCCAGCGCGGACTCCCGGGCCACCTCGCTGACCAGCTGCACCTCGGCGGCCGAGAGGTCGATGTTGGACGGGAGCAGGTCCATGCCCGGCACGGCCGTCTTGAGCAGCACCTCGTCGGCCGTCAGGCCCCGCTCCATGAGCAGGTTGTAGACGGTGACGTCCAGCTCCATCGGGTTGACGCCCAGTCCGACCGAGAGCGCGCCCTGCGGGTCGAAGTCGACGAGCAGGACCCGGCGGCCGTACTCGGCCAGCGCCGCACCCAGGTTGATGGTCGACGTGGTCTTGCCGACGCCGCCCTTCTGGTTGCACATGGCGATGATCTGCGCGGGGCCGTGCTCGGCCACCGGCGCGGGGATCGGGAAGTACGGCTGCGGACGGCCGGTGGGGCCGATCCGCTCGCGGCGCTGGCGCGCGGCGTCGGGGGCCAGGGTGGCGGCGTACTCCGGGTCCGGCTCGTACTCCGCGTCCGGGTCGTCGTAGGCGCCGTAGGCGAACTCGCCGTAGGCGAGGCCGTAGGCCGCCAGGTCGGCGTCGTGATCGGTCACCGTGGTCACCTGTGCTGTGTTCTGGCGAGCTTCGAAGGTACGGAGTGCGACCGAGCCGACCTCGGCCGAGCCCACGGAGGGCTGCCGGGCCCCGGGCTCCTCACTCGGCTGGCCGGCGGTGAGCTCCGCCAGTCCTGGCTGACCACCCCCGGGAGCAATTGTCGACTCATTCACAAGTCGTCTTACCTCCTTGGGCATCCAGGACTCTATGTCGATTCGTCAGCGTGGCAGCATGCCGACGGTTTGCGACTCTAGGCCGTTCAAGGCGTTCGCAGCAACACAATCCACGGTAGTGGGCAGGATGTGTCGACTGTCGGCCGGGCTCCTGTCAAGGGATGAGCAGCCCCGGGACCCCGACCTTTCCACACCCGGGTGCGGTCGGGTGACACGACCGCCCGAAATTGACGACAGAGCGACCCGCCCATGTCGCCCACTGTTCACAGGCACGGCGAAGCCCCCGGCCCGAAGCGATCAGGTCGGGGGCGAACGACCGCCGTGCGGTCAGGTGTTTCAGGCGAGCACGCTCTCCAGGGAGACCGACTCCAGGCCGAACGCCTCGGCCACGGCCGGGAAGGTGATCTGGCCCTCGTGCACGTTGAGGCCCTTGGCGAGCGCGGCGTCGCGGCGCAGCGCGTCCTTCCAGCCACGGTTGGCCAGCTCGACGACGTACGGCAGCGTCGCGTTGGTCAGCGCGTAGGTGGAGGTGTTCGGGACGGCGCCCGGCATGTTGGCCACGCAGTAGAAGACCGAGTTGTGGACCGTGAAGGTCGGGTCGTCGTGCGTGGTCGGACGCGAGTCCTCGAAGCAGCCGCCCTGGTCGATGGCGATGTCGACGAGCACGGAGCCCGGCTTCATGCGGGAGACCAGCTCGTTGGTGACGAGCTTGGGGGCCTTGGCGCCCGGGATCAGGACGGCGCCGACGACGAGGTCGGACTCGGTGACGGCCTTGTCGAGCTCGAAGGCGTTCGACACGACGGTCTTGATGCTGGTGCCGAACACGCGGTCGGCCTCGCGCAGCTTGTTGATGTCGCGGTCGAGCAGGGTCACGTCGTAGCCCATGCCGATGGCGATGGTGGCCGCGTGCCAGCCGGAGACGCCACCGCCGATGACGACGGCCTTGGCGCGGTGGGTGCCGGGCACGCCGCCGGGCAGCACGCCGCGGCCGCCGGCCGGACGCATCAGGTGGTACGAGCCGACCTGCGGGGCCAGACGGCCCGCGACCTCGGACATCGGGGCGAGCAGCGGCAGGGCGCCGTTGGGCAGCTGCACGGTCTCGTACGCGATGGCGGTGGTGCCCGAGGCGATCAGCGCGTCGGTGCCGGCGCGGTCGGCCGCCAGGTGGAGGTACGTGAAGAGGGTCTGCCCCTTGCGCAGCCGGTGGTACTCGGAGGCGATGGGCTCCTTGACCTTCAGCAGCAGGTCGGCCGTGGCCCACACCTCGTCGGCGGTGGGGAGGATCGAGGCGCCGGCGGCGACGTACTCCTCGTTGGGGATCGAGGAGCCGACACCGGCGTTGTCCTCGATGTAGACCTCGTGGCCGTTGCGGACCAGCTCATGCACGCCGGCGGGCGTGATGGCCACGCGGTACTCGTGGTTCTTGACCTCGCGGGGGATGCCGACCTTCACGACTGAACACGTCCTCTTGCCATGGGGGTCCCGACCGGAGAGATACCGGTGGGCTACGCGCACGTGGGGAAGCCTCCGGGCAGCCCGGGGCAGGGGAACGCTGCGCGACTGAGTTCGAGTGTAATGAAGCCCAGTCGGCGTGTCAGCCTTCCAAAGTGACTAATTTTGCCGAGCGCATTGGCAGGTTCGTAGGCTTCCTCACCCACTTACCCTCGCAATAGGCACCAACCGGGCATCTTCGACGATACTCCCGAAACCGTCCTCACCACCCGCCCTCCACGCGTTCCCGCAGGTCCGCGAGGGCGGCGGCGACCGCCTCCCGGCCGCGCTCGTCGCCCGTCCGGCGCAGCACCGCCAGCGCGGCGCGGTACTCGCGGTCGGCCTCCTCGAAGCGGCGCTGGGCGGTGTGCGCCTCGGCCACCCGGGCCAGCAGCCGGGCCTCGGCGGCCTGGTCGCCGAGCGACTGCCGCAGGCCCAGCGCCCGCCCGTACCAGTCGGCGGCGCGCACCGGGTCCCCGAGCGCCCGGTGACAGCCCGCCGCGCCCTCCAGCGCCCGGGCGCAGAGCGGTTCGTCCCCCGCCGTCCGGGCGTGCTCCAGGGCGGCCCGGTAGTGCCCGGACGCCTGTTCCCAGCGGCCGGCCGCGGCCTGGAGGTCGCCGAGGTTGAGCAGCGCGGCCGAGGCGCGGCGGGGGCGGCCGTGGCGCTCGGCGACGGTCAGCACCAGCTCGTGCAGCCGGTAGAGGTCGGCGGGGGCGGCGGCCCCGGCCAGCGGGAGGGTGCGCAGCAGCGCGGTGACCAGCCGGCCCGCCGAGCCGTCCAGGTCCCCCTGGCCGATCGCGTCGGCGACGGCGCCCAGCAGCACCTCCCGCTCGCCGAGCAGCCACTGCCTCGCGTGCGCGGCCGAGCGCAGCCGCAGCGCGGCGGGCAGCGGGTCGGGCGCGGGGCCGCCCGTCGGGTCGAGCAGGGCGCGGGCCGCCTCGGTGAGCCGGACGAGCCGCTCCAGCAGCCGGGCCCGGGCCAGCTCGGTCTCGGCCGGCCGGTCCTCCTTCTCCCGCAGCCGCACCAGCCGGGGGTGCAGCCGCCCGGGCACCCGGTAGCGCGCGGTGCCGTCGGCGGCGGGCGCCTCCTCGCCGAGCAGCTCCCGCTCGGCCAGCGCGGCCAGGGTCGCGGCCGCCTCCGGCGCCGGGCAGCCGACCAGGGCGGAGGCGGTACGGGCGTCGGCCGTCTGCGCCGGGGCCAGGGTCAGGGTGCGCAGCATCCGCGCCTGGACGGGCGGCAGCGTGCGGTGCAGCAGGGTGAAGGCGCCGACCAGCGGGTCGTTGTCGGGCACGGGCACCGGCCCGGCCGGCTCGGGGGCGGGCCTGACCCACCCGTTCGTCCCCGTGGCGGGCTCGGCCCCGGTCCCGGCGGAGGGCTCCGGATCGGTCCCCTTCCGCTCCGCCGGGGCCTTCTTCTCCGCCGGCTTCTCGGCCGACTTCCCGGCAGCCTTCTCCGCCGACTTCTCCGCGGGCTTCTCCGCCGCCTCCTCCCCCACCGCCCGGTGCAGCTCCCGCGCCGCGTCCGCCACGGCGACCTTCGGGTTGCCCCGCAGCCAGCCCGCCATCAGCCGCAGCGCGGCGGGCCGGGAGCCGCAGGCTTCGGCCAGGTCGGCCGCGCCGACCGGGTCGCAGGAGATGCGGGTGCCGCCGACCAGGTCGGCGAGCAGCTCGCCGGAGGCCCGCCGGTCCAGGCCGCCGAGGATCACCGGGTCGATGTCCTCGATCCCGGTGAGCGGCCCGGCCGTGGTGGCGAGCACCAGGCAGCCGCTCTCGTCGGCGAGCAACGGCCACAGCTGCCCGGCGTCGCGCACGTCGTCCAGCACCAGCAGCACCCGCCGCCCGGCCAGTGCCTCGCGCAGCGCCACGCAGCCGGGCTCCTCCCGCCCGTCCTCGGCGGCGCCGGGCAGCGGCACGGCCGCCTCGGGGTCGAGCTGCTCCAGCAGCTGCCGGGCGGCCCGGGCCGGCGGCACCCGGGAGCCGTCCGGGGCGGAGAGCCGGGCGAAGAGCACGCCGTCCGGGAAGTCGGCGGCGCAGGTGCGGGCGAAGCGCACGGCCAGCGCCGTACGGCCGGAGCCGGGGCGCCCGGCCAGTACCAGCACCGGGCAGCGCCCGCTGGCCGGACGGGCGGCGGCGGCCCGCAGCGCGGCGAGTTCGGTGCGGCGCCCGGCGAACAGCGCGGGGCCGGCGGGCAGCCGTTCCAGACCGGGAACGGCCCCGGCGGGTGCGTCGGGGCCGGGGTCCATCGTCGCGCTCTTCCTCGCCACCCGTGCCACTCCCGACGTCGTCCGGCGCTCGGAGGCCGGGCGCGGGATCCGCGCTCGGCGGGGCACCCGGAACGGGCGCCCTGACCACGAAGCGTAGTTCGACCGTCAGGTTCGGCCGAGGTGACATCCGGTCGTACGAACCGGCGAATCACCCGGGCGAATCAACCTCAGCCCTCGAAGGGCCGAGCGGGCCACGGCGAGTCGGCCGGGCGCAGCGCGTCCAAGCCCCCCGGGGAGGTGAGCGCGGCGTGCACGGCGAGGGTGCCGGTGATCAGCGTCGGGTTGTGGAGCTCGCCGGCCTGGATGAGCCGGATCAGCTCCGGCACGGGCACCCAGGCGACCTCGATCTGCTGCTCCTCCCCCTCCGCCGCGTAGCGCTCGCCCTCGGCCGCCGACAGGTCGGTGGCCACGAACATCCGCAGCGCCTCGTCGGTGCCGCCCGGGGAGGTGTAGTAGTCGGCGAGGACGCGCCAGGTGTCGGCCTTGCAGTGCGCCTCCTCGTACAGCTCGCGCTGCGCGGCGTGCCAGGGGTTCTCGCCGGGCACGTCCAGCAGGCCCGCGGGCAGCTCCCACAGCCGCTGGCGCACGGGGTGGCGGTACTGGCGCAGCACCAGCACCCGCCGCTCGGCGTCGAGGGCGAGCACGGAGACGGAACCGGGGTGGGTCTGGTAGTCGCGGCGGGCCCAGCTGCCGTCCGGCATCAGGACCTCTTCGCTGCGTACGCCGGTGACCCTGCCCTGGAACGGTGTCGTGCCGCCGCGGACCTCCCACTCCTCGGCCACGTCGAAGATCCCCTGCTGCTCCATCGCACTCCCCTTTTCGTCAGTACGACACAATCTAACGCCGGACGGCGGCCCCGCGGGAATCGCGGGACCGCCGTCCGGTGAACGACCGTGAATGAACCGTGGACTACTCGCCCGCGGTCTTGATCTCGATGGCCGCCTTGACCAGGCCCGCGAAGAGCGGGTGCGGGCGGGTCGGGCGGGACTTCAGCTCCGGGTGGGCCTGGGTGGCCACCAGGTAGGGGTGCACCTCGCGCGGGTACTCGACGTACTCGACGAGGTCGCCCTTGGGCGAGAGGCCCGAGAACTGCAGGCCCGTCTTCTCGAGGTCGGCGCGGTAGGCGTTGTTGACCTCGTAGCGGTGGCGGTGGCGCTCCTCGACGTACTGCTCGCCGTCGTAGACCTCGCGCACGATCGAGCCCTCGGCCAGCTTGGCCGGGTACAGGCCCAGGCGCATGGTGCCGCCCAGGTCGCCCTTGCCGTCGACGATGGCCAGCTGCTCGGCCATGGTGGAGACGACGGGGTGCTTGGCGGCGGCGTCGAACTCGGTGGAGTTGGCCTCCGGCAGGCCGGCCAGGTTGCGGGCGGCCTCGATGACCACGCACTGCAGGCCCAGGCAGAGACCCAGCAGCGGGACCTTGTTCTCGCGGGCGAAGGTGATCGCGCCGACCTTGCCGTTGACGCCGCGGTCGCCGAAGCCGCCGGGGATGCAGATCGCGTCCACGTCGCCGAGCTGCTCCTGGGCGCCCTCGGGGGTCTCGCAGTCGTCCGAGGTGACCCACTTGATCTCGACGCGGGCGTTGTTGGCGAAGCCGCCGGCGCGCAGCGCCTCGGTCACCGACAGGTAGGCGTCGGGCAGGTCGATGTACTTGCCGACCAGGGCGACCTTGACGATGTGCTGCGGCTCGTGGACGCGGCGCAGCAGGTCGTCCCAGGTGGTCCAGTCCACGTCGCGGAACGGCAGGTCCAGGCGGCGCACCACGTACGCGTCCAGGCCCTCGCCGTGCAGCACCTTGGGGATGTCGTAGATCGACTTGGCGTCGATGGCCGCGACCACGGCCTCCTCGTCCACGTCGCACATCAGCGAGATCTTGCGCTTGATGGCCTGCGGCACCTCGCGGTCGGCGCGCAGCACGATCGCGTCGGGCTGGATGCCGATGTTGCGCAGGGCGGCCACCGAGTGCTGGGTGGGCTTGGTCTTCAGCTCGCCCGAGGGGCCGATGTACGGCAGCAGGGAGACGTGCACGAAGAACACGTTGTCCCGGCCGACCTCGTGGCGGACCTGGCGGACGGCCTCCAGGAACGGCAGCGACTCGATGTCGCCGACGGTGCCGCCGACCTCGGTGATCACCACGTCGACGTCCTCGGTCGCCATGCGGCGGATCCGGGACTTGATCTCGTTGGTGATGTGCGGGATGACCTGGACCGTGTCGCCCAGGTACTCGCCGCGGCGCTCCTTGGCGATGACCGTCGAGTACACCTGGCCGGTGGTGACGTTCGCGGAGCCGTGCAGGTTGGTGTCGAGGAAGCGCTCGTAGTGACCGATGTCGAGGTCGGTCTCGGCGCCGTCGTCCGTGACGAAGACCTCACCGTGCTGGAACGGGTTCATCGTGCCCGGGTCCACGTTGAGGTACGGGTCGAGCTTCTGCATCGTCACGCGCAGGCCACGGGCCTTGAGCAGCGCGCCCAGGCTGGAGGCGGTGAGCCCCTTGCCGAGCGAAGAGGCGACACCCCCGGTGACGAAGAGGTGCTTGGTCGTCACGGCGCGGCCGTTCGCTGCCTTGCCGGAATGGGGCTGTGCCAAGAGGGGGCTCCCGTGGGTCGCTTGTCGAAGGTGACGTGGTGGGAGGCTCACGGGGTCGCCGGGCGACGGGAGGCCTGTGCGGTGCACGGCGCTCTGGGGGTCGTCGGTTCGGCTGGTCCGGGGCGTTTCATCCCCACCGGTCCACGGGATACCAGGGTAACAGTGCCCCGCCCCGGTCGCCTTCCGGCCCGCCCGCCCCGCTCCGGAGCGCGCGCCGGGTGTACCACCGGCGCACCACCCGGCGCATGCGTCCCACCGGTCGCACTCCGGCCGGACCGGGCCACTTCCGGGCCGCGCGTGGCACTCCGTACGGGCCATGGTGCCCCGCCCGTCGGAACCACCCGGAGGTGATCCTTCCGGGCCATCCTTGCGGCCGGGCCCGCGATGCACGGCATTTCCCCCGAATTGCGGCGCCACACCGGGCTGCGCCCGCGTGCTTCGCCCCTTTCGTCCGTCGTAAGCTGCTCGGACGCATCGCCGACAGCACGAGCACGCGGAGGGCGTGGGAGCGTCAGGACACTCCCGGTCCCCGATGCGCGACCGGACCTCCCCGTATTCCAGCTCCTCCCCACCCACCCTCAGGGGCCGCCCAAGGTCCCGTGCGGACACTCCAGCAAGGCCCGCCACCACCCCCGGCGGGCCGGACGTCCCGGGGTGAACCTCCGGCCCCGCAGACCCGCTCGCTCCCTCCTTCGCCGATGCCCTGACCACATTGCGAACTGGAGATCCACGTGGCCGGCCGTATTGAGGACTACGCACTCATCGGGGACATGCAGACCGCCGCCCTCGTCAGCAGGGACGGGGCGGTCGACTGGCTCTGCCTTCCCCGCTTCGACTCCCCGGCCGTCTTCGCGGGCCTGCTCGGCACCGACGAACACGGCTTCTGGCGGATCGGCCCGGCCGAGGCCGTGCTCAGCGAGGTCCAGGCCCCCGCGGCGGCCGCCGCCGCGAAGGTGCGCCTCGCCGACTCCGCCGACCTGCGCGTGCCCCCGCCCACCGCCGCCGCTCCCGCCCTCCCGGCCGACCGGCGCCGCTACCGGGGCGACTCGCTGATCCTCGAACAGGAGTGGGACACCCAGGGCGGCACCGTCCGGGTGATCGACTTCATGCCGCCGCGCCCGCTGGCCGGCAAGGACGCCGTCCCCCAGGTGATCCGGATCGTCGAGGGCGTCGCCGGCACCGTCCGGATGCGCTCGGCGCTGCGGATGCGCTTCTCCTACGGCCGGATCGTGCCCTGGGTCCACCGGGTGGAGCAGCCGGACGGCGGCCACCGCACCGTCGCCGTCGCCGGGCCCGACTCCGTCTGGCTCGACGGCGAGTCCGAGACCTACGGGCGCGACCTCACCACCTACGCCGACTTCACGATCCGCACCGGGGAGCGCATCGCCTTCGCCCTCACCTGGCAGGCGTCCCACCTCGAGCCCCCGGCCGTCCCCGACGCAGAGGAGATGCTCGAGGCCACCGCCGGGTTCTGGCAGGAGTGGGCCGCCCAGTGCACCTACCAGGGCCCCTACCGCGAGGCCGTCGTCCGCTCCCTGATCACCCTCAAGGGCCTCACCTACGCCCCCACCGGCGGCATCGTCGCCGCCCCCACCACCTCCCTGCCCGAGGACATCGGCGGCGAGCGCAACTGGGACTACCGCTACACCTGGCTGCGCGACGCCGCCATCACCCTCTCCTCGCTGCTGCGCACCGGCTACCGCGACGAGGCCCGCGCCTGGCGCGAGTGGCTGCTGCGCGCCGTCGCGGGGGACCCGGAGAACCTGCAGATCATGTACGGCATCGCCGGGGAGCGCGAGCTCACCGAGTCCTCCCTGGACTGGCTGCCCGGCTACGAGGGCTCCCAGCCCGTCCGGATCGGCAACGGCGCCGCCGGCCAGCTCCAGCTCGACGTCTACGGCGAGGTCGTGGAGGCCCTGCACCTGGCCCACATGACGGGCCTGGTGCGCAACGACCACGCCCACCACCTCCAGCTGCGCCTGATCGAGTACCTGGAGGACCACTGGCAGAACCCGGACGAGGGCATCTGGGAGGTCCGCGGCCCCCGCCGGCACTTCGTCCACTCCAAGGTGATGGCCTGGGTCGCCGTGGACCGCACCATCAAGATGCTGGAGCAGACCCCCGAGGACGCCCCGGGGGACGCGCCCGCCGACGGCCACCTGGAGCGCTGGCGCGAGCTGCGCGACACCATCCACCGGGACGTCTGCGAGAAGGGCTACGACCCCGAGCGCAACACCTTCACCCAGTACTACGGCGGCAAGGAGCTGGACGCCTCCCTGCTGCTCATCCCCCAGGTCGGCTTCCTGCCGCCGGACGACAAGCGGGTCATCGGCACCATCGAGGCCATCCAGCGCGAACTGTCCACCGAGGACGGCTTCGTGCTGCGCTACCCGACCCACGACGAGTCGGGCAACAACGTGGACGGCCTCTCCGGCCACGAAGGCGCCTTCCTGGCCTGCTCGTTCTGGCTCGCCGACGACCTGGCGATGATCGGCCGGGTGCAGGAGGCCCGCGAGCTGTTCGACAAGCTGCTGTCGCTGCGCAACGACATCGGCCTGCTCGCCGAGGAGTGGGACCCGCGCCTCAAGCGCCAGGTCGGCAACTTCCCGCAGGCGTTCAGCCACGTGCCGCTGATCGACACCGCCCTGCGGCTCACCGCCTGCGGCGCCGCCTACCTCTCGGCCCAGCCGGAGGTCCCGGCCGCCGAACGCGTCGAGGGAGCGACCGTTTAGGACCTCTGCATCAACTCGTCGTAGGTGCTGAGCACCTGGGCGACGGTGGCGGCCTCGTCCGGCCAGGTCTCGGCCTGCTGCAGGCCGGCCGCCACCAGCGCCTGACGGCGGGCCGGGTCGGCGAGCAGCTCGCCGACCGCCCGTCCGATCGCGCCCGCGTCGCCGGAGGGCACCAGCACGGCGGCGTCGCCGACCAGTTCGGGGATGCCGCCGACGGCCGTCGCCACCACCGGCACGCCCGCGCGCATCGCCTCCTGCACCACCAGGGAGCGGGCCTCCCAGCGGCTGGAGACCACGACCACGTCGGCGGCGGCCAGCAGGTCGGGCACGTCCGTGCGGTAGCCGAGCAGCCGCACGGGCAGCTTCTCGGCGGCCGCCCGCTCGCGCAGCGGGCCCGCCTCGGGGCCGTCCCCGGCGAGCAGCAGCAGCGGCTCGGGGTCGAGCGCCGACAGCTCCCGGGTGGCCTCCAGCAGCAGGGCGAACGCCTTCTGCGGGACGAGCCGGCCCACGGCCAGCACCAGCGGGCGCTCCGGGCCCCCGTCGAGCAGCGCGGCCCGTGCCTCGGGGCGGGTGAGGCGGCCCTCGGGCATCGGCGGGGCCGCGACGGGGCCCAGCCGGGCGTCGGTGGCGCCCAGTTCGCGGGCCCGGGCGACCAGGTCGGAGGAGGCGCCGAGCACCAGGTCGGCGGCGCGGGCGACCCGGCGCTCCATCAGCCGCTGGAGGCGCCGCTCCATGCCGGTGGTCAGCAGCGCGTGGTGCATGGTGACGACCAGCGGGGTCTCCGGGCGCAGGCCCGGGAAGCGGCCGGCGGTGCGCAGCGCGAGGTCGGAGAGCAGCCCGGCGCGCACGCCGTGGGCGTGGACCACGTCGGCGCCGGTGAAGGCGCGGCGCAGTTCGCCGATCGCGGTGGCGTCGCTGCGGGCGCCCGAGGTGGGGGTGATGTCGACGGTGTGGAACCGCGCGCCGGTGCGGGAGAAGCCGAACAGGGCGTCGGTGCCGGCCGGGGCGCATACCGTGACGATCACGCCGTGCGCGACCAGGCCCTGGGCCAGGGAGCGCACATGCGCTCCGATGCCGCCGGTGCTGGCGGCCAGGACGAGTACCACGTGCAGCTGCCCCGGTTCGGGGCTGGCCGCGGTGGCCCGGGCGGCGGAATGGTCCACGTCGTCTCGCATCCGACTCGATCGGGTTCGCGCACCGCCTCGCGAGGGTTGCCCACGGGCGGCGCTCGGGGACTGGAAAGCCAGTGTCCAGCCGCCACCATGCCAGGTCGGCGGCCCTCTTGGACAGTCGGCGCCACCGGGGCGCGTCGCCGTCGCGTACTCGGGGCCGCCGACGCGTGATCAGCGGTGGCGCGGGCTCCTGGCGGCGGCGAGGAGTTCCTCGGCGTGGGCGCGGCCCAACTCGGAATCCTCCAGTCCGGCCAGCATCCGGGAGAGTTCGCGCACCCGCTCCTCGTCGTTCAACACCTTGACGCCGGAACGGGTGACAGTGCCGTCGTTCGTCTTCTCCACCACCAGGTGCCGGTCCGCGAAGGCGGCGACCTGCGGGAGGTGGGTGACGACCACGACCTGGGCGCTTTCGGCCAGTTTGGCCAGCCGGCGGCCGATCTCCACGGCCGCCTTGCCGCCGACCCCCGCGTCCACCTCGTCGAACAGGTAGGTGGGGACGGGGTCGGCGCCGGCGAAGACCACCTCGACGGCGAGCATCACGCGCGAGAGCTCACCGCCCGAGGCGCCCTTGGCGATCGGGCGCGGCTGGGCACCCGGGTGCGGGGCGAGCAGCACCTCGACCTCGTCGACGCCGTGCGGGCCGTAGGCGACGGTGCGGCCGTCGACCTCGAGGCCGGCCAGGTCGTCGACCTGGCTGATCGCGAAGGTCACCCGGGCGTGCGGCATCGCCAGTTCGGCGAGTTCGGCGGAGACGGCGGTGGCGAAGTGGCCGGCGGCGGACTGCCGGGCGGCGGACACCTCGGCCGCCAGTTCGGCGAGCCGGGCGCGCAGTTCGGTCTCCTGGGCGCCGAGTTCGTCGATCCGGTCGTCGTCGCCGTCGAGCTCGTGGAGGCGGACGGAGCCCTCCTCGGCCCAGGCGAGGACCTCGGCGAGGGTGTTCTCCTCGCCGCCGTACTTGCGCAGCAGCTGGGCCAGGACGGCCCGGCGGTCCTCGACGGAGGCCAGGCGCACCGGGTCGGCGTCCAGGTCGTCCGCGTAGCCGGCGAGGTCCCCGGCGACGTCGGCGAGCAGGTAGCCGACCTCGTTGAGGCGGTCGGCCAGGGCGGCCAGGCGCTCGTCGTGGTGGCGCACGGCGTCCAGGGCGCGGCGGGACTGGCCGAGCAGGGTGCCCGCGTCCAGCGCCTCCGGGTCGGCCGGGTCCCCGGCGAGGGCGGCGTGGGCGAGGGTCGCGGCGGAGGACAGCGCGTCCGCGTGGCCGAGGCGTTCGGCCTCGGCGGCCAGCTCGACGTCCTCCCCGGCGACGGGCTCGGCGGCGGCGATCTCGTCCAGGCCGAAGCGCAGCAGGTCGGCCTCCTGGGCGCGCTCGCGGGCCCGGGTGGTCAGCTCCTCCAGCGTGGCGGCGACCTCGCGCAGCTCGCGGTAGGTCTCCCGGTAGCGGGCCAGCGGCTCGGCGACGGCCTCGCCCGCGTAGCGGTCCAGGGCGCCGCGCTGGCGGGCCGGGCGCAGCAGCCGCTGCTGGTCGGTCTGGCCGTGGACGGCGATCAGGTCCTCGCCGAGCTCGGCGAGCAGCCCGACCGGCACGGCCCGGCCGCCGACGAACGCGCGGGAGCGGCCCTCGGCGGAGACGGTGCGGCTGACCAACAGGGCGCCGTCGTCCAGTTCCGCCCCGGCCTCCAGCGCGCGGGCCGCCGCCGGGGAGCCCGGCGGCAGCTCGAGCCTGCCCTCGACCACGGCCCGCCCGGCGCCGTTGCGTACCAGGCCCGGGTCGGCGCGGCCGCCGAGCAGCAGGCCGAGGCTGGTCACGACCATGGTCTTGCCTGCACCGGTCTCACCGGTCACGGCGGTGAAGCCGGGGGCGAGTTCGACCACCGCGTCGTCGATGACCCCAAGATCCCGTATCCGCATCTCGTCCAACACGGAGACGACCTTACGAGGTTCCACCCCCGGCGCGCGACGAGCGGCAACGGCGCGCGGCAACTGCATGCCGCGAAGTTCATCCCTTCCGGGGCGTTTGCACCGTGGGTTCCCCCTCGATCCCGGCCGGGCCCGGCACGGTGCACCAGGGCAGGAACAGCTGGGCCAGCGGGCCGATCGCCAGCGCGTACAGGACGGTGCCGACCCCGGCGGTGCCGCCGAGCAGGATCCCCGCCAGCAGCACCGTGACCTCGATCCCGGTGCGCACCAGGCGCAGCGAGCGGCCGGTGCGCCGGTGCAGGCCCGTCATCAGGCCGTCGCGCGGGCCGGAGCCCAGGCGGGCGCCGATGTAGAGGCCCGTGGCCAGGCCGTTGAGCAGGACGGCGCCGACCATCAGCGCGATCCGGGCCGGCAGGCCCCCGGGCGCGTCGAACAGGCGCAGGGCGCCGTCCATGGCCGCGCCGATCACCGCCACGTTGGCGACGGTGCCCACGCCCGGGCGCTGGCGCATCGGGATCCACAGCAGCAGCACCAGGGCGCCCATGATCGTCACCCAGGCGCCGACGGAGAGGCCGATGGTGCGCTGGAGGCCCTGGTGGAAGACGTCCCACGGGTCCAGGCCGAGGCCGGAGCGCAGCATCAGCCCCATGCTGGTGCCGTACAGCACCAGGCCGAAGGCCAGCTGCGGCAGGCGCCGGCCCAGGGCGTGGGTGTCGCCGAGGACGCGGACGGCCAGGCTCGGGCGGGCCGCTCCGGCCGTTGCGCTCGTTCCGGCGGTCGAGGTCGGGGTCAAGGTCGAGGTCGAGGTCGCGGTCGAGGTCGGGGTCGGGGTCGGGGTGGTCGTGGTGGCCAACGGGTGCTCCTGCGGGTGGTGCTGCACCCCGGGGCGGCGGCTCCGGCGGTGGCGGCCCCGACGGCCGCCCTGCCATGATGGGCGGGCCAAAACGGCCCACCCAAGGGCCAATCACGAGCAAGTGGACTGGAAACCCGCCGCCGATGGCCGACTGGCACACCACCGTCACCCCGCCCGCGCTCGCCCGGCTGCTGGCCGCCACCCGGCTGCCCGAGCCCACCGGCGCCCGCCGCCCCGCCTACCGGACCCTCGCCGGGCAGATCCGGCTGCTCGTCACCGAGGGCCGTCTGCCCGTCGGCGCCCGGCTGCCCGCCGAACGCGAACTCGCCGCGGGCCTCGACCTCAGCCGCACCACCGTCGCCACCGCCTACGAGACCCTGCGCACCGAGGGCTACCTGCGCAGCCGCCGCGGCTCCGGCAGCTGGACGGCCCTGCCCGAGGGCACCCCGCCGCCCACCGACGCCCTGCACCCCCTCCCCCCGCACGAGCAGGGCGCCACCCTGGACCTCGGCATCGCCGCCCTGCCCGCCCCCGAGCCCTGGCTCGGCCGGGCCGCCGCCCGCGCCGTCGAGCTGCTGCCCCACTACGCCACCGGGCACGGCCACTACCCCACGGGCCTGCCGGTGCTGCGCGAGGCCCTCGCCCGCCGCTACACCGAGCGCGGGCTGGCGACCACGCCCGACCAGATCCTCGTCACCACCGGCGCCATGGGGGCCCTGCACCTCGTCCAGCGACTGCTGGTCGGCCGCGGCGACCGCGTCGCCGTCGAGGCGCCCAGCTACGCCCACACCCTGCAGGCCCTGCGCCTCACCGGCGCCCGGCTGGTGCCCGTGCCCTTCGCCTGGACGCCCGGGGCCCGCGAGACGGGCCCCACCCCGGCGTGGGACCTCGCCGAGTGGCGCCAGGTGCTGCGCGGGGCCTCGCCCAAGGTGGCCTACCTCATCCCCGACTTCCACAACCCGACCGGCGCCCTCGTCCCCGAGGAGCCGCGCCGCGAGCTGCTGGCCGCCGCCCGCGCCTCGGGCACCCTCGTCCTGGTCGACGAGACCACGGCCGAACTCGGCTGGGGCGTACCGGAGTCCGAGCCCCTGCCGCGCCCGATGGCGGCCCTGGACCGCGCCGCCCAGGTGATCACCGTCGGCTCGGCCGCCAAGCTGCTCTGGGGCGGCCTGCGGATCGGCTGGGTACGGGCCGCGCCCCAGCTGGTGCGTCGGCTGGCCACCGAGCGGGTCTACAGCGACGCCGGGAGCCCGGTCCTCGAACAGCTCATCGCCACCGAACTGCTCGGCGAACCACTGGCGCGGATCCGCGCCGAACGGTTCGCCCGGCTGCGCGCCACCGCGCACGCCTTCGCCGCCGCCCTGCCCGAGCGGCTGCCCGACTGGCGCTTCCACCTGCCGCCCGGCGGCCTGGTGCTGTGGGTCTCCACCGGCACCCTGTCCGGCGCCGCGCTGGCCCGGGCCGGCGAGCAGCACGGGGTGCGGATCGCCGCCGGCAACCGCTTCGGCTCGGACGGCGCCTTCGAGCACCACGTGCGCATCCCGTTCACGGTGCCCGCCGCGGCCGTTCCCGCCGCCGTCGACCGGCTCGCCGACCTGGCCGCCCGCGCGGCCGCCGGGCCGGGCTTCGCCACCGCCGACGACACCCAGCCGCCACCCCCGTAAGGAAACCGACGGGCCGTCAGCGCTCCGTGTCGGAGCGCCCCCGCCAACCCGTCACCGGCAGCGCGAACTTGGCGACCAGGCGGTCCGTGAACGGCGCCCGGTGCAGTCGGGCCAGCCGCACCGGCGTCTGCCCCCGGCGCACCTCCACCCGCGCGCCGGCGGGCAGTTCGACCGAACGCCGCCCGTCGCACCAGAGCACCCCGTGCGGGGTCTTGGGCTGCACCTCGACGGCCAGCACCGAATCCGGGGAGGTCACCAACGGCCGGGCGAACAGCGCGTGCGCGGAGATCGGCACCATCAGCAGCGCCTCCACCTCCGGCCACACCACCGGGCCCCCGCCCGAGAACGCGTACGCGGTGGAACCGGTCGGGGTCGCACACACCACCCCGTCACAGCCGAAGTTGGAGACCGGACGGCCGTCCACCTCCGTCACGACCTCCAGCATCCGCTCCCGGGACGCCTTCTCGATCGACGCCTCGTTCAACGCCCAGTCCTGGTGCACCACATCGCCGTTGGTACGCACCAGGACGTCGATCGTCATCCGCTCCTCGACCTCGTAGTCGGCGTCGACCACCCGCTCGACCACCACGGCCAGGTCGTCCCGCTCGGCCTCCGCGAGGAAGCCGACCCGCCCCAGGTTGATCCCGAGCATCGGCAGCCCGTGCTCACGCGCCAACTCCGCGCCGCGCAGCAGCGTCCCGTCCCCGCCCGCGACGAGGATCAGCTCGCAGCCGTCCGCCGCCCGGGGCCCCTCGACGACCTTCTCGACGCCCTCGGGCAGGTCCAGCCCCTCCGCCTCGTAGGCGAGGAGCCTGATCCGGATACCCGCCTTGAGCAGCCCGTGCACCAGCGCCTCGACGCTGCGCAGCGCCGTCTCCCGCCCGGTGTGCGCGATCAGGAAGACCGTGCGCTCTTCATCGCTCATGCCGCTGCCCCTCTCCCTACGACTGCCGGGCCTACGCCTGCCGGGCCTACGCCTGCCGGGCCCTACGCCTGCCGGGCGCCCTGAGCCCCGGTTCGGTCGCGCCACCCAGCATGACGGACCGGACGTCCGCTGAGGAGCTTAGGGCGTGTTTGTCGGATCACGTCGGCACGCCTTTACTGCGGCCCCTCCGCGACGGCCCGGTCCGCCTCCGCCGGGTCCAACTGCGGGGCGCCGCGCCGCAGCCAGAGGAAGTACTCGACGTTCCCCGACGGCCCCGGCAGGGGGCTCGCGGTGACCGCGCGCACGCCCAGACCCAGCTCCCACGCCTGCCCGGCGACCTGGCGCACCATCTCGGCGCGCAGCTGCGGGCTGCGCACCACCCCGCCGCTGCCCAGTCGCTCCTTGCCGATCTCGAACTGCGGCTTGACCATCATCACCAGGTCCGCGTCCTCGGCCGCGCAGGCGGCGAGCGCGGGCAGCACCAGGCCCAGCGAGATGAAGGACAGGTCCCCGACCACCAGGTCGACGGGCGCGCCACCGATCGTCTCCAGGGTCAGCTCGCGCACGTTGGTGCGGTCCATCACCGTCACCCGCTCGTCGCTCTGCAGCGACCAGGCCAGCTGCCCGTAACCGACGTCCACCGCCAGCACGTGGGCCGCACCGGCGCGCAGCAGCACGTCGGTGAACCCGCCCGTGGAGGCGCCCGCGTCCAGGGCCCGGCGGCCCTCGACCACCAGGCCCTGCGGCACGAAGGCCGCGAAGGCCCCGGCCAGCTTGTGGCCGCCGCGCGAGACGTAGTCGGGGTCGTTGTCGTCCTTGGCCACCACGACGGCCGCCGAGGTCTCCACCTGGGTGGCCGGCTTGGTCGCGGTGGTCCCGCCGACCGTCACCCGCCCGGCCGCGATCAGCTCGGACGCGTGCTCGCGCGACCGGGCCAGCTTGCGGCGGACGAGCTCCGCGTCGAGTCGGCGTCGTGCCACTGCCACTGGTACTTCAGCTCCTACGGGTGGTGCGGGTTGCGATCAGTCCTGGTCGAGCGCGGCCAGCGTGTCGACCAGCCGCTGGTGAACATCTTCGTACACCGGGACGTGCGCCTCGGCCGGCACCCCGTCCAACGCCTCCAGCCGGGCGAGGGCCGTGTCCACCCCGGGGTGCCCGGTCGCGGTGAACTCCACGCCCAGCGGGCCGGTCACCTCGGCGGCCGTCTCGGCGGCCGGGTCCGCCCCGCCGGGCTCACTCGCCATCGGGCTGCTTCCGGCTGGTGGCCTTGCGCACGGTCGTCTTCTTGACGGCGGTCTTCTTCGCCGCGGCCGCCTTCTTCACGGTCGGCTGCTTCACCGTCGCCTTGGAGGCCGTGGTCTTCTTCGCGGTGGTCTTCTTCGCCGTCGTCTTCTTCGCGGTGGTCTTCTGCGCCGCCGTCCTCTCGACCGCCACCTTCTTCGCGGCAGCCTTGCGCACCGGCACGACCGGGGCCACGGGCGGCACCGGCGGGTCGACCTCCACCGGCTCGTCCACCTCCACTCGCTCGGCCAGGACCGGCTCGTCGGCCCGCTCCTCCCAGCCGCGCCCGAACAGGTCGTCCGCCCGGGGCGCCGGAGCCTCGGTCGCATACGGGTCCGGCGCGGGCTGCGCCGCCTCCTCGCCCTCGACCTCGCGCAGCTTGCTCTCCAGATAGGCCAGCACCACGCCCACCTTGGTGACCTGGTCCCCGACCTTCTCGAAGACCTTCTCCACCTCGCCGCGCGCCACCCCGACCGCCAGGTCCACCCCGGCACGCCCGGCGGTGAACGCCTCCCCGGCCAGGGTCTGCAACTGCTCGGCGGAGGGCGGGAACTGGCCGCCGAACCGGCGCTCCACCTCGGCCACGTCGACCCCGGTCCTCTCCAGGACCGTCGCCGCCGTGGCGGTGACCCGCCTGCCGACCTCCTCCACCACCACGGCGGCGGCCGCCACCGCTCCCCGCACCGTCCTCGGCAGCATCCGGGTGCCTCCTCAGCGCCTGCGCGCATCGCTCCGTCGCCATTGACCCGGGCCGTCCCGGGCCGTTCCCACGCACGACGCTACCGCCAAACACGCCCTGGGGTACCGTGGCCCCTTCAGTCACCGTCACGCCCCGGGAACGGACCCGGCCCTCTCTTTCGACTCTTGTCGGATCAGCGGGCGTCGTTGGGGTGCGTGCATCGGCGGTGCCGAGGAGGGAGTAGATGCGGAGCATCGGCGACTGACGAGAAGCCGGCGAGGTGCGTGCCCCGGCGGCGACCGCCCGGCAAGAGTCGAAAGAGAGGGCCGTCATGGCCAACGCCGAAGAGTGCCGCGAGGCCCTGGAGCAGCTCAGCCGCAACATGGCGAAGTCCACCGGGGACGTCCGCAAGGCCGCCGCGCTCGACCGCTCGCTCAGCTGCCGGATCACCGACCTCGACCTGACCTTCACCGGCCGCCTGCGCGACGGCAGCATCCAGGACGTCGTCTCCACCCCCGGCGCGCCCGCCGAGAAGGCCGAGATCCGGCTCACCATGAGCAGCGACGACCTGGTCGCCCTCGTCGGCGGCGGGCTCAACTTCGCCTCCGCCTGGGCGAGCGGCCGCGTCCGGCTGGAGGCCGGATTCCGCGACCTGCTGCGCCTGCGCACCCTCCTCTGAGCCGGCGGTCCTAGAACCCCAGCTCCGCCAGCGCCTTCCCTCCGTCCACCGCCCCGGCGCCCGCGTCCAGCGCCGTCCACGCCGCCGCGCACAGCGCCCGCAGGCCGTCCCAGCGGTCCCCCGCCCCCGACAGCCGCAGCGCGCCGCCCTCGGCCGTCGCCGTCCAGCCGCCGCAGACGAACCCGGCGCCGGCCGCCGCCACCTCCGGGTGCGCCGTCAGCAGCCCCCGCAGGTCCTTCGCCAGGTAGGTCGGCCGGTGCTCGGCCGGGGCCGCCAGCAGCTCCGCCGGGGTGGTCACCCCGGTGAAGACCAGCAGGCTGTCCACCCCGCCGTTGAACGCGCCCTCGATGTCCGTGTCCAGCCGGTCGCCGACCACCAGCGGCCGCCGCGCACCCGTGCGCAGCACCGTCTCCCGGTGCATCGGCGGCTGCGGCTTGCCCGCCACCACCGGGTCCACCCCGGCCGCCGCCCGCACCGCCGCGACCAGCGTCCCGTTGCCCGGCGCGATGCCACGGGCGGTCGGGATGGTCAGGTCGGTGTTCGAGGCCACCCACGGCAGCCCGCTCTGGACGGCGTACGCGGCCTCGGCCAGCTGCGCCCAGCCCACCGTCGGGTCGTAGCCCTGGACGACGGCCTGCGGCTCCTCGGCCAGCGTGCGGACGGCGACCAGACCACGCTCGGCCAGCGCCTCCTCCAGCCCGGCCCCGCCGACGACCAGCACCCTCGCCCCGGCCGGCACCTGCTCGGCGACGACCCGGGCGGCGGCCTGCGCCGAGTTGATCACGTCCGCCGGCTCGGCCGGCACGCCCAGCCCGGTCAGGTGCTCGGCCACCACGCGGGGCGGCCGGGAGGCGTTGTTGGTCACGTACGCGAGCCGCATCCCCGCCGCCCGCGCCGCGTCCAGCGACTCCACGGCGTGCTCGATCGCGTGCGGGCCCGCGTACACCACGCCGTCCAGGTCCAGCAGCGCCGTGTCGTACTCCCCGGTCAGCGGGGCCGCGCTCCCGCCGGGGGCGGTGCGTCGCTCGATGGGGGCCGTCTCGCTCATGCCTGCGCTACCTCATTCACTGCCGTCGTTCGCTGCCGCCGTTCACGGGCGTCATTCACTGCCGTCATTCACGGGCGTCATTCACTGGCGTCATTCACTGGCGTCGTGTCGTTCCGCCCCGGGCTCCAGGTACCCGGGCGCCCCGGGCAGCAGCGGGCCGTACGCCCCGGTGCGGGCCGCCAGGGTCGCCCTGGTCTGCCGCAGCGCCGCCCGGTAGTGGTCGGTGCCGGGCGCCATCGCCACGGCCAGCGCCAGGTGCTCGGCCGAGGTCTCGAAGTCGCCCAGCCGGGCCGCCGAGACGCCCCACCCGAACTGAGCGTAGTCGTCGGACGGATCGGCCAGCGCCACGGCCCGGAAGTTCTCCAGCGCCGCCGCGTACGAGCCCGCGTCGAACTGGGCCCGCGCCAGCGCCTCCCGGATGCTGCGCGAGTGCGGCTCGGCGGCCGCCGCCCGGGCCAGCAACTGCTCGGCGGCGGCCGGGTTGCCCTGCGCCAGCAGCCTCGCGCCGCGCCGGAACCAGTCGTACACGTCGCCGGTCGGCTCCCCTCCCCGGCTCTGCGGCGGCACCCCGCCGCCCGTCCCGTCGAGCCCCTCGCCCAGCCGGTCCTGACCGTCGTCCACGCCGTACCTCGCCCTCGGTCGCACTCCCGCGCCCGCGGAGGCGGGCGTTCCGATCTCTCAACAACGCGTACCCGGTTACGATGCCCAGAATGAGCACACCCAGTGCATACGACGGAGTCGAGACTCCCGAGGGCGGCCCCGGAGATCCCGGGCACGTCGCCGCCGCAGGACTGTCCCTGTCCCCCTTCCGAGGTCTGCGCTACGTCCCCGACCGGGTCGGTGCGCTCGCCGCGGTGATGTCCCCGCCCTACGACGTGGTCGACCCAGGGCGTCGGCTGGACCTCGAGACCGCCGATCCGCACAACGTCGTCCGGCTGATCCTTCCCAGACCCGAGCCGGAGGACGCCGGCGACCGACCCGATCGCGACACCAAATACCGCCACGCCGCCCGGCTGCTCGCCGACTGGCAGCGCGAGGGCATCCTCTCCTCCGACTCCGAACCCGCCCTCTACGTCTACGAACAGCGCCTTCCCGCCACCGCCGACTCTCCCGAACTGCTCCAGCGCGGCCTGATCGGCGCCCTCGCCGTCAGCGACCGCGAGGCCGGCGTCGTCCTCCCGCACGAGGACGTGATGCCCCGCCCGGTCGCCGACCGCGTCGGCCTGATGCGCACGACCCGTGCCAACCTCGAACCGCTGCTGCTCACCTACCGGGGCAAGGGCGGCGCCTCCGAGGTCATCGAACGGACGGTCCAGGGCGAGCCCCTGCTCTCCACCGCCACCAGCGACGGCACCCACCACCGGCTGTGGGCCGTCACCGACGCCGAGGACATCGCCGAGATCGGCCGCGACCTCGCCACCTGCCGCGCGCTGATCGCCGACGGCCACCACCGCTGGGAGATGTACCTGCGCCTCCAGCGCGAGCACCGCCACCTGCCGCGCAGCCCCTGGGACCGGGGCCTGGTCCTGCTCGTGGACACCGCCCGCTACCCGCTGCGCGTACGGGCCATCCACCGGGTGCTGTACCGCCTGCCGATCGCCGAGGCACTGGACGGGCTCGGCGAACACTGGCGGGTCAAGGAGGTGCCCGGCCCGCTGACCGCCGCCCTCCAGGCCCTCGCCGAGCAGAAGCGCCACGGCGGCAACGGCTTCGTCCTGACCGGCGGGGACGGCGTCTTCTGGCTCGTCGGCGAGCCCGAGGAGGCCCTGCTCGACGCCACCGTGCCGCACGACCGGCCCGAGGAGTGGCGCCGCCTGGACGCCACCGTGCTGCACGCCACCCTGCTCGACCACACCTGGCACGTCCCGGACGGCCCCGACGACATCGGCTACCTGCACACCGCCGCCTCCGCCGAACGGGAGGCCGCCCGCACCGGCGGCACCGCCGTCCTGCTGCACCCCGTGAAGGAGAGCGTGGTGCGGCGGCTCGCCGAGCAGGGCGTCACCATGCCGCGCAAGTCCACCTCCTTCGGGCCGAAACCGGCCACCGGCCTGGTGCTGCGCAACCTCGAACTTGGCTGACACCGAGCTGACACCGGACTGACGCCCTCGGGGGGCGTCACCCGCAACGCGATGAGGCCCTGCCACTCCCCCTCGGGGGAACGGCAGGGCCTCACTCGTGTCACCGCGGCTCACCACGGCTCACCACGGCCGAAGGGCTCAGACCTGGTCGGTCTCCTCGGCCTTCTCGGCCTTCTCGGCCTTCTCGGCCTTCTCGGTGCTCTTGGTCTCGCGCCCGGGGACCACGCCGTCGAAGTCCTCGTCGATCTCGAGGTCGTCCTCGTCGTAGAACTCCTCGACGTCCTCCTCGTCCTCGAAGATCACGCGGTCGTCGGAGACCTCGCCGGCGCGCTTCTTCGCCGGGGCCTCGGCCTGCTCGGCCGTCTCCTCGGCCAGCTCCGGGTCGAGCGCGTCGGTGAACTCCACGCCGTCGATCTCGGCCAGCCGCTCCGAGGCGTTGGTGCTGCCCTCGGTGTCGGCCTCGGCGGCCTTCGCGAACCAATCACGGGCCTCGTCGGCCCGGCCGGCGGCGATCAGGGCCTCGGCGTAGGCGTACCGCAGACGCGCGGTCCACGGCTGCACCGAGCTGGAGGCCAGCTCCGGGCTCTGCAGGGTGACGACAGCCGCGTCGAACTGCTCCATGTCGGCGCGGGCACCCGCGGCGACCAGACGCATCTCGACCTGACCGGCCTTGTCCAGCTGCTTGACCTCGGGCTCGCCGGCCATCGCCAGGGCGCGCTCCGGGCGGCCCAGACCGCGCTCGCAGTCGGCCATCACGGGCCACAGGTCCGCACGGCCGGTCATCCGACGGGCGGCGCGGAACTCGGTCAGCGCCTCGGAGTACCGCTGCGTCATGTACGAGGCGAAGCCCGCCGCCTCACGGACGGCCGCCACGCGGGAGGCCAGACGGAGCGCGACGCGGGAGTACTGGTACGCCTCCTCCGGCTCGCTGTCGAGCAGGCGGGCGACCATCACCAGGTTGCGGGCGACGTCGTCGGCGAGGGTCTTGGGCAGGCTCTTGAGCTCCTGACGCACGTCCGCGTCGATCTCGAAGCCCGTGACGTCCTCCGGGATCGGCAGACGCTTGACGGGCTCGTAGTTGCCCCGCCGGTCGTCCTGGTCGCGGCGGTAACCACCGCGGTCGTCGCGGTCGTCACGGCCCCGGTACCCACCGCCCTGGCGGTCATCGCGGCCGCGGAAGCCGCCACCCTGACGGTCGTCACGGCCGCCTCGGTAGCCGCCGCCACCGCCCTGACGGTCATCGCGGTCACGGAAACCACCCGAGGGGCGGTCGTCACGGCGGAAGCCACCACCGGCGGGACGGTCGTCACGGCCGCCACGGAAGCCGCCCGACGGGCGGTCGTCACGGCGGAAGCCGCCGCCACCGCCCTGACGGTCATCGCGGTCACGGAAACCACCCGAGGGGCGGTCATCGCGACGGAAGCCACCACCGGACGGACGGTCGTCACGGTCACGGAAACCACCCGAGGGGCGGTCGTCGCGACGGAAGCCGCCACCGGACGGACGGTCGTCACGGCGGAAGCCGCCGCCACCGCCCTGACGGTCGTCACGGTCACGGAAACCACCCGAGGGGCGGTCGTCACGGCGGAAGCCACCACCGGCGGGACGGTCGTCACGGCCGCCACGGAAGCCGCCCGACGGACGGTCGTCGCGACGGAAGCCGCCGCCACCGCCCTGACGGTCATCGCGGTCACGGAAGCCGCCACCGGCCGGACGGTCGTCACGACGCGGACGGTCATCACGGTCATCCCGACGGAAGCCACCGGAGGGGCGGTCATCGCGGCGGAAACCGCCACCGGCGGGACGGTCGTCACGGCCGCCACGGAAGCCACCGCCGCCCTGGCGGTCGTCACGGTCACGGAAACCACCGGACGGGCGGTCGTCGCGACGGAAGCCGCCGCCACCGCCCTGACGGTCATCGCGGTCACGGAAACCACCCGAGGGGCGGTCATCGCGACGGAACCCACCACCGGAGGGGCGGTCATCACGGCGGAAGCCGCCGCCACCGCCCTGGCGGTCGTCACGGTCACGGAAACCACCCGAGGGGCGGTCATCGCGACGGAACCCACCACCGGACGGCCGGTCGTCACGGCCGCCACGGAAGCCGCCGCCGGCCGGACGATCGTCACGCCCCCGGTACCCGCCCGAAGGGCGGTCGTCGCGGCGGAAGCCGCCGCCACCCTGGCGGTCATCGCGGTCGCGGAAGCCACCGCCGGACGGACGGTCGTCACGACCCCGGTAGCCACCGCCGCCACCACCCTGGCGGTCGTCACGGTCGCGGAAGCCGCCACCGGACGGACGGTCGTCACGACCCCGGTAGCCACCCGACGGACGGTCATCGCGACGGTCGTCGCGGCGGAAGCCGCCGCCCTGACGGTCGTTGGACCAGCCCCCACGGGACCGGGGCTCGTCGCCGCGGCCCCCGTCCGATCGGCGCTCAGGACGGTCCTGGGACTGGTTCGACATTTGGTGACTCCTTCTGCTTCTTCAGCTCCACCGCGTATCCGGCAGGTTCACTGCCGCCGCGGTATCGGCGCCCGGCCTCCTGGCCATGCGCCTTCTCCATTGTCCGGCATCCTGGATCCCCCCGCGCCTGGGCGGAGGGGGTCCCGGTCTGGCCGGCCTTGTTGTGCACGTTCGCGGAAAACAAAAAAGCCGCGGCCCCAGCGAAATCGCTGGGGCCGCGGCTTTGAATAATTGTTCGGCGGCGTCCTACTCTCCCACAGGGTCCCCCCTGCAGTACCATCGGCGCTATGAGGCTTAGCTTCCGGGTTCGGAATGTAACCGGGCGTTTCCCTCATGCTATGACCACCGAAACACTATGAAACTGTCAACCGCACCCAACCCCCCACTTCTCATGGGGATCGGGGGTCGTTGTTTCAGAACAACACAGTGGACGCGAGCAACTGAGGACAAGCCCTCGGCCTATTAGTACCGGTCAACTCCACCCCTTACAGGGCT